>LJDB01000065.1 GCA_001983455.1 Candidatus Epulonipiscium fishelsonii
TGGAAGTAGTTATTAGAGTATCTAATTAACCAAACCAGACACGTTGAAATAGGAAAAATCTCGGTATGGGTATTTTTGTCCATATTTTGAGTAGCAGAATACTTTAATGAAAGATTTTAATTTTAAGATACCACAAACTGTTGAATTTGGCGTAGGAAGTTTAAATAAGTTAAAAACAATTCTAGAAGAAAACAATTCTAAAAATGTATTTTTGATTTCGGATAGAGGGCTTGAAAAAATAGGAGTAGTGAAAAAAGTACTAGATATATTAGATAATGCAGGAGTTAGCGTTTCAAGTTATCTTGATGTAGTGCCAAACCCCACTGTGAACAATGTAAATGATTGTACAAAATTATATAAAGATAGTGGAGCTAATATAATTATTGCATTGGGAGGTGGGAGCCCAATAGATATAGCAAAAGCGGTTGGCGTTATTTCAACTTATGGTGGACAAATTACAGACTATGAAGGTGCTCATATAGTTCCTGGACCAATTACACCTATTATTGCTATTCCAACAACAGCTGGTACAGGCTCAGAAGTAACAGCTTCTGCAGTTATCAATGATGAGGAAAGAAATTATAAATTCTCTGTATTTAGTTATAACAACATCCCTAAATATGCTATTTTAGATCCAGAGTTAATTATGACACTACCTGAATTTATTGCAGCTCCAACTGGCCTAGATGCATTAATTCATGCTATTGAAGCGTATCTTTCTACAGCAGCTACACCTTTTTCAGATGCTATGGCTGAAAAAGCAATGGAACTAATTGGAGCAAATCTTCGCCAATTTGTGGCTAACAGATCTAATGAAGATGCTGCTTGTGCAATGATGCTAGGGTCAAACTTTGCGGGAATTGCTTTTGCTTGGGCAAGACTTGGAAATGTTCATGCTATGAGCCACCCTGTAAGTGCGTTTTTCCATGTTCCACATGGTACAGCTAACTCTATTCTTTTACCTACTATTATGGAGTATAATGCACTAGCTGATAATGGCCGTTATGAAAAAATTTATAATTATATTAAAAGCTCTAGTGGTAAAGTTGAAAATTTCGTACCTGAAATGTTAATTAGTGAAATTAAGAAGTTAAATAAAGATTTAAAAATACCAGCATCTTTAAGTGTAGTTGAAGTAACAAAGGATAAAATTGAAGTTATGGCTCAAGATGCAATGAAATCAGGCAATGTTCTAGTTAACCCAAGGAAAACTACGTTGCAAGATATGATCGCTTTGTTTGAAAAAGCAATGTAATATTGTAGGGAAACACAATTCCTGCGAACAACACAAAAAAGGAACGTTATTATAAACGTTCCTTTTCTATTAACCAAATCTATACGCCGAGTTCTGTATTTGATAATCATCTATCTAAACAAATAGTTACCTATTTATTTCAGCAACCTACCTAAGATATAACGAGCAGTTTCAAACTATCTTTTTATTCGGTCTTGCTTCAGGTGGGGTTTACATGGCTTTTTTTGTCGCCAAAAAAACGGTGAGCTCTTACCTCGCCTTTCCATCCTTTCCTACTTATAATAAAGGCCTTCATGTTACCTCGCCTTTATTATCATGCATAATGAAGAAAATTACATTGCTCCCCCTTCATTATGGTTATAGGTGGTTTATTTCTGTTGCACTTTCCTTCGAGTCGCCTCGACTGGGCGTTATCCAGCACCTTTGCTCTATGAAGCTCGGACGTTCCTCAGACACAACCTTTCGGCAATGTGTATGCGATTATCTGATTTACTTAACAATTTACCTTATCATGCATTAACAAATCTGTCAATAGAAATTTTCCTGAATAAAGAAGCATAACCTACATTAATCTAAACACTTCGCCATTTATTTTCGAGGAAATGGTTTTTACATATTTGTTTAAATACTCTGTTAACACAGGAATAATAATTTGTTCGGATGCATAATGACCAGCATCAATTATTATAAATCCACGTTCATAAGATTTTTGTGCATCGTGAAATTTTATGTCTCCTGTAATGTAAACTTGTGCAACTTCACTAGCTTTGTCAATAAGGCTTGCTCCATCTCCTGAACATACAGCAATTGTTGTAATTATATCTGTATTGTTCATATTTCCAGCAACTCTTACATATTCAATATTAAATATAGACTTCACTTTTTTTATTAATTCACCAATTTGTAGCGGTTCAATTTCTCCGTATCTTCCTAGTCCTTCTTCCATTTCGTTGTTATGTAAAACACAACTATTTTTAATGTCTAATTTTTTTGCAATAAATTCATTTATTCCTTTTTTAGAGCTATCTAAATTAGTGTGCATACTAATAACTGAAATGTCGTTTTTAATTAATTTTTCAATAATTCTTCCCTTAGAATTATCAAATATTATGTTCTTTATCGCTATAAATAAAAATGGATGGTGTGTAACAATGCAATCTACATTTTCAGAGATTGCTTCATCACAAACTTCCTCATTCAAGTCTAGAGCACATAATACTTTATTGGCTTCTTTATCTTTTTGTCCTAGGATTAAACCTACATTGTCCCAACTTTCGGCTAGTGATACTGGTGCTAATTCTTCCAAGTAACTTAATATATCTCCAACTTTCATAAGCCCGTCTCCTTATATACATTGTATTTTCGCTCAACTTCTTCTTTCCATTGTAGTATGGAGTAACTCTGTTCTAAGCCTTTTATATACTCTAGTGTTTCTTTGTGTTGCACGCCTTCATAGTGTATCCAATCTAAAAATGTTTTATTAGGATTTTCAATCATATATTTCCCATAAATGTATTCATAATCTTTATAAACTTCATGACCCTTTTCGCACACTATTATAGTATAAATTTTATTGTCCTCTTTCAAAAATTGTTCCGCATAAATTTTAAATCCAATACTATGCAAAAATTTTCTTACTTCTGGTTTATTATTTTGTGGTTGTACTATTAGAGTGGTTACGTTTTCTAAAATTTCATTAATATCATTAGTTAAAATTTCTATTATTGAGTATCCTCCCATACCTGCAATAATAAGTGTATCGATATTGTCTTCATTACAAAGGTTTTTCAATCCGTTGCTTATTCTAGTCTCTACATTATCTATTTTATATTTTTTAATGTGTTTTATGGCATTTTCTAGTGGACCTTTATTAATGTCACAAGCAATACATTTTTTAACGATATTATGTTGACTTAAGAATATGGGTATATATGCATGGTCTGTGCCTATATCAGCTACAATACTTCCTTGCTGTACAAAACTTGCAATTTGCTCTAGTCTGTTTGATAATTTCATATTTATTCCTTTCAACAAAAATAGACGGCCATTGACCGCCCACATATTTATTCCAAATAATCCTTCAATTTTTTACTTCTACTTGGGTGGCGTAATTTTCTAAGAGCTTTTGCTTCGATTTGTCGTATACGTTCTCTTGTAACAGTAAATTCCTTTCCTACTTCTTCAAGAGTTCTAGCTCGACCATCATCTAATCCAAATCTAAGTCTTAAAACTTTTTGTTCTCTTTCCGTCAAAGTGTTTAGAACTTCTAAAAGCTGTTCTTTTAACAAAGTAAATGCAGCCGCTTCCGCTGGAATAGGTACCTCATCATCAGGAATAAAGTCTCCTAGATGGCTATCCTCCTCTTCTCCTATTGGAGTCTCCAGTGAAACTGGCTCTTGAGAAATCTTCATAATTTCACGAACTTTTGCAACAGGCATTTCCATTTCTTTTGCAATTTCCTCTGGTTGGGGGTCTCTCCCTAGTTCTTGAAGTAATTGACGTGATACACGCATTAGTTTATTAATTGTCTCTACCATATGAACAGGAATTCTTATTGTACGGGCTTGATCGGCAATTGCACGAGTGATTGCTTGGCGTATCCACCAAGTAGCGTACGTGCTAAATTTATACCCTTTAGTATAATCAAATTTTTCAACTGCTTTTATTAGCCCTAAATTTCCTTCTTGAATAAGGTCTAAAAACAACATTCCTCTACCAACATATCTTTTTGCAATACTAACTACAAGTCTTAAATTTGCTTCAGCCAGCCGTTTTTTAGCTTCAGGGTCGCCTTTTTCCATACGCTGAGCTAATCTTATTTCTTCATCCGCAGAAAGAAGTGGAACTTTACCTATTTCTTTAAGATACATTCTAACAGGATCATCTATGCTAATTCCTTCAGGTAGCGAAAAATCTACTTCTTCCTCTTCCTCAATAATCTCCATATCTTGCAATTCATCAATTATGTCGATATTATTTGATTCAAGGTAATCATAGACCTGCTCTATTTTGGTTGGATCTAAGTCTAAATCTATAAAAGCATCTGAAATATCTTTTTGCTGCAATATTCCTTTATTATCTTTTGCCAAATTTAGTAGCTGTTCTAACCTCACCTTAATTATAATTATTTGATTTTGTGTATCCTCTTTCAATTTACTCCATCCTTTCGTCTTTACTAGTCTAACCATTTGTGATGTCAATATACAATCTGTCAATCACTTTCTTGTATTCAAGCAGGTTAATTTGTTCTAGTGGATTATTTATTGTCTTTTGTTTTTTTGCTATATCTTCATAATTGATTTTTTTTACTACATCATTTATCATCTTATTTAATTTATTTATGTCCTTATATCTCTCATCTTCATACATCAAGACCTTTGATACTATTTTTTGACTTTCTATATCTTTATAGCAATTCACAAAATAATCTATATTAATTTCTTCCCCATTTTCAATATTATTAGTGATACAAATAAATAATTCTTTATATATACCTTCTTCAAATAGATCTTTGTTTATATAGGGTGATATAAAGGCATATATAAATCTATAATGGTATAGTGTAGCCAAAAGTTCTATAAAAATATTCGGTTTAGAAACCTTATATTTATTATTACTATAAACTTTATTCGTAAGTTCAATAGAATCTCTAAAATTTTGTTGAGCCTGTGCTTCTAATGAATTTTTAAAAATTCGCCTAATTTCTGCTTCTAATGAATTTTTATCTATATTATATATTTTAATTATCTCGTTAATATAAACCGCTTGTTCTATTGTACTAGAAATATTTCCTATTATTTGTGCAACAAATTTTAGGAATTTTATTTTTTGCTCTGGTATATTTAAATCATATTTTTGTTGTAGTTTTTCAATTTGAAACCATACATCTGTTTTGGCTTCATCAAGTTGTTGCTGTAGTTTTTCCGTTCCATGTTTTCTTATAAATTCATCGGGATCTTTTGCTTGTTCAAGCTGTAGTACTTTAACCTCAATTTCTTCTTTTCTAAGTATGGGAATTGCTCTTAAAGTAGCATTGCAACCTGCTACGTCATTATCATAAAAAATTATAACTTTACTAGTATACCTTTTTAATAATTTTGCTTGAGAAGCTGTAAAAGCTGTACCTAAAGAAGCAACTGTCTGCGTAAACCCAGATTTATGCATAGCAATTACATCCATATATCCCTCTACCAATATATAATAATCGTGCTTATTAGCTCTAGCCCAATTTAAACCATATAATACTTTGCTTTTATCAAAAATAGATGTTTCAGGGGAATTTAAATATTTTGGTTGCCCTTCACCAATAACTCTTCCTCCAAATGCAATTACTTTCTTTAAAGGGTTGAATATTGGAAACATTATTCTGTTTGAAAATCTATCATATATTCTAGTTGTTTTTTGTTGACAAAGTCCACTTTTCACTAAAATTTCATCTTCATACCCTTGCTCTTTAAAATATCTATATAATATATTATAGTCAGGTGGTGCGTAGCCTATCCCAAAATTTTTAATAATTTCTCGATTTAGCCCTCTATCTTCCAAATATTTCATTATTTTTTCGTTTTTCGACTGTTTTAATGTAAAATAATAAAATCTTGCTGCCATTTTATATATTTCAAAAATGTCATTCTTTTTATTTGGTTTTATATTCTCTCCATATTCAAGTGAAATATTTTTTCTTTCTGCCAAATTTACTATTGATTCAGGAAAAGATAAGTTTTCCTTTTCCATTAGAAATGTAATAAGATTTCCTCCAGCTCCACAGCCAAAGCAATAATACATTTGTTTATCTTCTCTAACTGAAAAAGAGGGGGTTTTTTCATTGTGAAAAGGACAAATTCCCCAATATGACTGACCTTTCCTAGTCAAATTGGTATGTTCTGAAATTATTTCTACAATATTATTTTGTTCTCTAACTTTCTGAATAAAATCATCCGAAAAAAACATTATCTACCTCATTTATAAAATTTTTAGATATTATATTAAATACGATATATCTTTTTGATTTCCTTTTTAAATTTTATCTTTTTTTAGTATATACCAATAAGAGCTTATAAAATACATAGTTTAAAAATAAAAAAAATTAACTGACCTTAAAATTATTTTATATAAATGCTAGGCCCTCTCAAAACTTTAACATGAACACAGCACATATAAGATAGCTATTAATGAAAAAAGGGGATGAGACTTGTGGTCTATCCCTTATATACGAAATGGTCTTTTATTTTTTAAAAATGCAAGTGCTTCTGCTTCTGGTAATGGTTTACTTACAAGATAGCCTTGTAATATATCACAGTTAAAACTCTCTAAATAATTTACTTGAATTTTATTTTCTACTCCTTCTGCTATAACTTTTAAGTTTAGCTCATGACCAATATTTATAATTGAGCTAACTAAATTTTTTTTATTAGTTCCAATATCATCTACAAAATTTTTTTCAATTTTTAATATATTTATCGGAAATTGCTTCAAATATGTGAGAGAAGAATATCCTGTTCCAAAATCATCTAAAGCAATACTAATACCCATATCTTGTAACGCTCTAATTTTATTAGTCGTTTCCTTCATATTTGTCATCAATATTGTTTCTGTTATTTCTAAGTGAAGATTTTTTGCATTTATTTTAGTTTCTTCTACAATTTCTTTAACTACTTCAATAAAATTATCTTCCGCTAATTGAACTCCTGAAACATTAACAGCTACATAAACATCTTTGTAGCCTCTTCTTTTCAAACGATTTATAAAGCAACATGCTTCTCTTAAAACCCAAGTTCCCATAGGTATTATAAGTCTTGTTTCCTCTGCTCTAGGAATAAATTTTAGTGGTGCAATAATTCGCCCATCAGATTTAATCCATCTAATTAATGCTTCAAATCCTCGAGTTTGACATTTTTTGAGATCAACTTGAGGCTGATAAAATAAACAAAATTCTTTATTTTGTATTGCTTCACGAATGTCATTTTGCATATAAACTTTTTCTAAAGCATCGTATTTAATGTCTGATTGATAAAAAGTATACTTACGTTTGCCATCTTCCTTTGACTTGTGATTTGCAATATCTGCATGGCTGCAAACTTCCTCAAAATTATTTCCATCCTGGGGATACATAGCAATTCCTGCACTGTAAGTTAATCCAAATGTGACTCCATTTATAGTAAAGGTTTCGTCAAACTTAGTATTAATTAATTGAAGTATTTCTAAAATATCATTTGAATGCTTTATATTCTCAAGAATAATAATAAATTCATCAGCCATTATTCTTCCTAATAAATATGATGGATAATCTAAAGATTTTAACCTATTAACAATTTCTTTTAAAGTGTTATCTCCTGCTTTTTTTCCAAATGAATCATTAACAAATTTAAAGTTATCAATATCTAAATAAATAAGTGCTTTTTTGCTGTTACTATTTCGCTCAAAATAAGTATTAAAATAGTCTGAGTTGGGAAGTTGTGTCAAAGGATCTAGTATATTTAATGTTTGTAATTTGATAGCTGAAATTTCTATTTCTTCGGTATTAATATTTTGATCAATTGTACAAATGGTAGTAATATTTTTATTGTTTATCCCTGCAAAAATTAATCTTAAACTAATTCGCCTGCTATTATTTAAATTTTGTATTAGAGCCTTAATATTTTCAAAATTATTATTTGCAAGAACATTATCCAGATGCACTATTCCCTCTGATAAAGCAAGATTTTTTTTTGCATATTCATTCATATTTGTAATTTTTCCACTTGCATTTACTTTAATTATAATTATTTCTTTCATCTCTCCCATATTTTGCACCAATTAAATTTTCAATTGGTATACTCCTCTCTAATTTTTATTATTCGCACATTTACACTCCTTTCTAATTTTATTTAATATAATCCCTAAAAATTATATTCTTCTATAAAATCTAATAATTCATTTTCTGGAAGTGGCTTGCTTATAATATATCCCTGTATTATGTTGCATTTATAGTCCTCTAGGTATTTTAATTGTTCAATATGCTCTATTCCCTCAGCTACAACTTCCAAACCTAATTCATGCCCTAAATCTATAATAACACCTACCAAATTTTTTCGATTAGTTCCAATATCATCTACAAAATTCTTTTCGATTTTTAAAATATTTATCGGAAAATTTTTTAAATAAGTAAGAGAAGAATATCCCGTTCCAAAATCATCTAAAGCAATACTAATACCCATATCTTTTAACTGCTTAATTTTTTCTGTAGTCTGTTCCATATCTGTCATCAAAACACTTTCAGTAATTTCAAAATGCAAGTTATTTATATTGATATTAGTTTCTGTAATAATGGCTTTAACTATTTGAACAAAATTATCTTCCGCAATCTGTATTCCAGATATATTAACAGCCACACTAAAATCAGAATACCCTTTATCTTTAAGTCTATTTATAAATAAACAAGCTTCTTTCAAAATCCATGTTCCCATAGGTACCATTAATCTTGTTTCTTCAGCAATGGGAATGAACTTAAATGGCGGAATAATCTGTCCGTCAGGTTTAATCCATCTAACTAAAGCTTCAAAACCTACTATTTTTTTAGTATTAACATCAATTTGAGGCTGATAAAATAAACTAAATTCTTCATTTTTTAATCCTTCACGAATTTCACTTTCCATATAAACTTTTCTTAATACATGAGATTTAATTCTATCATCATAAAAACTATATTGACGCTTGCCATTAGCTTTAGCTTTGTTTAAAGCGATTGTAGCATTATCAAACAACTCTTCAAAATCTCGACCATTTACAGGATACATTGCAATGCCTGCACTATAGGAAACTACAAAAGTTACATTGCCTATTACAAAAGGTTCATTAAATGTTTTAGTAATAATATTTAGAAACTCTTCCACTCGTTCTTTTGTTTTCACTGATTTTAATAAAATAATAAATTCATCCCCTACAATTCTACCAACAATGTAATCACTATAATCAACATTTTGTAATCTTGAAGCAATTGTTGTTAATGCCCTATCTCCAGCTTTACGAGTTAAAGAGTCATTAATCGATTTAAAATTATCTATATCTAGGTAAATTAATGCTGCATCTTTAATAAGATGTTTATTTTTATAAAAATAACTTTCAAAGTATTCTTTATTTGGAATTTTTGTTAAATCATCATAAAACAACTTTTTTGAATGTTTATTTTTATCTGATGTAAGTGATACTCTATTTACTTGTATTGCTGAAATTTCAATTTCTTGCATAGTAATATTATATTCAACTATACACATTGTATAAACATTTCTATCTGTTGCATCTTTAAAAATTAGTTCTGTACTTAATTTATTTCTATTTTTAGAAGCAGTTCTTAATAAACTTTTAACTTTATTATGGTTAGTTGGAATAATAATTTCATAAATATCGTCCGTTGCTTTTAAATCCAATCTAAGGCTTGCATATTTGTTATAAGAAATAATTTTTCCTTTAAAATTTAATTTTAAAATAAGTACTTCTTTCATATATTCCCCCTATTCTACGATAAATAACAGATTTAGTCACTTTGTTCTTAAATCCATTATCATGAATAATAAGAAAAAACCTTTAGTCTTTTTTTTATTCATGATAATACCAAGTATCTTATGTTATTATTTAAACGATGTAAACTAACATTTAGTTTTTCTGCTATGTGTATCTTCAAAAACTACATGTTCTTCGGAATAGTGTGGAAATTGCCTTATTTATGATAATGGGAAACGCCCTTTGGATTTTTTCTCATCATTTATCCAATTGTTGATATCTTAATATTGTACTAGCCAGCTCCTTTTCATCTCCTTCATCAAAGTTAATAAATCTAATTCTATTTTTATATCCCTCTGGTGTTTCAGAAGCACCTAATATAAGACCTGTAACTGTAAAACTCTTATCCAATATATCAAAGTATAATTCTAACTGGTCTTCTGAATTAAATTGTTCTTGTGAAATTAAACACATTCCTCCAGCACTTACATCAGTGAGTGTTGCTAATACTGGTTCTGTGTCTTCCATTTCTTCTCCTGCACTAGATAATATAAATATGTAGTACATTTCCATTTCTACTTCTAGCCTAAAATTATCTCGTTTTTGATCAAATATGTTGATATTGCTTTTTTCAGGGACTGGTGTTAAATATTTTCCTGATTTTTGAGTTATATCACCATTTAATTCAGCACTTATTATTATTTTTGAATGGTCCTTGTTAAAAAAAGGTGCAGCTATAGCAACAACTTTTATTTCACTAGAAAATACACAAGAATGAGCACTTATTTGAATTGGTATCTCCATCCCTTTTTTTAGTTTTACTGGCTTTCCGTTCTTTATAGGAGATGTGAATTTTAAAATAGAATTATTATAGCTAATAATAGTAACTTTATATGCTTTATTATCATCATCAAGCAACTCTATCTTTATACTTTCATCTTTCATTATAAATTCCATTGTTTGCTTACTCATACTTATATCCTCCAAACTTTACCCTAATATTATATAATATCTATAATTACTAATTTTATTACTTAAAATTTAAAAGGTTTCAAAAAAATGAATTGGAATAAATGAGAAAGACGGTTCACGTCTTAAGATAAAACAACATGTTGTTTTTGTGTTATGTGTATCCGCAAAAACTACATGTTGTTTCAAATATAGCAGTTGTACTTGAAATTTGATGTGTGTAAGCTTTATTAGTTGGATTTCTTCTGATATGCTAATATTGTACTGGTTAGCTCCTTTTCATCTCCTTCATCAAAGTCAATAAATTTAATTCTATTTTTATATCCCTCTGGTGTTTCAGAAGCACCTATTATAAAGCCTGTAACTATAAAGCTCTTATCCAATATATCAAAATGTAATTCTAACTGGTCTTCAGCATTAAATTGTTCTTGTGAAATCAAACACATTCCTCCAGCACTTACATCAGTAAGTGTTGCTAATACTGGTTCTGTATTTTCCTTTTCTTCCCCTGTACTAGATAAGGTAAATATGTAGTACACTTCCATTTTTGTTTCTAGCCTAAAATGATCTCGTTTTTGATCAAATGTTTTGATATTATTGTTTACAGCTTTTTTAGGATTTAATATCTTATCTTCATTTAATTCAGCACTTATTATCATTTTTGAAGGGTCTTTTCCTAAAAAAGGTGCAGTTATAGCAACAACCTTTATTTCACTAGAGAATAAACCAGCATTAGTACTTAGTTTAACTGGTATTTCCATCCCTTTCTTCAATTTTACTAGTTTTCCGTTTTTCACAGGAGGTGTGAATTTTAAAATAGAATTGGCGTAACTAATGATAGTAACTTTATATGCTGTACTATCATCAATTAATTCTAACCTTACATTTTCAGTTTGCATTATAGATTCCATTGTTTGTTTACTCATACTTATCTCCTCCAAACTATAAATTTTATTACCATAATATTATATCATATCTATAATTGCTAGTGTTATTATTTAATTATTAAAATATATTTTGATATATATACAATAAATTTAGGAACAACAAAATAGCCGAACTAGCTTATTCACAATCCTTAAGCATTATCGGCCATAATATCATTTATAATAAGAAAGACAAAAGACTTTTCTTATAATTCATGATAACGGATTTAGGAAAAACACGACTAAATCTGTTATTCATAATAATTATCTATTCTTTTTATTAGCTACTTCAATATTAATTTTTCTTCCTTTAAATTTCTTAGTCTTCAAAGATTCAATAACATCTTCCACATGATATTTTGGAACTTCAAAAAATGAAAATTTCTCGAGCATATCCAATTTACCCATTTCTTTTTGTTTCACGGAAGTGTTGTTTATAATAAGTTTTAATAATTGAGCAGTTTGCAATTTATCCTTACTTCCAAGATTTATAAATAGTCTTGCATACCTTTTATCATTTATCATACCTTTATCTCTATTAACTTCTAGTTCATCAGATCTAACTTTACTGCTTGAACCAATAGTTAAATTATTGATAGATTTTGACAAAAATGCAGCTGTAATTTCATAAGAAGTTATATTTTTATCAGCACTTATTTCATTTATAAGATTATCCACATAACCTAAATATTTGCTGGTGTTTTCTTTGGATATTTCAACTTTAATTTCATCTATTATAGACTTAATTTTATTTTCCTTAATATCTTCCATTGAAGGAGGAGAAATCTTTTGGATTTTGGTTTTAGTATATCTTTCTATTTCTCTTAGTTTATAAATTTCTTTTCCAGAAATAAGACTATACGCTACACCTTTTCTGTTTGCTCTTCCAGTCCTTCCAATACGATGAACATAATATTCTTGTTCACTAGGAATATCATAGTTAAAAACTGCCTCTACATCATCAACATCAATTCCACGTGCAGCAACATCAGTTGCAATCAATATATCTACTAAACCTTTTCTAAATTTGTTCATAACACTATCACGTTGCATTTGTTTCATGTCTCCATGAAGAGCATCTATTCTGTATCCACGTAGCAATAATTCTTTATATAGGTCGTCTACTTTTCTTTTAGTATTGCAAAAAATAAGCATCAGTTTAAAGTGATTAGCATCTATAAGTCTTGAAAGAACTTCTGTTTTTTTATCTTCATATACATCTAAATAAAACTGTTCAATTGTTGGAACTGTTATTGTTTTAGGGGTTGCACTGATTCTAACGGCACTTTCTTTTTGATATTTATTTGCTATATCTAAAATCGCCTTTGGAAGAGTTGCTGAAAATAGAATAAATTGTTTATCTTGTGGAATAGTTTCTAAAATTATATCTATATCTTCTCTAAAGCCCATATTAAGCATTTCATCAGCTTCATCTAAAACTAGCGTTTTTATTTCTTGTAGCTTTAATGTTTTTCTTCTAATATGGTCCATTACACGTCCAGGAGTTCCAACAATAATTTGTGGTTTTCTTTTAAGAGCAGTAATTTGTCTTTCAATAGATTCTCCGCCATAAATAGGCAATATATTTATATTACGCTTGTATTTGCATAATTTTTTTAATTCTCTTGATATTTGTAGTGCAAGCTCTCTTGTTGGACACAAGACTAATACTTGTGGCATTTGTGAAGCTATATCTATTTTTTCAATCGCTGGGATTCCAAATGCACATGTTTTTCCTGTTCCAGTTGGAGCCTGAGCTATGATATCTTTTCCTTCCAAAACATGAGGAATTGCCATTCCTTGAATTGGCGTAGTTTTTTCAAACCCCATGTCAATAATAGCTTTTTTCAAATCTGTTGATAGTTCTAATTGTTCAAATAATTTAATTTCGATAATCTGTACCTCTACAATCTTTTAATTTTTTAACATTTTTACACGAAGAAGTTTTCCACTTCTGACTTTAGAATAGACGTGGATAGTTAATTTTTTATCATGCAAAAAATAACCCCTACAATTTAACCACCATAAAAGGATACAAATCATGAGGATTATATTTGCATATTATACCATGTTTTACATATTAATACTAGGTATAATCACAATATTTTTTCACATTTCTTCAGTATCTTTTTTCTCCGTTTTTTTTAGTTCTTCTTCAATAATTATATTGTTTAACAAGTTCTTTATTTTTTGACCTTCTTCTCGTTTACAAATAACACTCTTACTTTTTAAACCATGAATTTCTTGATTAAATTTTATTTTGCATATAGAATAATATTTATGTGATCTTAGCTGTACCGAACCTATAAGATTGGTTTCAATATCTCTTCCTTCTAAGATTATAACATGTGGCCTAATTAACAATGTAGTTCTATTATTAATAAAAGTAAGTAATATTATTAATACTGTAATTATTTCTAAATTAAAATCTATTGGTGTTCCACATACAATTTGTACTACCATTATTATCAACATGAGCCAAAAAGTTATAAATGCAACATTTAGTAAAAAATCTATTGGTTTAACATCAAATTTTTCTCCACCAACTCTACTTTCTTTTTCCATTATAAAATGTTCAAGAATTTTTATTGAAATAATCAGAAAGTAAAGTAATCCTATAGTAAAATAACTCCATGAAATATCCATAAACTATCCCTTTCTATGTTTTTGCCGTCTAAACTAGTTAGACGGCACTTATATAATTAATCAAAAGTTAATCATTCTATTAGAGTATAGCCTATTAATAATTAGACTATACTTAGTTAGTTAAATAATTTTAAGCTTTTTTACATTGTTTTGCCAAATTATATTTTTTACTTGTGCATACAACAATGTTTATATTTTTTACCACTTCCACAAGAGCAAGGTTCATTACGTCCAATTTTAGGGAATTTAACAACAGTTTTTGATTTATTGAAGTCTCTTTTTATAGCGTCTCTTTCTTTTGTAGTCAAAAGATTTTCCCATTGTTTCAGATTAAAAAGCCAGTCAGCCTTTGCATCAAGCATGTTCCAATATAATTTTTTCAAATCATACTCTAGTTTTACAGAATCTTCACCAGTCATATCAGCAAGGTCATATGGTCCTGCAACTAAACTATCATTTATTCCATCAACAAAACCAACAAATTCTGCTTCAGTCATATTATATTTTTTGCTTAGGTCTTTTATGGTACCTTCTTCAATAAAATCTGGTTCAGAAAGAAGTTTTGCGTATATATCTCTTTCTTTTGTAAGGTATTTTTCAACTACCTTTTTATACTCTTCAGTTGAACGATTTTTTGCATCTTCTCCATAGTTATCCCATTGTTCAAATAATGTCATTTTTATTACTCCTTTTCTTCTTTAATGTACGTTCCCAATATTTCTCCATAGTAGAAAACATGATAGTCGCCTTTGTTGTAAAATTGTTCATTTATATCCATATTAAGCATACCTTCTGTCATTGGTAAAGTTCCAATTACCTTACATTCAAAGTGTATATCACATTCTCCCACCAAAGGTGAATTTACTTTGTGTGCCTTTACTTTAGTAAGGCCTGTAGTTTCCCACTTATCACTATTTCTTCCAGATGTTGTTCCACATATAGTCAATTCTTTTTTTAGAGTATCTGTTAATGGTATGCTTAAAGTAAATTGTTTACTTTTTTCTAACATTTCATACGTAAAACGAGAATATCTTATCATAATAGTGATAATTGGTCGTCTCCACATAAATCCTAAATTGCCCCAAGAAATTGTCATTATGTTGTCAATGTCAGTGGATACACTTAAAAATGCTCCTTTTTGAATTCCTTCAAGGACTTGATTGGCATATTTATTATACATTACTTCTTGCATTTTTACCACTCCCTATTTATACTTCTTTTCAATTTATAATAACATAATATTTTATGTGGTAAAAGGATATTTTAACTACTTTACTAATTTAATCGGCTTAAGCATATTAATAAATTCTTCTACACCACCTATTTCCTCATATTTTTCTTCTACATAGTTTACATAGTAATAAACAGAACATATAGCAATGCTTTTATTTTCCAAATTAAAATAAATTCTGGTATTATTATTTTCTATGCTTAAGCTTAAATGAGATATATTATTGATGCGGCAAGATACAATTTTAGTAATTTTCTTAAAACATATATCCCCGCCTTTTTCTATATATTCTTTAATTAAAACGTAATCATCTTTAGAATTAATATTTTCGACAAGTTTAAATACTCTATCTTCAGATAGACATATATCTATTACTTGTTTAGGTAGTCCTTGTTTTAAAAGATTGTTAGTAAACCACTTGGTATCATGAAGGCCTTTAGGCTCAAGTGACTTTAAATAATGGGATATTTCCAAACTATATTCATCATATATCTTTGTATAAGGTCTTTCGCCAGTTCTATCTCCAATTAAAGGGTTTGCACCATGTTTCACAAGATATTTGCACATCTTTAAATTTTCATACCAAGCACTTATATACAAAGCTGTTATTTTGGTATAAGTACTTCTATAATTAATATCTACACCTTGTTTTAAAAAGTAGTCTATTATCTTCATATACTCACTTTCTAAATCATCGTATATATGTACATTAAAAACGGCTGACAAAAATCCTTCTCCACCATATTCTTTTATAGAACGCCCCAATTCTTCAGCCAATTGCATAAATGTTATAATCTTGTCTGTATTTTTTGCTCCCACTTTGCCTATCATGCGTTGAAAAATATCATGCCCACTATAATCTTTAATGTGAATACTTGCTCCATTTTCTATGAGAAAAAGAATTCTATCTTTGTTAAAGCATTCAAATGCATTTATAAGAGGATTGTCATAGTCATACTCTAAATTAATATTATATCCGTTTGTGATTAGCCATTGCATGGCTTTTGGTTTATTTATAACACAGTTAAACATGCGTCCATACATTATATCGATTTTTTGATTTTTTTTCATTATTTTATTTAAAGCTTCAAAGTTTTCATCTTCTAAATATCGTTTAAATCTTTTGAAATGTTCTTCTGTTGAAAACCCTGCATCCTGCAACAAATTTCTATTACTTTCTCTTATAAATTGGTTCCACTGTCTTTGGGAATTTATGATATCTTTTACTATTTGCATATTTTTTATCTCCTTATTAATTTGATATTTTAGTTTTGACTTTGGTTAGGGAAAATTTAGATACAAGTTATATAATAATTTTATGATAACTTGTTTTATAATAATAACTTATAATTCAAATTTTATAAAAAAAAAGACGGGGCTCCCCGTCTTCTTCATATATTTTTGCATTTATATTTAAGATTTACACCTATTATTTCCATTTTACAGTTAACTTTTTTACTATTTGCCATTTTGCCATAACAAATTAAAATATCTATCAGCTTTCCAGCTTTGTCTTCTATGTCATATTCATTTTCATAGCCAATATTTTCCCATATTCCTCTTCGTTTATCAATTGAAATTTTTGTATACTCATCTAGCCTTTCAATCAATATATTTAACACATTACAAATTTCATCTTCGTTATATGTTGTAAAAAAGTATACCAACGTTTCTTTGCTGTAATAATACGGATTGATATAAGAATAATTTTTGGAGAAAAATAACCCACCTATAAGTCCTGCTAAAAATCTCAAATCTATTTTGATATTATTTTTTATTATGTTTTCTAAGTATTGCCTAGTGGCATGTAACCCGTTGCTATCTTTGCCAGCGGGTAATGTTTTTGCAACAAAATATCCAAACTTAACAAGTACTCTTTCATCCAATTCTTCAAGCATTAATTTATTATTTAAAAAACGTTGAATTTTAGAAAATCCTTGTTGTTGTATATCAAAATTGTTGTACCCTATGTATGAAATTTCTTCTAATGCACTAAATACATCTTCATCTTTAAAACCCAGTCTTTCTTTCAAATGATTTAAATCTAAATCTAAGTAATAAGCCATCTTAAATATTTCTTCACCACTAAATTTTTCTCTAGCTCTTTTATTGCACCAATTTGCTTCTGTCAAATTGAGAAAAGCTGAAATTTCTTTAATTGATACTCTTTTTTGGGTTCTTTCTCGTTCCAAATAATCATATAACGAAAATTTATCAAGGTTTACCATTCAAAATCTCCCCTTTTTTTAAGATGTTATATACAAATTATATGTTCTAGTGTAATAAATATAACTTCTTTCTCAAAACATTATTTTCTGATACTAGTTATTCGAGTAAACATAATTGTATCTATGATAAATAAACGGCTTGTGCTAATTCATTGCATTTTTTATATTACTATTAAAGGCGATTTTCTTATTTTTATTATAAATAATATTCATAGTCGATGATTCCAGTAAGATTTTTAGTTTTAATAACAAAATATTTGACTAGTGCTACTGGTAAATTTGCAAAATAACTATATATCTCTCACTAGTGTATCCATCGAAATTCCAGATATGTACAAACGTATGGCTTGTTTTGTAAATATTCATTAGTGTAATGAATATTTATGCAATGAATATTAAGTGATGAGGAGAAATGGCTACAAATCTATTCTAATTATGTGTGGGATACGAATTCTGAAGGAAAACTTTAATTATGTGTGAATATTGGAGAGAAGCTCTACTTATGTGTAGGATACGAATTCTGAAGGAAAACTCTAATTATGTGTGAATATTGAAGAGAATTATGTGTAAGATACGAATTCTGAAGGAAAACTTTAATTATGTGTGAATATTGAAGAGAAGCTCTACTTATGTGTAGGATACGAATTCTGAAGGAAAACTCTAATTATGTGTGGGATATGAATATTGAAGAGAAGCTCTAATTATAAGTAAGCTATGCATTCTAACTAAAAAGTTTATTATTAAAATAGGATTAAAATTTCTTTAGTAGG
>LJDB01000066.1 GCA_001983455.1 Candidatus Epulonipiscium fishelsonii
TAATAATAATATTTTAGTAATCATCTAAACATATAAATTTCACAAATGATTTTAACATCTATCTATATCCCAAAAAATACTATTGTTCAATGTAACAAGAATTACATTGTATGTTTATTCCATGATAATTTAGAGCAAACTGGTCATACTATTTAGGTAAATATTGAAAGGAATAAATTTATTGAAAGGAGTAAATATTTTGAAAAAATTTTTATATGTATTATTAGCTTTATTAAGTTTTAGTTTTTGCAACAAAAATATTGAATACTGTTCATAACTGGGGAATTGCTAGAGAAAAAAATCATCAAACTCCAAAATCAGATCCGCTTAAATTTAATATTACAGATTATGATGCCTACTATGTAGGAGATATAAACGAAAAAATTATTTATCTTACCTTTGATGAAGGATATGAAAAAGGGTACACTCCTGCTATTTTAGATGTGCTAAAAGCAAATGAAATGTTCCATATATTTTTTGAGTAACTTCACCATATGTAACACTGTCCTGACCTGGTTAGGCGAATGGTCGAAGAAGGGCATATTGTCGCTAATCATACCAAGAGCCATAAATCTATGCCTCAATGTGCAAATTTTCCTATAATATTTTTAAACACGAAATTGCCGATCTAGAAAAAATACGAAGATATAATTTGGGTTCTCCCATACCAACTTTTTCGTCCACCTCTATGGGACTATTCTCAAAAATCATACTTGCAATGACAAAAGATTTGGGGTATCAATCTTTTTTGGAGCTTTGCCTATGTGCAGATTGATGTAAATAAACAACCTGACCCAACAAAGGCTGCTAAATTAATCTCTGATAATCTTCATAACGGAGCAATTTTGCTTTTACATGCTGTTTCAAAAACAAATACTCAAATTCTTGACAGTGTTATAAAAGATGCTAAAGCGCACAAAGATATACATTTAAAATTTGGCCACTAGAAGAAAATATTGAAGACTCCTCATATTGAACTTCTTGCTCCTAACTTAGAAAATAATCAATATCAGTAGCAAAGACCATAAATTTAAATTATATATAGGAGTACATCTGTACCCCTTATCTGCGTCAAATTTTAAGATACACCATTTATAGTCTGCTCAATAATGCTTTTCATAATATCATAAGTTAACATCTCTGGCATATCCAAAAACATTTCCTCATCTTTATCAATCATAAAATGTTGGATACGCTGAAATTCCATATATTGCATACCAAGCTCCGTTCATATCCTTTATATTGTTGGATACGTACCCGTGTTTTTCAAGAAAATCAATTTTACATTTTCCTTACTTCCTTCTAGTATATATGTTTTGATCATTTGGTGAGGCAACTCCTAAAATAATAGCATCTTCTAAATTCATTCCATAATCTTCATACAACTTTTTTGAATATCTGGCATCTCCCTTACACACGGAGGGCACCAAGTTGCCCAAAAATTTAAAAATAATTTTGTGCCTTTATTTGTCAAGTGTATGCTTGTTGCCAAATTGTTCAAAAAAAGTTCAAAATCAATCTGGTACTTTTTGATTATATCTGCTTCATTTGAAGCACTGTCTTGATGAAACTTCATTTCTTCATTCGAAGTATCATTGTTCAATAATATTTTGTTCCACTATTTGTCATTCCACAGAGAAGATAAATATCCTGTTATTCCATTCATCACCAGTATAAATCATTATACCCATTTTAAAAATAAGTACTGCACCATGTTTAACTGTGTATATGCTACTATGTTACTATGCTTCTTATATAGCTAGAGATTTCGTTGTATAAATACCTAGAAATAAAAATGGTAAAGTAAATCCTAGCGTATATATCCCCATTAACACATGATTCCTTTTGATGCGGTGCTTGCAGATGAAATCATAATGAGTACGGTAGAAAGAGCTGGCCCAACACAAGGTGTCCATGCAAAGCAATGTAAAACACCCATAATAAGTGCGGTAACAGGGTTCATTTTCAATATTAATCTTATAATAGGAAGCTTGAATTCACTGCCTCCAAATGGTATTAAAAATACTCCCAGTTGGAAATCCCAAAAAATTATAATCAAAATCGCCAATACGAGAAAATATTATCTGGTGTTGTACAAAAAATTGTCCAAATGCTGAAAACCCCATCCCTAATAAAAAGAAAGCAAAACTTACCCCTAAAATAAAAAACAAAGTATTAATCAAAAAATTACTTTTTGATTGTACTTTCCATCTTGAGCACTTCCTGATAGATAACTCATATATAATGGAACAATTGGCAAAATACAAGGTGAAAAAGCTTAATATACCTTGTGCGAAAAAACTCACCACTGATATTGTGTGATCTAAGTCAAAACCCTCATAAACACCTTCCTTTAAATTTTTATTTATAATAACGGATTTAAGAAACATGACTAAATCTGTTATTAGTTATAGCATTTTATTTTATTTATTATGCAAATGTTAGGTTTCATATAACCTTATTAGGCCCGTTACTTTACAAAAATAATTTCTTGGAAACATAACAACTAACACCAATTCATATAATTATATTGCTAAACCATAAATTGAATTAATACGTTCTAATACTAACGTGTATTTTCAGTGACAATAAAATAAAATCTTTAAATATAGGAGGTGTTATTGTGCAAGAAATTATTGATAGAGCAAATGAAAGAGTTTCTAAATAATATGATGTGGATGACACTACTTAAGACTTGTATAAAATGCTAGTTGGTGTTTTTTTTGGGTACACATTTTCAGATGAGTAAAAAACTTAGGCCTCAAATTTTTATTGTTTGGATTTCATGCTTTCATTATTTAATGTTTAAAATATATTTTGCACCAGTGATAAAAAATAAGTTGTAATTATATGAATGCGATGTAATTGTGCAAGAACACTTCTTGAAAGGGCAAACCAAAAAGTTGCCAAATTTGATTTAATTGATTGGGTAACATTTGAAACCAGTCTAATGTCTTGGTGCAATTATTGGATATGCGTTTTCAAATAAATGTAAAAAATTTTGCCCACTTATTTGTTTATTGTTGCTAGTATGTTTTCATTATGTAATGTTTTTAATATATTTTGCACCAAATAAAATTCCCGTTAAATATTATAAATATATGTGGAGGCGAACCTATGTGTTCGCATAGTTTTATTATATCGTATTGACAACGACAATATATCTACGATATAATTCCGTTATTTTACGAATAAACATTTATAAAGGAATAAAAATATATGAAGACCATACGAGAAAACATTGTAGATATATTGGTAAGTTGTAAAGAGAGCCAATCATATGTGGTTGGTACTAAAAGATTATTTTTAGAACAATTTGCAATATGATAGAAAATATTTATTACAGAAATAGTTTGGAACAATCAATAGCATCAAATTACACTAGATTATTATATAAACCCTTTCTAAAACTCCCGTTAATTAAATGTGAAACCATATTAGACAGCTTATAAGTGAGAGTGCATATCAAATTTTATATATTTAGATAAAATTCCAAGCAGCGACTATTAACGTGAAGCAGTACATTGTATAAAAAGAAGGAAGATGACTACTAAATCGGGGTTTGTCAACGGAATTTTAAGAAACTTGGATAGAAAAAGATACTATTATGCTCTTCCAACTGCCTATAGAGTGTATTTATCAGTAAAAAATTCCATTCGAATGGATTATAGAAATGTGGAGGGAAACTTATAGTAATGTGGAAATAGACAAAATTTGTACCTCTTTAAACGCACGAGGACAAGTATGTGGCCGAATAAATACTTTTATAAATCTAAAAAAGAGCAAGTTAAAGCTTTATTGTCCAAAAGACATAGATATTATACAGATGGAAAATTTGGTGAAGAAAGTTTTTATTTACGCAATGCAACTTCAATTGGAAATAATTTCCTTCAAAAAAGGATTATGGACACAGTGCAGGACGAAAGCCATGCTTGTGTATCCAAAGTATTAAATCCTCAATGGATAGATATTATTTTGGATGTATGTGCGGCTCCAGGAGGAAAATCTACTCATAGCACTACTTTAATTCAAAACAGGACAAATCATTAGTACAGATATTTATGAACATAAACTTGAGTTAATACAAAAGAATGCTGATAGACTAGGAGCTATATGTATAACACTAGTTTTTTACATGATGGTACCATATTTAAAAAAGAATGGAGGCAAGTTTGATAAGTTATATTACTAGATTCTCCATGTTCAGGCAGGGATATTGAAGAAAAAGTCATATATAAAAAATACAAAAGGACTTTGAGCGATATTGAAACTAGTTAAAATTCAGAAGAAGCTAATAGATAATAATATTAAATATTTAAAGCGCAAGAAGGAATTCTAGTATATCACTTGTACAAAATATCTAAACTCGAAAATGAAGATATGGTCGAATATATTTTGAAAGACAAAAATATGATTGGGGAAAATCTAACTGATTTCAGAAATACTAGAACCTACACAAAAAATCATATTAATCTTGCCTTATATGGCAGATACAGATGGATTTTTTATTGCAAAATTTAAGAAAGTTGGAAATTAATATGTTAACTTGCACATGAACAATACCGAGTTGGAAAAAATAATGTTGTCTTTAGGAGAAAGTAAATTTAGAGCAAAACAACTTTTTGAATGGTTTCATCAAAAGAATTTGGGACTACAATCAAATTTGACTAATCTTCCCAAATCTAAAAGATAAATTAACAACTCAATATCCTACAAATAATTTAAAAATTGTAGAAAAATATATATTTGCCATAGATGGCACCATAAAATACTTGTGTTTGAACTTTCAGATTACCATAATAGAAAGTGTATTGTGATGAAATATAAACATGGAAATTCTGTCTGTATATCATCACGTAGGATGCCGAATGGGGTGTATAAATTTTGTGCTTCTACTATTGGAGTTAAAGCGAAATTTATCTCCTGCTGAAATGCTTGCATACAAGTATATAAGATAAGCGAAGATCAACGAAAAATTATATCTAATATTGTTATTGGGAACAGGTGTGCCACTAGAGAGATTAGATATTACTACTAAATTTTTATAGAGCTTATAAACAGTTAAAGGTCAATATATTGTGGACAAAGGCATATCTGTCTCAACTTGTGGGCTCTTGTTCCAGATATTGGAACTTGCAGAGAAAGAAATGCAAAAATTACACTAGCTATATCACCACGCTATTACTGATGAAGATCGTAAAAATATTATGCCTATTGCTAATAAGTATACTATTAAGCAACTTTTAGATGCCTGTAAACTATATATAAACAAAACAGGAAGAAGAATAACTTTTGAATATTCTTTAATTGATGGTCAAAATGATACGGTAGACACGTTGCAAAACAATTATCAAATTTATTAAAAAATGCTTTGCCATGTAAATCTTATTCCTATAAATAAAATTGAAACACAATCTTTTAAAAGTAGTAGTGAAGACAAAATAAAAGATTTTGCATACATATTAAAAAGTATAGGTATTGAGAAGTTACTGTGAGGAGAACACTAGGGCAAGATATATGCTTCTTGCGGACAATTATGATATAATTATCTTAAAACTTGTTTGTAATTTTAACTTATACCATCTTATTAAAAACAGAGGTGATTGAAATGATAGTTGCTGGAAAAGTTGATAAGGGTAAGAAAAGAAGTAATATTAAAAACAGAGGTGATTGAAATGATAGTTGCTGGAAAAGTTGATAAGGGTAAGAAAAGAAGTAATAATCAAGATAATTTTTATTTATTTCCAATGTGCATTTTGGCACACCCAAATTTGTGTATATTATTGCAGATGGAAGGTGGGCACAATGCTCTGGGGATACAGCACACAAACGTGCAATTGAAGTGTTGTTTTTATATGCTCAAACTAATTATATTACACAAATTTCTACCAGAGGGGATATTATAAACTTTTTAAAAAGAGCTACTTCTCATACATTACATATTGTATATAATGAGGCAAGTAAAAATATAGAATTGCGGGGAATGGGGACTACATTAACAGTTGCTACAATAATAAAAAGCAAAATGTATTGTGCACATGTAGGTGATTCAAGAATTTATTTTCTTAGTGAAAAAAATATTAAGCAAATTACGACAGACCATTCAATTGTCAGAAATGTCTAAGTTTTTTTAGGATTGCCTATAGAGAGTTTTCAAAATCACCCTAATAAAAATGTGATAACACGTGCAAGGTATTGATAACAAAATTAAAATAGATGTTATCTCTATTTCTCCATTATATATAGAATATATTTTTTAATGTGTTCGGATGGGCTATAATATGTTAAGTGATTCAAAACAATACATCATATAGTATAACAATAAATATAGTGAATTGACCTTTTATTTGAAAGTTTAATTCAAGAAGCTAACAACAAAGGTGGGAGATAACATTTAGCAGTTCTTAGGAGAGGTGTGAACAAAAAATGTTGACACCAGGAATAACTCTTGGGCAACGATATGAAATTCTAGAAAAAATAGGTTGGTGGAATTTCTCTTTTGTATATAAAGCAAAATGTCATAAGCTGCGTCGCTTTGTAGCGGTCAAAATTTTGAAGGAAGAATTGAGTCGGGATGAAGAATTTGTGAGAAAATTTAAAGCAGACTCTTGCTGCAGCAAGTTTGTCCCATCCAAACATAGTAGGCGTTTTAGACGTTGGTAATGATCAGGGTTTTAACTATTTTGTTATGGAATATATATTGAGGGAAAAATTTAAAGAACTCATATTTATTCAGAGGCTCCACTTAGTGAAAACCAATTTAAACTATATCATATTCAATCTAAGTGGACTAAATAACATGCACATAAAAAACAAATTACACCGTGATATAAAACCTCAAAATATCCTAGTAACATCAGATGAAATATTAAAGGTAACAGACTTTGGAATTGCAAGAGTGCAATGAGTTCAGATGGGTCTACAATTATTGCAAATAATAATGCAATTGGATCTGTACATTATTTTTCTAGAGCAAGCGAGAGGTGGATATGTAAATGAAAAACTAGTGATTTATATGCATGTGGTATTGTTTTTTGAAATG
>LJDB01000067.1 GCA_001983455.1 Candidatus Epulonipiscium fishelsonii
TCCTATCTTACTTTAATCACATTGTTCCTAAATCCGTTACCACCAATAAAATCTTTGACTTTCTATTATTATCTTGAGTAACAAGAAATAACTTGTTGCCTTTTCTGCTCATCACAAATAGTAAGAAATAACTTGTTGCCTTTTCTACTCATCACAAATAGTAAGAAATAACTTGTTACCTTTTCTACTTATCACGAATAGTAAGAAATGACTTGTTGCCTTTTCTACTCATCACAAATAGTAAGAAATAACTTGTTATCTTTTCTACTTAGCACAAATAGTAAGAAATGACTTGTTGCCTTTTCTACTCATCACAAATAGTAAGAAATAACTTGTTATCTTTTCTACTTATCACAAATAGTAAGAAATGACTTGTTGCCTTTTCTACTTATCTTGCATAAATATTCATTGAACTAATGAATATTACCAAAAAAAGCCAAGCGTTTGTATGTATCTAAAATTTTGAGGGATGCACTAGTGAGGGATGTATAATTATTTTTTTAATTTACCAGCCACACTAGCCAAATATTTTATGGCTAAAGATAAAAATCTCATTGGAAGCATCGCCTATGAATATTATTCATGATTAAATATAAGAAAATCGCCTTTAATAGTAATATAAAAAATACAATTAACTAGCACAACTGGTCATCTCTATTATATAGCAAAAAAAAAGACGAGAATTCTCTCGCCTTTTATTAGATTAAGCTTTATTTATAGAGCCAAATAACTCCATTTTTTCTTTTACAGTTTGTTTAATAGCTTCAAACCCTGGAGCAAGAAGTTTACGAGGATCAAACCCTTTTCCTTTAAGGTCTTTTCCGTCTTCAATATATTTACGAGTTGCTTCTGCAAATACTAGTTGGCATTCTGTGTTAACATTAATTTTAGAAACTCCAAGAGAGATTGATTTTTTTACCATCTCTTCAGGAATACCAGTTCCACCATGTAAAACAAGTGGCATTTGCCCAGTTAACTTTTGAATTTCTTCAAGAGCATCAAATGCAAGACCAACCCAGTTTTCTGGATATTTTCCATGAATGTTACCAATTCCTGCTGCAAGCATATCAACACCTAAATTAGCAATCATTTTACATTCTTTTGGATCTGCAACCTCACCTTTACCAACAACGCCATCTTCTTCTCCGCCAATTGATCCAACTTCAGCTTCAACAGATATCCCTTTTGAATGAGCTAGTGAAACAATTTCTTTAGTTTTTTCAACATTCTCATCAATTGGATAATGTGACCCATCAAACATAACTGAAGAAAATCCTGCTGCAATAACTTTCTTAGCACCTTCATAACTTCCATGATCCAAATGTAAAGCAACTGGAACAGTGATATTTAAATTTTTCATCATTCCATTTACCATTCCAACAATTGTATCATATCCACCCATATATTTTCCAGCACCCTCAGATACTCCTAAAATAACTGGTGAATTATTTTCTTGTGCAGTAATAAGAACTGCTTTTGTCCACTCAAGGTTATTGATATTAAATTGTCCTACCGCATACTTACCTTCTTTTGCTTTGGTTAACATTTCTTTTGCTGAAACTAACATGTAATACTCCTCCCAAAATTTATATTGAAATAAACACATTGTTATTATGTACTTATTTTAATATAATTATAACCTAAAAGTATAATTTTTAAAAGGTATAATTTTTAAATATTGATAAAAATATATTTTTTGCTATTATACTTGCCTTTTATATCCGATTGTTATAACATATTTATAATCAAATTATATTGGAGGAAATTAGATGATAGAACTAATACCAGCATTTAAAGATTATCTATGGGGAGGAAACAAATTAAGAACTCAATATAAAAAGGATAGTACTCTAGAAATTGTAGCTGAAAGTTGGGAGTTATCAACGCATCCTGATGGAGAAAGCATAGTAAAAAATACGGGGCAAACATTATTGGAGTATATCAAAGAACAAGGTCATCAAGCTTTAGGTAGCAAATGCAAAATTGATGATATTCCTATTTTAATTAAATTAATAGATGCAAAACAAAGCTTATCTATACAGGTGCATCCTGATGATCAGTACGCAAAAGCTATCGAAAATGACTTTGGTAAAACAGAGATGTGGTATATTTTAGAAGCTGAAAAAGGTGCTCAATTAGTCTATGGTTTTAATAAAGACTTGAGCAAAGAAGAGTTTGAAAATAATATAAAAAACAATACTTTAACAGATGTAATGAATTACGTACCTGTAAATCCAGGGGATGTATTTTTTATTGAAGCAGGAACTTTACATGCAATTGGAGAAGGAATCGTTATAGCAGAAATTCAGCAACGTTCTAACGTAACCTACAGAGTATATGATTTTGGAAGAAAAGATGCAAATGGAAACACTAGAGAATTGCATATAGATAAATCACTAGACGTAACTAAGTTAAATAAAGCAACTCATGAAAAAGTAGAATATAATTGGCAAAACATTAAAGGTGGAAAATTTGCATTACTAGTTGATTGTCCATATTTTAATACTATTATTATAGATATTAATGATGCAATAACAAGAGATGTAGCATCTGAAAGTTTTGAAGCTATTATGGCACTTGACGATGAATTAATCATTAGTGATTCAAAAACTAAAATAAATTTATCTAAGGGGGACACTATATTTGTTCCAGCTAATTCTGGGGAATATAAAATAGAAGGTAGAGGTCGGATTTTAGTTACACATTTATAAATTTGTTCAGGCAGGTTCACCTAACTAAAAATTGTTCAAAAAATTAGAGTTAGTTAAAATTGTAAAGCTACACTAGTAGTTTTATACAATTATAAATATAAATATACTCTAAGGTATTTTAGTTATGGCAAATTTAATCTTTTTTTATATTATATCACAATAAAAATTGAATAAAAAAAGTATAACAATAGTTGTATTTTCATCAAAGATATGATATATTTAACGTGTATCATATCTTTGTGTTGATATATAATTATTTAAGATTAGGGGGATTTTAGTTTGGTTAAGAATTTAAGACGTAAACTAGCTATTGCTTTAACATGTTGTATGGCATTTAATGTATTTATGCCTATACCAACTTTTGCTACAGAGGAAACTGTGATTACGGAAGAAATTAATAATATAGTAAGTCCAGAAGTAACCGATGATGGAGTTATTTTTAGATACGAAGCTCCAGAAGGAACAGAACAAGTAAGAGTTGCAGGAAACTTTAATGATTGGGGCAATAGTAAAGATTATATGACTCAAAATGCTGAGGGCATATGGGAACTTAAGTTAAACCTTGCAGATGGAAAATACCAATATAAATTTATTGTGGGAGAAAACGGATGGACAAATGACCCTCTTAATACTGCACCACAAGAAGGTGGAAATAATCAAGTGGCTGTAGGAAATATGAGTGTTCACAATGGATTTGTTGATTCAACAAATGAGGTAATTGTATCATTTACAGAAGCACCAGAAAGTCTAAATAATCCTTATGTAACAATAAACGGGGAAAAAGTGAGTGTTACATTGGAAAAAATTAGTGACATCGTATATAGTTTTGTTTTGCCAGAAGGTTACCAATTTGAAGTTGGCGGATTATACGAAGTTGGTGCAGATAACATTAATTCTAAAATAGTAGAAATGCGTAAAATTTTAGATGATTTATATTATGAGGAAAAAGATCTTGGCTTAACATATGATGATGCACAAAGCACATTTAAAGTGTGGGCTCCAACGGCTACAGAAGTTAAAGTATCAATATACGATGATGCAGGAATATATAATGAGAACGGAAAAGTAACAGACCATACTAATGGAATAGAAACATCCATGACATATGATGAGTCAACAGGGGTGTGGGCACTAGATATAGATGGTGATTTAGAAGGTAAGTACTATATGTATAAATTAACTTTTGCAGATGGTACAACTAACTATGCTGTCGACCCGTATGCTAGAGCAGTTTCTGCAAACGGCCAAAGAACAGCTATAGTAGATTTACATAAAACAGATACAGAAAGCTTTTTAGCTAGTCAAAAGCCAGCTATTGTTGATGCATCAGACGCAGTAATTTATGAATTGCATGTTAGAGATTTTTCAATTGACCCAAATGCAAACTTTGAATATCCTGGCAAATTTCAAGCATTCACTGAAACAGGTCTTACAATTGGTGAAAATGGAGCAAAAATAGGGATTGGCCACCTAAAAGAACTTGGAGTAACTCATGTTCATTTATTACCAAGTTATGACTATGCAACTGTTAATGAAATGAATCCCGATAAAGCAGAGTTTAACTGGGGATATGACCCACAAAATTATAACGTGCCTGAAGGAAGCTACTCTACAGATGCAACAAACCCAACTGCACGTATTGAAGAATTTAAAAATATGGTAGCAGCACTTCATGATAACGGTATAAGAGTTGTTATGGATGTAGTTTATAATCATACTTTCGACGTAATAAATGGTCCATTTAATAAAGTTGTGCCAAATTATTACTATCGTACAAATGATGATGGTTCATATGCAAATGGCTCAGGTTGTGGAAATGAAGTAGCTTCAGAACGTCCAATGGTAAGAAAATATATTAAAGACTCAGTAATGTATTGGGCTACCGAATATAACCTAGATGGATTTAGATTTGACCTTATGGGTCTTATTGATACTAAGACTATGCAAGAAATAACTGATGAACTAAGATATGAAGTAGACGCTGATATGCTTGTTTATGGCGAACCTTGGCAAGCAGGAGGAAGTATTCTACCTAGTGACCAACAAACTTTAAAAGGTTCTCAAAAAGGTGAAGATTTTAAAGTATTTAATGACGAAATCCGTGGGGCCATTAAAGGTGATAGTAACGGTGGAGAAAAAGGATTTGCAACAGGTGCACTGGGTAGAGAAAAAGATATAATAACTGGTGTTAAAGGTGCAATAAGCACTATAGCACAAGAGCCTGGTGAAGTTCTTACTTATGTTACAGCTCATGATAACTTAAATTTATGGGATAAAGTTGTAGCCACTCAAGGAATAGGAGAAGAACTAGGATTTAAGACAATAAATGAAGGTGCACTAGTAGATGGTGGAAGTATTGCAGATATGGTTAATAATGCAGACCCACATAAATTGGTAGGGGAAGATATATTTGCAAACGAAACAGTACAACGCAGTCTTTTGGCAAATGGAATTGCTCTTACTGCACAAGGAGTTCCTTTTATTCATGCTGGTGAAGAAATTTTAAGAAGTAAATATGGTGACCATAACAGCTATAAAAGTCCAGATGAATTAAACATGATACGTTGGGAACTAAAAGATAGGTTTGAACCTGTATCTGATTACTATGCAGGGCTAATTAAACTTAGAAATACTCATCCTGCATTTAGCATGGAAACAGCAAAAGATGTTGAAGAATATTTCAAAGAGTTTAAATCAGATGATAATATTGTTGGATTTATGTTAGGCGAATATGCAAATGGCGATAACTTTAAAAATATCGCAGTAATCTATAATGCTAATACTGAAGCTAAAGAAGTAACATTGCCACACACAGCTAATTGGAATGTTATTGTAGATAATGACCAAGCTGGAGTGAATGTATTAAATACACTTAAAAATACTGATAAGGTTAAAGTAGCACCTTTATCAATTATGGTACTTTATGATACTGAAATGGATTATGAACAAGTACCAACCACTATTGAAGTTAAAAATAACTCTATTGGTTTAGCAGTTGGAGATAAATATATTATTGAACCTGTTGTTAAAGATCAAAATGGTGTTAAAATGAATTCCACAGTATCTTTGAGGGATATAAATAATAATATTATAGAAGCTAGTGGCAATACTATAACTGCTAAATCTGCTGGCTCAATAACTCTTGCTCTTAAAGTAGGAGAGGCAGAGAGCAATTTGACTATAAATGTCGTGGATGAGTTCTTGCCAACAAAAATATCACTAGTTAATTCTCCATCGGTTGTTCATGAAGGATTTACAGAAAATTTAACACCAGAAATTAAAGACCAATTTGATCAAGTTATGTTTGACCAAAAAGTTAAGTGGTCCACTAGTGATGAAAATGTAGCTACCGTTAGAGCAGATGGAACTGTTGTTGGTAAATCAGAAGGAACTGTAAATATTACTGCAACTGTAGGGGAACATTCTGCAACGGTTGAATTATCAGTTAAACCTTACGAAAAACGTTATGTTACAATAGATTACACTAGAGAAGATCAGGATTATACAGATTGGAACTTGTGGATATGGAATACAGGTGTAAAAGATGGTAGATTTGATTTTGTTCCAAATGAAGATGGAAATATGACAGTTTCAATAGAAATTGGGCCAACTGCAGATAACGTTGGATTTATTGTTCGTAAAAGCATAGAAGGAAATGACTGGTCCGAAAAAGATACAGATGCTGATCGTTTTATAAGAATACCAGCAGATAAAACTTTAACTACTATCCAAGTAATGCAAGGTCAAGCAGAATTTGAAATTTTAGAATAATAACAAAAGAGAAGATTAGGGCAATCAGTCCTAGTCTTCTTTTTCTATTTCAAAAGAATATTCATTTCCCATATATTCTACACCCCACTGTCCCATTGCACTAAGTACTGGCTGTAAACTTTTTCCTATTTCAGTAAGCGAATATTCCACTTTTGGGGGCACTTGGGAATATACTACTCTATTAACAAGCCCACTTTCTTCCATTGAACGTAATTGTTCTGTAAGAACTTTTTGAGAAATTCCGTTGAGTGAACGCTTAAGTTCATTAAACCTTTTTTTTCCACTCAACAAATCCCGTATAATTAAAATTTTCCATTTATTGCTTATTAAACTAAGTGTTATTTCTACTGGACATTTAGACATTCTTACTTCTCCTCAATTAGTTAATCTCATTTATAGTATAGGTAGTTAAACACAAATAGACCAATTCATGTTTTTGTAAACAATAAGTCTAGTGAAACAAGGTATTTCAGTTATTTGTCCCCAGCTTTGGTATTATTTGATTTTCTTAGATTGCGTACAACTTCAATATTCAGTCCTGTTTTTAATGCAATTATCTCATCTTCTAATATATCTAGTAAAGATATTGCTGTTTTTTCTATACCTTCTTGTATTCCTCTATTAAATCCCTCTTGTCTACCCTCTTGCCTTGCTTTATTTAAAGCACTGCCTTCTTCAATTAACATCATATGCCTTTCAAAATATGCTTCCCTTATTTTCTCATCTCCACTTAGTTCTGT
>LJDB01000068.1 GCA_001983455.1 Candidatus Epulonipiscium fishelsonii
TCCTAGTTGTGAGGGATGTGCCATTAGGGGGTAAGACACGCGGGGTTTTAACCCGCAATTTTGCCTTGACAAAGCAGTGTAATACTCGTTTTTACTAGTGTCTTATGAAGAAAGTGGCAGAGTGGTTATGTTGTTGGCTTGAAACCAGCATACGGGGGTTCAATTCCCTCCTTTCTCGATTTTGGTAATTTAATTGGACTTGAACATATGCAGGCTCTTCGAATGTATGATAAGGAGGAGGGCAGCCGTGAAGTCATTCTACATTGGTTGCTGTTAATTCAACTGCTATTACTTCACGTTTAGCAGCAAATGCTTCTCAGATGATAAATAAGAACATGATTACGGCTACAAGAGAAATTAGGGAACCAATAGAAGAAATTGTGTTTCATAAGGTGTAGGCATCTGGGTAATCAGAATATCGTCGAGGCATTCCGGCTAGGCCAAGGAAATGCTGTGGGAAGAAGGTTAAGTTTACGCCAACAAATATAATACCAAAGTGGATTTTTGTTCAGGTGCTGTGAAGAGTGTAGCCCGAGAATAGTGGGAATCAGTGCACGAAGGCAGCAACAATAGCAAATACGGCTCCTATGGATAGGACATAATGGAAGTGAGCTACTACGTAATATGTGTCATGCAGAACAATGTCTAAAGAGGAATTAGCAAGAACGATACCTGTTAGGCCACCTACTGTAAACAAGAAAATAAAGCCAAGGGCCCATAATAGTGGGGTTTCTCATTTGATAGACCCTCCATGAAGGGTTGCAAGTCAGCTAAAGACTTTTACACCAGTAGGAATTGCGATAATTATAGTGGCGGATGTGAAGTAGGCACGTGTGTCTACATCTATACCAACTGTGAACATGTGATGAGCTCAGACAATAAATCCTAGAAGTCCAATTGCTATCATAGCTCATACTATTCCTATATAACCGAAAGGTTCTTTTTTACCTGAGTAGTAGGCAACAATGTGTGAGATCATTCCAAATCCTGGTAAAATAAGAATATATACTTCTGGGTGGCCGAAGAATCAGAACAGGTGTTGATATAGAATTGGGTCTCCTCCTCCCGCTGGGTCGAAGAAAGTAGTATTTAGATTCCGATCTGTAAGTAGTATTGTAATACCGGCAGCAAGGACAGGAAGTGACAGAAGAAGTAGGACAGCAGTAATTAGTACTGCTCATACGAATAGAGGGGTTTGATATTGAGAGATAGCAGGAGGTTTCATATTGATGATGGTTGTAATAAAATTAATAGCCCCAAGAATTGAAGAAATCCCTGCGAGATGAAGGGAGAAGATAGTTAGATCTACGGATGCCCCTGCGTGGGCTAGATTACCGGCTAGAGGTGGATAAACTGTTCACCCTGTACCAGCACCGGATTCTACTGCAGAGGAAGCAAGCAGAAGTAAGAAGGATGGTGGTAGAAGTCAGAAGCTCATATTGTTTATTCGTGGGAATGCTATGTCGGGGGCTCCAATCATTAATGGGATTAATCAGTTTCCGAATCCACCAATCATAATTGGTATTACTATAAAGAAAATCATTACGAACGCATGTGCTGTAACAATTACATTATAAATCTGGTCATCCCCAAGAAGGGCGCCTGGTTGACTTAATTCTGCTCGGATCAGGAGGCTTAGAGCCGTACCTACCATCCCAGCTCAAGCACCGAATACTAAATAAAGGGTGCCAATATCTTTGTGATTGGTTGAGAAAAATCAGCGTGTGACTGCCATAGGTAAGATGGCTGAGTTTTAAGCGGTGGATTGTAGCCCCATAGACAGAGGTTTGAATCCTCTTCTTATCAAGTCCTGGGGTGTCATCACGTTAGATTGCAAATCTGAAGAAGCAGGCTAATTCCCTGCCGGGGCTTTCCCCGCCTTTGTTGTATTTATTAGGCGGGGAAAGCTAGATGAATGCTCGCTGGTTTGGGCGCTTAGCTGTTAACTAAGAGTTCGCAGGATCGAAGCCTGCTCGTCTAGTAAGGCTTTAGCTTAATTAAAGTGTCTGTTTTGCATGCAGTAGATGTGGAGTAATATTCCGCAAGTCTTACAGGGACTGGGAGATTCTCACTCCCACTGAGGGCTTTGAAGGCCCTTGGTCTGGAATGTTAGCCTAAGTCTCTTAGATGCTAAGGACAGTAATTAATACGGGTGCAATTGGAAGGAGGCCGGTGGATGCCATAGTTAGGGTGGCTAGGTGTAGTGAGGGTCGGGGTAATCGCAGTACTCAGAAGATTGCGGAGGTAATAGTACCGGGGGATATTGTGAGTGCTATGGCGTATGCAATTCGTAGGTAGACGTAGAGGCTTAGAAGTGAAGATATGGCCGCGATGGTGGCTATGAGGGCGCAGTTGTTTTCTACTATGACTTGGAGAATTATTCATTTTGGGAAGAAGCCGGTAAGTGGAGGAAGGCCTCCTAGGGAGAAGAGGATGAGGGGGGTAAAAGCTGTCAGCACGGGGTTTTTGGTTGCGGATATTGCAAGTGTAGTAAGATCAGTCGAGTGGGTGTGGTCGAATACAAGGAATGCTGCGGCGGCTATTACGATGTATGTGAGCAGAGTTAGGAGGGCCAAAGACTTTGAGAATTGTATGGCTAGGGCTACTCATCCTAGATGGGCAATAGAGGAATAGGCTAAGATTTTTCGAAGTTGGGTTTGATTTAGGCCTCCTCAGCCGCCTACTAGTGTGGATGTGAGACCTAAAAACGTTAGTACGTGTGAGTTCGAGGGTTCAATTTGGATGAGGAGGGCGAAGGGTGCAAGTTTTTGCCAGGTAGAGATTACTATTCCAGTAATGAGGTCGACTCCTTGTAAGACTTCGGGAAGCCATGCGTGTAAAGGTGCAAGTCCTATTTTTAGGGCTAGGGCGAGAGTAGCTAGAATAACTGCGATTGGGTTGGATGCGTGATAGAAGTTTCATTCACCTGAAAGTCAGGCATTGACTATCGTTGCAAATAGTAGTAATGCGGCTCCTGTTGCTTGAGTTAGAAAGTATTTAGTTGCTGCTTCGATTGCTCGTGGGTGGTGGCGTTTGGCTATTAGTGGAATGATGGCAATGGTGCTGATTTCAAGTCCTATTCAGGCAATTAACCAGTGTGAGCTTGTGAATGCAATTGTAGTTCCTAGGCCAAGTCCGAATACTAACGGGATCATTAGGATCGGGTTCATTAGTAAAGGAAGGAGTTTAACCAACATGTTCGGGGTATGGGCCCGAGAGCTTAACTTAGCTGACCTTACTAGGAAGTAGTGTAGCGGAAGCACTAAGAGTTTTGATCTCTTTAGGTGGGGTTCGAATCCCCTCTTTCTAAGGAGCTGGAAGGACTTTAACCTTCATGTTTCACTCTATCAAAGTGGCCCTTTACTTCAGGCACAACTCCGGGGGTTATGGGTGAGGAGGTAATCCTGCGAATGCAATGGGAACGGCCAAATGTCAAATTACTAGTGCTAGTGTAAGTGGAAGAAAGTTTTTTCAAATGAGGTGTATTAGTTGGTCATATCGGAACCGAGGGTAGGAGGCTCGTGCTCATAGGAAGATTATGGAGATTATAACTGTTTTCGTTATTAAGTTTGTTGTGGTGAGTTCTGGGATTGATAGGTAGAACGAGGGTCCTAGGAATAAGATAGTGGTAAGTGTGCTTATAAGGAGGATGTTGGCATATTCTGCAAGGAAAAATAGTGCGAATGGGCCTGCTGCATACTCAACATTAAAACCGGATACTAGCTCCGATTCTCCTTCTGTTAGGTCGAAGGGGGCACGGTTGGTTTCTGCTAGGGTAGAGATGAATCACATTCAAGCCAGGGGCCAAGCCGAAAATAGTAGTCAGGTATTTTCTTGTGCAATGCTGAAAGTTTGTAGTGTGAAGCCGCCAGTAAAGATGATTGCGTTAAGTAGGATAAGTCCTAGACTTACTTCGTAGGAGATGGTTTGGGCTACGGCTCGAAGTGCCCCAATTAAGGCATATTTAGAATTGGATGCTCACCCAGATCCAAGGAGTGAGTAGACTGTAAGGCTGGAAATGGCTAGGATAAAAAGAATTCCAAGATTTAGATTTGCTATTGGGTGAGGGGTTGGTATGGGTGACCATAAAGTAAGGGCAAGGATAAGGGCCAGTATGGGGGTGAAGAGAAATAGAATTTGGGAAGATGCAGATGGGCGTACTGGTTCTTTAATGAATAGTTTCACTCCGTCTGCAATGGGTTGGAGAAGGCCATATGGTCCGACTACATTAGGTCCTTTTCGTGTTTGTATGTAGCCAAGGACTTTTCGTTCAATTAGGGTAAAAAAGGCAACCGCTAGGAGGACAGGGACTATAAGTGCTAAAGGGTTAATAATGTAATTAATGAGTGTTGAGATCATAGTTAAGGAGAGGACTTGAACCTCTGTGGAAAGGGCTTAGGTCTTTTGCAGTGGCCGGGCTCTGCCACCTTAACATGCCATTTTCTTTGGTTAAGGAAGTATGTCCTGTTGTCTATTTTAGTTGTATTCATTAGGTGAGGATGGGGCGTGCTTTGGGTAGGGGCCCCTTCTTCTCGGTCCTTTCGTACTAGAAAAGATCATATCATAGATAGAAACTGACCTGGATTACTCCGGTCTGAACTCAGATCACGTAGGACTTTAATCGTTGAACAAACGAACCCTTAATAGCGGCTGCACCATTAGGATGTCCTGATCCAACATCGAGGTCGTAAACCCCCTTGTCGATATGGGCTCTAGAAGGGGATTGCGCTGTTATCCCTAGGGTAACTTGGTCCGTTGGTCGGCATTGCCGGATCTGATTGGTCAGAGGTTCTGTTTGATAGAGCGGAGGCTCGTAGCTTTGGGGATAGTATCCCTATTCCACGCGGGGGTTTTTTATTTCTCCGTGGTCGCCCCAACCGAAGACATTAGGGCAGGGTTCAATATTGTTTAGTCCTTTGTTTAGGGGTAATTAACATGGTCTGCCTTGGTGTCTAAAGCTCCATAGGGTCTTCTCGTCTTATGTAAGTATCCCCGCTTCTGCACGGGGAGATCAATTTCATTGACTAGAAAAAGGAGACAGTTAAGCCCTCGTTGTGCCATTCATACAGGTCTCCATTTAAAAGACAAGTGATTGCGCTACCTTCGCACGGTCAAAATACCGCGGCCGTTAAACATATAGTCACAGGGCAGGCGGGACCTCTTATTTGTTATTTTTGCAAGAGGCGATGTTTTTGGTAAACAGGCGAGGCCTAGTGTGTTTGCCGAGTTCCTTCTTTTTCTTTTAGTCTTTCCTTGGGTGCATACCAGTGTAGGGTTAACGGTTATTAGTTGAGTGTTTTTCTAGTTGTTAGATTTATAATTCAGTTCCCTCTTTATTTGGGGCCGTTAAGTTTCGGTGGAAGGTCCGTTCCGATTTACACGTATGCTTGGAGAGAGTAGTGTCTCTTATTACTCATATTAGCATAATCACTCCCATGGGTGCATGGGATGGTCCGGTAAGGCTAGGGGGTTAAGAATAAATTATCAGGATCTAAGGATGAAGAGTATGTCTGAGCTTTAACGCTTTCTGTTTGGGTGGCTGCTTTTAGGCCCACTGAGACATTTTTCCTTAATTTAATTATGATCTTTACCCTCCTGGTAAAGTTGTATCTTGTGTCAAGGGGGCTGTACCCCCCTTGACTAACTCTCTTAGTTTCTTAAGCGTCTGGTGGGGTCAGGACAGGGGAGTAAAGAAGCTTAGAGGCTGAACTTCTATCCAGTTCCCGGGCAACCAGCTATAACTAAGTTCGATAGGTCTGTCACCTCTACTCGAAGTTCTTCCCACTCTTTTGCCACAGAGACGGGTTTGCCCTATTAGTAGGCTGTCTTGGAGTAGCTCACTTAGTTTCGGGGTATCAAACTAAAGTTCACTTTGCTTGCATTGTTTCTGGCTGATTCATGATGCAAAAGGTACGAGGTTGAATCTCTGCTTTCATTGGCTTGACTGGGTTGTTTCATTTCTCTTTCAGCGTTCCCTTGCGGTACTTTTTCTGTTACTCCTAATGTCCTTTTCTATCACCTA
>LJDB01000069.1 GCA_001983455.1 Candidatus Epulonipiscium fishelsonii
AACCAAGTTTTAAAAAGCTTAGCTACAGGAATTGAAGATATACGGAGGCAGGCAAATTTAGGAGGGTTTAAGATAAAGAGAGTTGCAATCAAGTTTGTTCTAGAGGGAGAGAAAGTTAATAAGACAGCAAGGAGGCAAGGCAGCTTAGAGGATGCTTGTGATTGGGAAATGCAGGTAGATTTAGGAGGAAAGCTTGTTGTTACCCAGGAAATAGCCGGTACAAAGCTAAGGCCTGACATAGTTTTGTGGTCTAGGAGTAGAATGAGAGTATATTTCATAGAGCTGACTGTTCCGTGGGGGGATTCAGTTGTAGAAGCATATAAAAGGAAAAAGCTTAGGTATGTAGAGTTAGGGGCAGAAGCGGAGCAGCAAGGATGGAAAGTTAGGATCCAGGGGAAGTTGGATGTAGAGGATTTGTAGCAAGGTCTGTTGTCTCTTTGTTGAGGGAGTTAGGAGGAAGTGGACAGAGTGTGAGGAAAATAATAAAGGACATGTTGGATGAGGCAGTAAGATCCAATCAGTGGATTTGGATGAGAAGAAATAATGGTAGCTGGGGGCCCAGCAGGGGGAGCACTTAGGATAGACAGACTCTTAGGAGAAGCAAGGAAGAAATCCAGGAGACGGAAGTTTGGGGGGGGATTTTTTGTTTTTTTTTTTAAGTGGAGGGTGTGGCCTGTGTGAGCCTGTATTGTTTTGAATTGGTTTGTAGTGTGTCTTTGACTGTTTAGGTGAGTTTGTTTGTTTTAGGTGAGTTGTATTGTGAGTTGTATTTTCTTGAATTGGCTTGTATTGTCACTTTGGCTGTGATTATATGACTATTTAGTTGTTCACTCTTCTTCCTTGCCTCACCCATGAAAGTGGGGGAGTAGAGGGGGGTAGAGCACAGCCTAGCCTGGCGGGCGAGAGGTTAGCCCCACAAGGCATCTCTCCCTGACTCTACCTTCCTCATTCAAACTAGCCGCCACTTTCTGGGTTAAAAAAAAAAAACCTATCTAGTCATACACAACAGAACAGAACTGTTCAGATGAGTTTTTGTTTGCAGAATCTGCTGGTGTGTTTTGTCCTAGTTGATGATAGTGTTGTTTGTGGTAGCATAGGCAAGCGAAAGGAGATAATTGTCATGGTGTTAGGAGCAGCCTCCTGGAGGTGTCGTGCGACCAACTAGACGAAACACTGGTGAAAGGAGGTTCCCACCTGATGACCCCAAAGACATGTTAGTTATCACTGCTCATTTGTCTGTGTAGTTAAATTAATAGTTATAATAGGACTTAGGAGATTCTTCATTGGGTGCTGATCCAGTTTTAGAAATTTTGTGCTTAAATAAAAGCTACTTAGAGCCTGCATAAACGGGGCCTAAGTATATACTGAGGAAGTTGAAGCAGTGTCATAGATAGGTTGAAATTTTACACACTAATTTGTCATCTGACAATTAATATCTCTTAGAGTCTGCATGTACGGGACCTAAGATGATATTGATTTGTTGTAAGTATATTTATGTCTAGGTTACATAGGACAGGGTGCAAGGCAGTTGTTAAGCTTAGGGAGGTATTTACTGAGTCTGATCCATTTTCTGTGGCACAAATTTCTTGTGTTTACCTTAAATAAATGTTTTGAACCTTGTTATTTAGGTCAAATCTGCGTTGCTAGCTAAGAGTAACAGCAGTAGCCACCTTATTTCTCTCTTACTTGTAGTTTTATGATTTAAAGGACACCTTCAAAATGTCCAGAAATTTTCTGTACAATTTTCTTTTATATAATTGATGTTTATTTGTTGTCAGGTCAGTGAACTGAATGTTAAAAAGAAGTTGACCATCGGAAGTCTGTTTTGTAATGCTTTTTTCCTCCCAAATCTTAAAAAAATACACGTATTTTTCCGCATACTCACTGTTCTACCTGTTGTTCACCCCCAATATTTGAAAAAAAATTTCAGTATTCTCAGCTTGAATCATTGCATCCTTATGATGACATAGAAGTTGAGGTAAACATGGTCATGGTTAAAATAAAGATTTTATTGCTTATGAAATATTCCATGAAAAAGCTGTTAAAATCAAACATAATATATTTAGTCAAGGATCTTTTATTTTGTTTGAATTTTGGTACCCCGTTCATCCGTTTTGTAGCACTGATAATCTGGACTTGGTAATTCTTAAAAGTCTGTACCTGGATCAGAGTGATCCTATCCAGTTCTTTTTTTGATAAAAGTGAGCTGAATTACATAATCTGTGGAAGAAGAACAATAGATTACCAGATCTGGAACCTTTTTAATTTTGGTTACACCTTTTGAACAACAAGGCCCAGAGGCCTATATCATCGAACAGGATTTTTGCTTAGCAAGGCAACTTCAGATTTAACCCTGGGTTTTCAGTCTCATGAAGCTAATTTTTTTTTTTTTTTATCAGGGTACATCACCATGGTAACATGCACTTAACAACTTACCTGCTCTGCACCAGGTAAAGTGTGAGGATAGGATCAGTACCTATAAAAGCAGCACCCACTGACCAATCATCTGTTCAGGGAAAAATGGTGTGCCATCTCATTGGAGATCCTGTGGAGATTGGATGGAAGATTGTAAGGAGACAATTTGGCATGAAAGGTTCCTCCAGGGTGAGGGTTAGGGTTTAATCCAACCTTCTCCAATTCCCTGATGACTATTAAATTATACGAAGCCAGGATAAATTGAACACACAACTTCAAAATCATATTTTGTGGGGACTTTATTTCTCTCTGTAAAATTCTGGGATTATTTTGGTTATTTTTCACGAAATTTGTGAGAGAATTTGTAAACAAAGAAAATTATTTATCATGGTTTCCACTCCAAATGATACTTGAAAAAAATATAAGTAGCACAAAAATTATGAGTTAATGGAATAAACTCACTACTATCTCAGTATAAATATTCACCGAATGAAATTCCTCAAATATTGTACAAAGTTCACACAGTAGCAAAAACACGGCAGTGGCACCTCTAAAAAAACAAAATATAGTTCTTTACAAGTGCATCAAACATGTGTTGACCACTGCAAATTACCTCTAAACTAACTACATACATAATGTGTAAAATGTCCTCATAATTGGAACCAGTGGCCATTCTCCCTGAAAGGTGTGAATTGTTCACTTACATTACTGTGATTTCCCAACCTTCCCTGACCATGTAGTAGGCAGAATGGTAAACTTACACCCCCTACTGTCCAAAGTAAGAACTCCCATCAGATCACAGGAACAAAGATCTGAACAAACAAAAATCTGATCACCTGGCTACATATATTTATAAATACAAATAATATTTATTAGTAGATAAATAAGACAAAACATTTGCTTAAACAGTTGTTCACAAATTGGTGAACCTTGCCCCATCATTGCTTGTGACGACTGAACCTTTTAGGATGCTCCTTTTATACCCAATCATGACGCTAGTACCTGTTTCCAATTTACCTGCTGTTCTAGGTGTTTTTTTAGCACTCCACAACTTTCCTGGTCTTTTGTTGCCCCTGTTCCAACTTTTTGTTTAAGAGCCTACATCATTTATAAATAAAACCAAAGTTAGGTACTATCATGGCCTGGCAAAATATGCCTTACCTTTTTGAATTGTGTTTTTATATTTCATTTTCAGCTGCTTCCAAGTGTGTTTTTCCCTTGTGCACCTTAATAAAAATCAGATGTACACCACTGATTAATACCATTAATATACCACTTTTGTTGAAAAAAAAAACTCATCATGAGGTTGGTTGTCCCTATAATTATTGATGAAGTGTCAGTAAAAAAGGGAGACTTTTAAAAAACATGTATTTTTTTAGTCTTTTAAGATAGATATACCAAATAATTTCTGACACGAATACCACCTTTATGATAAAATCCCACTCATCAATGCAACTTGTGTTTAAAACATAAATTTGAACCAGGTGAATGTTTAAATAATCCTCCGCAATGAGAAATAAAATGAAGAAATTTACAGTGCTGAAAAAAAGCTAACCTTTGTTAAAGCTTCATAACAATTAATTTAGAATACAGCATTAAATGAAACATGAAAATGTGTGTGTGTGTGTGTGTGTGTGTGTGTGTGTGTGCGTGCATGCGTGCGTGCATGCGTGTGTTATTAAAAAATACCTGAGAGCATGTGTGACAACCAACCCCCAGGGCAGTAAGACAACCATCCCCAACTGACTTCTTGACAAACATTACAAGCAAACTACCACATGGCGTTAACTTGTTTGGTAAAAGTTAGCTCAAATCAAAGTTATTAACTTTTTAAGTATTTTTTTATTTTTAAAAGACTAATAACCTTCAAATGTGTAATACAAAACCTACACCTAAATGAAAAATTACTCTGACCCCAAAAAATTACACAATATCTCCTCATCGTAGTGTTTTGTGTGTTTTCAACAAACTAACCAGTGTAAAATGAATAGGATGTCAGGCGAATTGTTTGATATCAATATAATGTCCCATCACCCTCTATTGTGGCTGCAATAAGCACTGTGACCATCAACCCCTGTCTACCTGTTTTGTTTTTTTTTTTGAAACTGTGAAGTCAGTGTGAAGAAAAACAAATGTATGTTTGATCTAAACAAAATAGAAAGATGGAACTGTAACATTTGTAAGTTGTTTTCTCCATTCTTCACTTCATTCTTGCACTTCCCACTAGGATCATCACACAATAAAATTAAACCTAGTAAAACTGATCAAGTATATAACATTAGATGTACCCTAACGTTACTCAATGATAACCTCAAGTTTACCTTAACCTTTCTCTGCAAGGTCAAACGGCATCAATATCACTCAACTTATTAATCTGCGAATTTCTCTGATCATTTTTTATGTAGTGCTTAGTGAAAACTATCACTTACCTTTTTAGTTTAGGACACTTCCAATCTTCGAAATGATTGCTCTAAATCTGCTAACTGTGTTCGCTGACAGTGATTATTATTATTATTGCTGTTATTGTTGTTGTTATTATTAGTATTATAATCATTATTATTATACAGTTATATGCAGCCTACATATTATCATGTACCATCACTTTTCATTATAGTGTTTGTGATTTCACTGTCTCTGCATCTCTCTCTCCCCTCCACCTCTCTCCTCTCTATTGCTCTCCCACTCCCTCTTAACCTGACTGGTTCTGTCAGATGGCCGCCCACCTCTGAGTATGGACCTGTTCCAAAGTTTCTGCCTGTTAAAGGAAGCTCTTCCTCACCACTGTCACCAAGTGCTTGCTCATGTGAAAATTTCTTTTAATTGTAGGTTATTGTTAAAATTATAGATTAAAGAGTATGGTCTAGACTTAGTCTATATGCAAAGTGTCTTGAGACAACCTATGTTTTGATTTGGTGCTAAATTAATGATGCTAAAAATCGACTTGACTAGTTTGAATATCTAACCCTAATTAGTTCAGAAAGAATGTTGGTATGTGATGGTGCCACAGGCCCTTGTTTAGCAAATTTGGCATCAAAATGTGAACCAATTATTAGCCTACTTAGTTTCATTTTCAAAATAGAGACGCTAGGATGAATTAAATAATAAACATTTCAATGTATATTATCTGAACAAAGAAAACAAAAAAGCAAGCGCAAGTAACTAGTGGTAACTAGGTGACTCCTGAAACATAAACCCATTACACTGACTGAAAAAATTGTTATTCCTAAACTTTAGGGATACATTTTTTGTAGAATTCCTCCCTGGATTCACATTAGTTTCTTTAATTAACAAAATTTCCACATTTTAATGTTATGCGGTTTTCTTACATTGTCCAAATTGTTTCTAATACTTTTCAAACTAATAGAAATCTGTGATTTTGTTCAACATAATGATACGTAACATTTGCTTGCATGTCACTGACTTACCAGGTGTCAGGGATTGAGTTTCTTATGTTATTGTTTGTCTCGTTCACTTCCTGTTTTATTTTGATAGTCTCGTCTCCCCTTGTATTGTCTCTGTTTACTTTCTCCCTTTGTTCCTTTCCTGCCTTTAGTTATTACCCTAATGTGTTTCACCTGTGTCTTGTTGTCTCCCTGTCCTTATGTGTATTTAAGCCATGCTTCCCTTTCCTCTGTTGCCAGTTCATCTTGTCTTCTTAATGAGCAGTGTTCCAGCAGTTATTGTCTGATAGTTTCCTCATGTATGATCATTGTTCCTAGTTTCCCAGTTTCTGAGTTTGTCTGGAGAGTTTGTACTTTTGCCCTGAGCTGTTGTTTACCATGTAACGAAATTGGACTGCATTAAAGACCCTGAGACTTCCGATTCCTGTGTGTTGCTGCTGCGTTATTGTATTCGCCTGTCTGTGAGTCCCTGACACCAGTCTGAGAAAGAGGAATGTCGGAAAATGTGACTAAATGTTAAGTAAATCAAATTTAAACAAATGATCTCCTCTGTGAACATGTCTGTCCAATTTAGTGAATAATCACCTGATGTAACTTTACAAGCAGAATATGCAGCATTTCCTGGTTTGAGTTTGTAAACACGTAATTTAAAATTGGCCCTTCCTCCCAAGCCCAATGACAGAAAAATCACATGCTCCTGCCCCTGACACATAGACTCACCCCCAGCATCCTATCTTGGGACTACAGAGGAGTGTAAATTTAGTCTCAAACAATCAACTTTTGCCCCAAATGTGGTACCTTGTGTTAACTAGAGTGGCTTGTGTGTGAAATGATTCAAAGCTAGTCAGTGCTACAGATTGCTTGGTTTATTAAACATAAATTCGGTGGCATTGTTTGAAAGTAGAACTTGGTGAGGGCATTGCGTACACTGTGAGCTAGGCCGGAACGTTATATTTTTTGCAATATAAATGCTGATACTTAGCAGGCTAATAAGGCTAATTGTCAGCACTGACAAAAACAAAAAACAAAACATAATCCCCAAAATATGCTAAGGGGCAGGCAAACAACAATACTACATAAAACATGAACAGCAATAAATTTATCTAACATACAACAGAGTTGCCAGTAGCAGTCGTTGCTATAGCTACTTTGTGACAGCTCGCTCACCAAAAGTGACCAAATGACTCCTGAGGCCTTTCTCAAACCAATCCCTACATCACTACCACGGATCAAGTATGACTTCCCGTAGAATCACCCATGCGGTTGATTGAGGCGCATTTGATCTGGGTAATATTGGAGACACTTACTTCTCTCCTGCAGAAAAGGAAAAACAAGCAGAAACTGTTGTCATTGTCGATAATGGTTTAATGCCAACACAAGCAGCAGCCACTGTAATTGTACAGACCAATTGTCGCCAGCATGGAGGAGGACTGAAATAGGGTTGCCAACTTTGGATACATGGCTGGAGTGAGATTTCGAGGCCATGTTGGCTTACCTTACATTCATGTGTGCTTGTAAAATCTGAATTTCTGAGTTGTTCTTATAATACATCCATGAGAACCAGCTGTTTTAACAGCTCATAAAGGGATCTTCATTAAACTTAACTTGAATGATTTTCACAGAAGTAAAGTACGGGCTATTGAAGACTTGACAGTTCTTTACTGAAAAATAAAGACCCTAAATTGGAAATAAGTGACATCATTAATAAATACTGGAAGCAAGCCCGTGCAACTGATACATATCGATACTTTTGGGAAATAATTAAATATGAAATCCGAAAGTTTTCCATTAAAAAAGGCAAATTATTTGTCAATTCAAAAAGAGAAAAAGAATATAACATTCTAAAGAAATTCTGGATCTATAAATGAAAAATTGTGGAAATCTAACCAGTGAAGAGATAGTTAATATTAATTTTTCCAAGAACAGTTTGGCAATAATAATGAGGGGGAAAAACGAGAGCTGCCTTTATTAGATCAAGACATAAATGGATTGAACAAGGCAAGAAAAATGCAAAATATTTTTTTGGTTTAGAAAAAAGCAATGTAAGTAAGATGACTATCAATGGAGCAGTAACAAATGACCCTTAAATAATTTTCTTACCGTGTTTCTCAGTTTTATCAACAATTTTGTTCCTCAGTTCCTCAATCATTCCTCTCAAATTGATTCCTTTCTTGAAAACATTGCAGTAAATTCAAACAAAATTACAAATGAGTTTAGAGATTTTTGTGAATTGGAGATATATCTGACTGAAATTGCTGAATGTTTTAAATGTCTTAAAACTAACAAATCCCCAGGTAATGATGGGCTGACAGGAGAATTTTATAAAACCTTCATCTCAAAAGTCATGCCATTCTCACCAGCCATGTTTAAAGAATCTGTGAGAAAAGGAAAGGTTCCTATTGTTATGGTTCTGATTTTTGTGTGTTTT
>LJDB01000070.1 GCA_001983455.1 Candidatus Epulonipiscium fishelsonii
TCCCTTAGACCATCACCTATGAATATTATTCATAATAAAGATAAGAAAATCGCCTTTAATAGTAATATAAAAAATGCAATTAACTAGCACAAGACGTTATCTATTTAATTTCAAACTTATTTATTAGTGCTTGAAAATTTGCAGTGCTTCTGCTAATATATTTCCAACTAGTTAATATAAGGAGGACACAAAAATGATTGATATTTTTCCTATGCATATAAAAAAAATGTTTATGAGTATTCCAAATACAATGTTTAATGACATACAGGAAATTAGGATAAGAATAAACAAGCCAATAATATTTTATAAAGATCAAGAGGAATTTGGAATTAATATGGGTGGAGTAGTAAAAATAGAAAATAGTTATGTCGCTTCAAGAGAAGATATAGAAGGAACATTAAAATTTATAAGTGGTTTTTCAATGTATTCTTTGGAGGATGAATTGCGACAAGGATTTTTAACTATTGAAGGTGGACATAGAATAGGAGTCACAGGCAAAGCCGTTGTCCAAAATCAAAAACTTAAAACTTTGAAAGATATAAATGGTTTAAATATTCGTATTGCTCACCAAATTATTGGGTGTAGTGATAAAATTATGCCTAGTATTCTTCAAAATCGCAAGCCGTGCAATACATTAATTATATCTCCTCCTAAATGTGGAAAAACAACAATCTTAAGGGATATAATAAGAAACTTCAGTAATGGATTTTACGGACAAGGACCATTTACAGTAGGAGTAGTAGATGAAAGATCAGAAATTGCGGGTTGTTATAGAGGTGTTCCACAAAATGATGTAGGAATTCGTACAGATGTGTTGGACTCATGTCCCAAAGTAGAAGGAATGAGAATGTTACTTCGATCAATGTCCCCTCAAGTGTTAGCTGTTGATGAAATTGGTAGTAACGAAGATTTAATGGCGCTGGAAGAAGCACTAGGAGCAGGGGTTTCTATTCTTTGTACAATTCATGGCAACAATATAGAAGACTGCTATAAAAAACCTATTTTAAAGCAAATGATCCAAAATAGATGGTTTGAGAGAATTATTATTTTGAACAACACCCCTAAAGTAGGTATGGTTAAAGAAATTATAAACACTACTGAGCTAAAAAAGAATTCATAGTAAAAGCCCTGTTGGTTAATATTAAGATAGATAATAACATATTTATAAAAGACAAAACAAGAGGATAACCAATGTTTATCCTCTTATTTGTTGTTATTTTGCATAACTATTTTCTTTTTTCTTAAAAAAAGATTTATTCGCTAGTTTACTTATGGCAATACTAATTTGTAAAAGCACTACCATTGGCAATCCTAACATCAACTGAGACACTACATCAGGTGGTGTAATTATTGTTGCAGCAATAAAAATTGCCACGATTGAAATACCACGATTTTTTTCCAAAAATTCTGTGCTTATGATATTCAGCTTAGTCAAAATAAAAATGACTACAGGCATCTCAAAAACAACACCAAAACTGAAAAGCATAAAATTTATAAAACTAGTATACGAACTAATAGAAATCATATTAGTTATTTCACTAATTTCAAGCCTAAGAAAAAAGTCAAGCATACTAGGTAAGACAATGCTATAACAAAAATAAACACCTAATATAAAACATATAAGACCGAAAAATAAAGATATAAGTATGTATGTCTTTTCCTGTTTTTTTAGACCTTTCTCTAAAAAAGCCCATATCTGATATAATGTAACTGGTGAACATATAATTAAAGCTACAATAACTGAAATTTGTATATAAACCATTAATAACTCAGAAGGTGATATGTACACTAAGTGCATTCCTGGATTTAAATTAAGTAAATACAAGATAATATCTTCGCTAAATTGAAATGCAACAGCCATAGCTATTAGATTAACAATTACAACAATTTTAAGTCTATTTCTAAGTTCTGATAAATGGTCTAATAAAGGCATATCATCATTGTTATGTTTTTTTAAAGTTTCCATAAAGTAGCCCCTTAGCTTGGACTATTTACACTTGCTGAAGCTGTTTCAGCAGTTGTTGAAACTGATTTAGTTTGATCAAGTGTAGTAGTGTTTACAACAGGTTCATCTGCAAAAGTTTCTAAACTATTAGTCAAGTCTTGTGTTCCCTTACGAAACTCTCTTAAACTTTGCCCCAAGCTTTTAGCTAGTGCTGGAAGTTTAGAAGGTCCAAATATTAAAAGAATAATAACTAAAACTACTAATAGTTCCCCCATACCAATTTTTCCAAACATAATAATCTCCTTTCATAACAAGTTAATTATTCGACAAACTAGTAAGTTTGCTATAGTTATATTTTACACGTTGTAATATATAATTGTCAAGAAAATATTTTTTATAAAATTATTTTCCAAAATAACTAGTAATACATGTAGGCACAAAAATAAACACCACTAAATATTGTATTAAAGATCATAAAGGCAACTTATAAATCTTCTATACTTCTAATAGAGGTGTTTACTTATTAAAATCAAATTTTAATTTTCAATTTTACTAGCCATATATTCTAGTCTATTTATAATATCAAGTTTTTGTGTACATAATTGTTCGCATTTTCCGCATCTAATACATTCACTTGGTTTAGGACTGTCTAGTGATAGTTCTCCAAATTCAAGGAGATGTTTATATTGATCAATTAAAGCTGCATCATTTTTCAATATTCTCATATTATATGATTCCATATAGCGTGGAATATTAATATTTTTTGGGCAATGCATACAATATTGACAAGAAGTACACAGGCTATTCATATCTGTACGTAAATTGTCTTTAATTTCTTTTAATTGTTCAGGTGTATATATTTCAATATCTTTAAATGCTTCAAGATTATGTTTTACTTCTTCAATTGAGCTCATTCCTGCTAAAACAGTAGTAATAGCTTTGTGAGATGCATTAAAACGAAGTGCAGCTTGAATAACAGACTCGTTTTCATGTGTTTTAAGAAAACTAAAGTAATCTTGATTTTGAGGGATTATTCCGCCTCCAAGAGGGTTCATTGTTGCTACACCTATATTATATTCTTCAGCTGCTTCAATTCCTTCTCCTCTAAATGGAAAATTAATTGCATTATATCCAACGGTCATTCCTTCAAATCGACCATCTTCTATAATTGTTCTAATTTCTGAACCTTTTGCATGAACTGAAAATACAATGTGATCAACAAGTCCTTCGTTTTTTAATTTTAAAGCACCGTCATATGGACCACCTGGTGCGATAATTTTTTTATATTGATCTAAAGTTTTAATACACCACATATGGAAAAAATTGATTTTTTCTACACCCAACCTTCTCAAGGATTTTTCAACTCTTCCTCTAACTTCATCAGCAGTTTTTTCACTACCAATACTGCTTTTTGTTGAAACATAAAATGGGTTTGGCATGTTTTTGAAAGCTTCTCCCATTATATCTTCGCTGGTATCATTACAATAAAAAGGAGCAGTATCAAAATAGTTAACTCCCATTTCATTTGCATATCTTACAATTAATGCATTTTCTTCAATACTTCTTTTAGTATCAAAACGCATTCCTCCAAAGCCTAAAGCTGAAACCTGTTTTCCTGTTTTCCCATATGGTTTATAAATCATTTGAAAATCCTCCTAAAAAATTTTTTAATTGCTACCATAGTTTAACACTAAATTTAAAGATTATCAATTAATATTTCAAAAGCTATACTACTATGTATAAAAGCCTTATTTATACTAGAGCAATACAAACTTATTATTATCCCATTTATAATTTTAACAACTTTTACAAAAAAAATAGACCATAGACAATGGTCTATAGTCTTAAGATTAAATAACTATGATTTTTTTCTGATTTTTTTTATGAAATTTATTATTCATCAAGATAAGGGAAAAAGTGTTTTGAGCTTTTTCTCTTATTCGTGATAACGGATTTATGAACAAAGTGAGTAAATCTGCTATTTTGCATCATACCAATTTTTACCTTCTTTTATTTCAACTTTTAGCTCAACGCCTATGTCTAAAGCATTTTCCATTTCATATTTTAAAATTTCTTTAACTTTGTCTTTCTCTGGAATAAATGTATCAATTAAAAGTTCGTCATGTACAGTTAAAATCAGCTTAGATTTAAAATTATTTTCTTTAAATTTTTTATGCACTCTTATCATAGCAATCTTTATGATATCTGCCGAAGTTCCTTGAATTGGTGTATTCATAGCAATTCTTTTTCCAAATTCTCTAGTGGTAAAGTTTGGTGAACGTAGCTCTAGTATTTCACGTCGTCTGTTTAATACTGTTGTACTATATCCTTTTTCTGTTGCACTTTGAATTAAGTTATCTAAATATATTTTAACTTTAGGATATGTTTTAAAGTAATTGTCAATATACTGTTGGGCTTCTTGAACAGATACATGAATGTCTTCTGAAAGTGAAAATGCCCCTATACCATATACAATACCAAAATTTACAGCTTTTGCTTTATATCGATGTTCTGGTGTCACTTCCTCTATAGGTATGTTAAAAACTTGTGATGCTGTTAGAGTATGAATATCTTGGTTATTTTTAAAAGCATTAATAAGTGTTTCATCTTTAGATAATCCTGCTAATACTCTAAGTTCAATTTGTGAATAGTCTGCATCCAAGAAAATATAGTCCTCACTTCTAGGTATAAAGAATTTTCTTATTTCATGTCCTAATTCTGTCCTAATAGGAATGTTTTGCAAGTTTGGTTCTGTTGAACTTAACCTCCCCGTAGTTGTTACAGTTTGAGTAAAAGTTGAATGAATTTTATGATCCTTAGTCAATACTTTTTCTAATCCTATAACATAAGTATTATTTAATTTTGCATATTGGCGATACTTCAAAATTCTTTCTACTACTGGATAGCTTGGTTTTAACTTTTCTAATATATCTACAGATGTTGAATATCCAGTTTTATTTTTTTTGACAGGTGGAATATTCATTTTTTCAAACAACACTTCTCCTAGTTGTTTGGGAGAGTTAATATTAAACTTTTCACCAACCATTTCATAAACTTGCTTTTCTTCTTCTTCTATAAACTTCATTATTTTTTGTCCATATTGTTTTAGTTCACTAAGATTTATCTTAATTCCTTCTACTTCCATATCAAATAATACTTTAGCTAAAGGCTGTTCAACATCATAAAAAAGCTTTGACATATGAAAATCCTCTAAAGTTTGTCTTAAATTTTCTTGCTCGCCAGTCAAATATTCTGCTAAAAATTCATCAAACACATTTTCGCCTAATTTTAAATCTATAGCTTTTAATTCATGACGCATCTTTTTGCTATCATAAACTATTTTCATATAGTCATCATTAATTAAAAATTTGGATAGTTCCATTTTATCAAGTTCATTATCCAAATTAAATGTTATAGCAAAATTTTGGTTTTGAATAGAAACTTTAAGTTCAAACAAGTTATATAATATCTCGTAACTTATTTCACATTCATATTGGTCTATTAACATTTGTGACAATTCCATAGGATGAACAATTTCATATATTTTAGCAGGATCCAGATGCTTTACCGAAAATTTATCCAATAATGAGTTAAATTGCAATCTGGTAAATAGCTGTTCTATTTGTTTAGTTGGTGCTAAATCATATTTGAAATTTTCTATGTCTACTTTAATATCAACATTACAATCAATTGTCGCTAACAATTTACTTTCGATAGCTTGATCTTTATATAAAATCAAAGATTCTTTTAATTTGCTTTTTTTCATATTATCAATATTTTCATATAATTCTTCAATACTTTTATACTCTGAAATAAGTTTAGTAGCTGTTTTTTCTCCAACGCTTGGAACCCCTTTAATGTTATCTGAAGGGTCTCCCATAAGTCCTTTTACGTCTATAAATTCTGTGGGAGTTACACCATATGTGTTGATTACATCTTGTTCAAAATATGTTTCTATTATAGTCGCTTTATTTTTTGTTTTAGGTATTTGAATTTGAACTCTATCTGTTGCAAGTTGCAATAAATCTTTATCTCCAGATGTAATAACAATTTGAATATTTTCTGAAGTTATTTTCTTTGAAATCGTTCCAATTAAATCATCTGCTTCAAAACCTTCTTTTTCAATTCTATAAATATTCATAATATCAAGCACATCTTTTAATAGCTTAATTTGAGATTTAAATTCTGCTGGTGAGTCTTTTCTTGTTTCTTTATAGTAACTTGCTATATTTGTTCTAAATGTATTTCTATTAACATCAAATGCTACTCCCAAAAAATCTGGTTTTTCAGTTTCTATAAGGCTTAGCATTGTTTTTATAAATCCATACACTGCATTTGTGTATATTCCTTCTTTTGTTGTCATCAAAGGTAATGCGTAAAATGCTCTATTTAATATACTTAATCCGTCAATAAGTAATAATTTTTCCATATTATATTCTCTCTTTCATTCTATATAATTTTAGTATAGCCTAAGTTTTTAACTTTTAAAATGCATAGTCCAAATATTTTTCTGAAAATTTGCTTTTTAGTGTCGAATTTGTCTTATATTCATACATTATTATTAAGGCTATATTTTAAAATAGGTGGCTTATCTGTATTTGCAAATAAAAATGTGGATATCTAACTTAATTTTGCCAGAAGTATCCTTAAAACACCAGATTACCTTTATATGTATAACACAAAGTCAAAGTAAAAAGGTGGTGCTCTATATGCTAGATAAATACGAAATATTTATATTGATAAGCATCATATTAGGAACATTATTCCTAAATGTTATGTAGGCAAATTTATTTTTTGTTTGCCTACAGTTGAAGTGTCAAAAATATTTCTATTCAAGTTACCGCCTATTATAATTAAGTTTTTATTTATTATATAATTTATCCTATACTCCTATAATATTATTAACTATGCCATTAATATTCAACTTATTGATTTATTTTTTATTAAATTATATTTAGACATTAAGTATTGTCAAAAAAAAGATTTTAAAGTAAAAATATGTAATAATATGATATATATGTCTTTTTTTATTATTATCAATAAAAGCAGGTATATTAAAAGGCTAATTGTTATACTGAAAACTAATATATCACTTATAAATTAGTTTTTAAGTTTTAAATGCTAACCTTAAGTGATAAAATAATTAACCAGTATAAAGATACTAGGTTATAATGTTTTTATATATTCCAGTGAATTAAAGTTATATTCAATATAATATGTTCTATACTTATACATCAAAAAATCTAACTCTTTAAAAATTTTATAATCTGCTTTAAAAGAATATAAGTGTTTTATAGGAAGTTTATAAATGTACTTTATTAAATCTATGCTAGATCCCTTTAGTTTAAGATGATTATTTGCACAACAGTTATAACCTCCATTTCCTATATCAAAGTAGTATGTTTCATTTTTTATTAATGTATCTAAATTCTTTCCACACACAACACAATTGTTTACTTGTGGCATAAGACCTAAACATTGTAGAGCTTTTAAATCAAAAATAGTTCTTACGATTTTACAATTTAAACGACTTTTTGTTAATGTATTTAATGTATATAAAGCTAAAACTAATAATTCTTCTTGTTTATCGTTTTCATTAGTTACTTTAAGCAAAAACTCTATAATATAATTTGCATAACTGAGTGCTATTAAATCTTCCCTCAATTTATAGAATGACATAATAATGTCTGCACTTAAAAGTTTATATTTATCTTGACGCTTAATAATTTTAAATTCACCATATACGAATAATTGAGTTCCTGCAGATAATCCTGATACATATTTTTTTGCAAATTTAGCAGAAACTTGAATTTGACCTAACTCTCTAGAAAAAAGAGTGATATATTTATCACTCTCACCTACAATATATTCTTTTATAACTAGACCTTTAACTATCATATTCAATGAGACCTAAACCAATTCTTTTAAATTATATCCGTAGTTTTTAAGTAAAAAATCGCTTTCACGCCAATTTTTCTTAATTTTTACCCAAAGTTCCAAATATATTTTTGAACCCAATAAATGCTCAATATCTCGCCTTGCATAAGTTCCAATTTGTTTAATCATTTGGCCTTGTGTTCCTATTATAATACGCTTGTGGGACTCACGCTCACAAATTATAGTGGCATCAATTTCAATTAAATTTGACTTACCTTTTGTTTTCATACTATCTATTTCAATCATTATTCCATGAGGAATTTCTTGATCCAAACAATGTAAAGCTTTTTCTCTAATTAATTCAGCTATTATTTGTCTTTCTGGTTGGTCAGTTATCATATCGTCAGGAAAAAATTTTGGGCCTTCTGGAAGGTATTTATTGATGCAATTCAATAAATTATTTATATTTTTTCCTTCGTATGCTGAAATTGGAATAACTTCTGCAAAATTTCCTTTGTCTTTATAAGCTTCAATAACTTTCACTAGTTCTTCTTTTGAAATACTATCTATTTTATTAATGCATAAAAATACTTTGCTATCTAAAGTATTTAATTTTTCTATAATTTCACTATCTAATTTACCAACTCTAGCTTCTGGTTCAACCAAATATAAAATTATATCAACTTGGTTTAAAGTAGTTTGAGCAGACTTTACCATATATTCTCCAAGTTTATTCTTGGGATTATGAATTCCTGGAGTATCTATAAATATGGCTTGAAAATCTTCAGTTGTTAAGATAGTTTGTATTCTATTACGTGTAGTTTGTGGTTTATTAGACATGATGGCAATTTTTTCACCTACCAACTTATTCATTAACGTTGACTTTCCAACGTTTGCCCTACCTATAATAGAAATAAATCCTGATTTAAACATTAATTATTCTCCCTCGCTTTTTCTAAATCATTTTTAGTAAATGAGTACGGGAAAATTTCTTCATACGTACGAGTTACTATATTTCCTTTATTATCTTCAAATATAAAGGTTCCGTCTTTCATAAATTCACTGATAACCTGACGGCATATCCCACAGGGATATGTTACCATATTTCCTGAGCTTACAATTGCAATCTGATCAATCTCTTTTGCACCTTCTGATATTGCTTTAAAAATTGCAGTTCTCTCAGCACAATTTGTAGCTCCAAAAGATGAATTTTCAATATTACATCCTGTATAAACTTTACCACTTTTCATTTTTACTGCACAGCCTACCTTAAAGTTTGAATAAGGAGCATATGAATTTTCCATGGCTTTTTTTGCTTGTTTAAGCAAATTTTCCATTATCATTCCTTCTTTCATTAGTATATTAACAATTTGTTATCTTTGTATGTTAATTAATATTTCATTTTGCTTTTGTATCATTTGTCTTTCTGCTTCTTCTTCCATATGGTCATAACCTAATAAGTGGAGCATACTATGCACTACTAAAAAGCATACTTCTCGTTTTAAAGTATGTCCATATTCACTAGATTGTTCAATGGCCTTTGGAAAACATAATACGATATCTCCTAAAATTATATTTTCACCAATACTATCTGGCCAATTAAGCTTTCCGTTTTCATCCATTTCTATTTGTGGAAATGATAAAACATCTGTAACTTTATCAATATTCCTATATTCTTTATTTATCTGTTGTATTTCGTCTTTATCCACAATAGTTAAACTTATTTCACATTCATTTGGAGCTTGTTCAAACTCTAAAGTCGCTTTAATAACATCTTCTATTGCTAGTAATAAATCTTTATCTAAAAAATCTTGTGTATCTTCTAAATTTATATACATAGTTCTCCTTATAGTATTAATTTTCTATTGCAGTTATTTCAACTTCTGCACCTATATCTTCATGTACTAGTGCTTGCAACCTGCCTATAATATATCCATCAGCTTGTTCAAAGGTCAAATTTGTTGAGATAATTTTTCCAGTGTCAGTTATTTTTCTTCTAAGTTCATCGTGTAGTTTTCCTTCTAAATTATCTTTTACATCTTGCTCTTCATTAAGTATTATCTCACTAGCATATGGAACTTTATCATTTCTAATCCAATAGAATGGAAGAGGAAAATAATTTGTTAGTTTTAATTGATGAATAGTCACTAAGGTATCATATTCTTCAGCATCCATTTTATTTTTTATAAGTGGAATTTGCATATCAAATATTTGTATTCCAAACGTTGATTTTGTACCTTCATTAATATAACTTTTCTTAATCTGTTCAATAGGAAGTTTTGCTTCTAATAAATAGCTTGTTTGAGCTGAAACAACTGCACTTGATGGAACATACCTTACTCCTGTCATAACATCACTATCAATTGCGACTGTTCCACTTACTAAAACATCCCCTTTTTTAACAGTATCCCCTTTTTTTACTTTTGGTATACCTGTGTTGGTTGCTATATATGTAATTATTCCATCTCTTTTTGCAATTATATCAGTTGGTATTGTTTCGTCATGAATAATTGGTTTTGGCACTGCCTCTGTAATTTGAACATTTAATTTAGTTCCTTCAAATGAAATTGCAGACCATAAAATTTCTGGATATGCATCCACTAGATATTGCTCAGCTTGTCTTAAATCTAAGTTCCATTTTAACTTTCCAGTTGTATATCCTCCTTTTTTCAATGTTTCTATAATGTTAGTCTCTTCAAGAGTATGTGTTCCATTTATTTCTACTAGCCACACAAATGAAGTAAGCATATACATAAACCCTACGAAAATCAAGCTTCCTAACATAAGAAGCTTTCTTTTTCGATATCTAAATCCTAAAAAAGGTAATCCTTTTTTGTCTAGAATTCTTATACGACATTTTGATCTATAGGCAACAGATTTTAAATTTTTAAAACCATCTAATGTTGTTTTTAAAATAACTGAATCTTCTTTATGACTAACATCCCAAAATGTGTTTCCATCTCTTAAAGCTCCATTAATAAATCTTTCAATTTTAGCTCCACTAATTTCTACTACAACATATCCATTAAAATAATTCCATAAAGATATAAACAAAATTATCCCCCCAATTTTATAAAATTTATTCCTTCAATATATCCTTTTATTGTTATTTGATCTTGGGTCATATTTTTAGCTTCAAGTTGTCTCCCTGTAATAGCAACAATTCCTATCTTTAACTTTAATCTTATAGTTTCATCATTATATTCTATTATGTTCAAAAAATTCTCTATTGTTAAAGTTTCATTGCCCAAAATTGTTATTACTGGCATTTGATCAAAAACTCCATTCATTCCTTCTACTGATTGCACAAGTTGTTTGATAAATGATCCCTTCCCTTCTTTTTTTTTCACAGCATATGCCCCTTTCCTTATATCCTATGCTAACTTTAGGACAGGTATTCAATAATGATATAATTTTATGTCTTATGCCATTATAATTAATAAAAAATTTTATGGGGTTCTTTTGTTCGACATTATATATAACTCAAAAAGTATTTTTTTATCATAAATGCTAAGAAAGAACCTTTGTCCTTTTCTCATTAGCATGAATAATAAGCTATATCCTAAAGAATATAGCTACAATTTATTTTATTCACCATTAATTGTCCTTAATTACTTTCCATAAAACTTTTAAGTTGTTCCCTATCAGGCAAACCTTCATTGTCTCCAACATGCATTACTTGTAAAGCTCCAATAGCATTAGCTCTTTGAACACAATGTTTCAATGACATTCTTTCCAAAATTCCACTTATATATCCAACAGCGAAGCCATCTCCCGCTCCAACTGTATCTATTATTTCGTTGACTGGATATCCGTTTATATATCCTTCTTCAAGTTGTGTTTTAACATAAGCTCCGTTTGGCCCAAGTTTAATCACTACAACTTTTATTCCATGAGATAAATAGAAATTTGCAATATCAACTTCATTTTCATAACCAGTTAATATTTTTCCTTCACTAATACCAGGTAATACAACATCACATTTAAAGGCAATATGATTTATTCTTTGTATCATAGTCTCTATGTTTTCCCATAAAGAAGGCCTCAAATTTGGGTCAAAAGAAGTAGTTAATCCCATGTATTTTGCTTTTTGCACTAAATATAAAAGAGTAGCTCTAGAGATATTCGATATGGCTGGAAAAATTCCTGTTAAATGGAAGTGATCATAATTTTCCATTCTTATATTTTCCACATCATCTATTTTTAAATTTGATGCTGCCGAACCATGACGATAATAGACTGTATCGGGATCACCTTTTGGATTTTTAGATTTAACTTGAATTCCAGTAGGAAAATGATTATCAAAAGTTATATATTGTGTATCTATTCCTTGGTTACCTAGAAATTCCATTAGATATTTTCCAAACGGATCTTCCCCTAGTTTAGTTATATAACTTACATTATGTCCCAATCTCTTTAATCCAATTGCTACATTCATTTCTGCACCTGCTGCCGAGCGAGAAAAATTTTCAGCTCCATCCAACTTCCCTTCTTCTTTTGCAGTAAATAGTGCCATAGGTTCACCTATTAAAATAACCCTTGCCATGAAAAATAACCTCCTTAAAATAATAATAGGACGACAAAATGTCGCCCATTAATATAATTAATTATCTTTGTACACGTCCTGATCCGTCTCCACCTGCTAAAGCTTGAACTTCTTCTAGTGTTACACGATTATAATCGCCTTCTACTGTGTGTTTTAAGCAAGATGCTGCCACAGCAAACTCAATAGCTTGTTGATCTTCATATTTATTTAAGAAACTATAAATTAAGCCTGCTCCAAAAGAGTCTCCTCCACCAACACGGTCAACTATACGTACAGCGTAGCTTTTTGAGAAGAAATATTCTTTTCCGTTATATAACATAGCTGCCCAGTTGTTATCATTTGCTGAAATTGAGCCTCTTAGAGTAATTGCTACATGTTTAAAATTAAATCTGTCAGCTAATTTTTTAGCAACATCTTTATATCCTTCATGGTTTAATTTTCCGCTTGTAATATCTGTAGCTTCCGCATGAATTCCAAACACATCAGCAGCATCTTCTTCATTAGCAATGCAAAGATCAACGTATTCCATCAATTTAGCCATTTCTTGCCCAGCTTTTTCTCTGCTCCACAATTTTTTTCTATAATTTAAATCACAACTAATAGTAATGTTTTTAGCTTTGGCTGCTTTACACGCTTCAATACAAATCTGTGTAACATTATCACCTAGTGCTGGAGTAATTCCTGTAAAGTGGAACCAATCAACTCCTTTAAAAATTTCATCCCAGTTGAAATCTTTGCATGTAGCTTCACTAATAGCAGAGTGAGCACGGTCGTATATTACTTTTGAAGGTCTTTGAGATGCACCTTTTTCTATAAAATAAATACCAATTCTATCTCCACCACGAGTGATAGCAGATGTATCAATTCCAAATTGACGTAGATCGTTTACTGCAGCTTGCCCAATTTCATGTTTAGGAAGTTTAGTAACAAATTTTGCGTCCAGTCCATAGTTTGCTAAAGATACTGCAACGTTTGCTTCTCCACCACCATAAGTTGCTTGAAATCTATCAGCTTGATTAAATCTAAGATATCCTTCTGGTGCTAATCTTAACATTATTTCTCCAAATGTAACTACTTTCATTTTTTCATTCCTCCAATAGTATTTGTATAGCTTAATGCGTAAAATTACCATCTCTATAATTAGAGATAGTTGGCAATCTGTTAAAGAATTATATTAAGACACAGTCTACCATCCTAATCATAAACTGTAGTCTAATTACTATTTTTATAGTTATGCCCTACATTTTACCATAATTGTCAAATAACTTCAACTATATGTTAAATATATATATTATCATTTAATTTACATCATTAGTTTATGAATAAAAAAAGCTAGGCATATTATATACCTAGCTTTTTTTATATATTTAAACATTATTAAGACGTTACTTATTAGTATTGTCTATTTTTTTTACGTGCAGCTTCTGATTTCTTTTTACGCTTCACGCTTGGTTTTTCATAATGTTCTCTCTTACGGATTTCTTGCATGATACCAGCTTTTGCACAGTTTCTTTTAAATCTACGAAGAGCACTATCTAAAGATTCGTTTTCACGAACAGTAACCTCTGACATTTGTTTTCCCTCCCCCCGTTGCGGTGTTGTGCTTTTGCATTTATACGGAGAAAAGATTAAGCACTACACAAGATTATAATTCATAATGCTCCAAACGTCAATAGGTTTTACAATCATTATTATTTTATTTGCTCTAAAATTATTTCTTTAGCAACTTTTAAGCACTCTTTAATCTTATTGTAATTTTTTCCACCAGCTTGAGCCATGTTGGGTCGGCCCCCACCGCCACCGTCTACTATTTTAGCAGATTTAGAAATAATATTTCCACAATGAGCCCCTTTTTCAACTGCTCCCTTTGTTGCCATACAAACTAAATTTACTTTTCCTTCGTTTCCAGACGCTAAAAATATTATTCCTTCACCAAGTTTATCTTTTAGTGTATCACCCATATCTCTTAGATTATTCATGTCTATATTTTCTAATTGAGCTACTAATATTTTTAAGCCATTAACTTCTGTAGCATTATCTAATATTTGTGTAGCTTCAGACCTAGCAATTTGAGATTTTAATGCATCAAAATCTTTTTGCAAAGATTGTAGTTCTTTTAAGTTAGAAGTTACTTTTTTCACAATATCATTTTTCCTAGCTTTTACTAAATCTCCAATCTGATTTAGTTCATCTTCAAGATTTTGGTAGTATGATAAAGCTGCAAATCCAGTTATTGCTTCAATACGTCTTACACCTGAAGCGACACCTATTTCTGAAACAATCTTAAAAGTTCCAATTTCAGTAGTATTTGTAACATGAGTTCCTCCACATAATTCTATGGATTTTTTTCCCATATCAACTACACGTACAACTTCACTATATTTTTCACCAAACAAGGCCATTGCACCTTTTTTTCTTGCTTCATCAATGGACATTTCTTCGATGGTTACCGCATATCCATTAAGAATTTCATTGTTTACTAGGTTTTCAATTTCTCTAATTTGCTCTGATGAAAGAGGTTGAAAATGTGTATAGTCAAATCTCAATCTATCTGCTGTTACATTTGACCCCGCTTGCTCAATATGAGTTCCCACAATTTCTCTCAAAGCATGTTGTAGTAAATGGGTTGCACTATGATTTCGCATTATACTAAGTCTATTCTTTTTGTCTACATCCAAATGTGCTGGCTGATTAACTTTAATTTCACCTTTAATAACTTCGCCTTGATGAGCTATTTTTCCACCTACAACCTTTGTTGTAGCTGTGACCTTAACTACACCTGTATCAGTAGAAATTTCTCCAATATCACCTATTTGCCCTCCACTTTCAGCATAAAAAGGTGTTTGCTCTGTTATAATAAAAATATTTTCACCTAATTTAGCGCTCTCAATAATTTTATCTTGTGTAGTAATAAATTTAATTTCTGAATTAAAATCATATTTATCGTAGCCATTAAAGATAGAATTTATAGAAGTGTCTAGTTCATGAAAAATAGTGCGGTCTGCTCCCATATAATTTGTTTCTGCTTGAGCACTTCTTGCCCTGTTTCGTTGAGCTTCCATTTCTCTTTTAAATCCTTCTTCATCTACTCCTAATCCTTTTTCTTCAAGAATTTCCAAAGTTAAATCCAAAGGAAAACCATACGTGTCATATAATTTGAAGCATTTAGCTCCGTCAAGAATAGTTTTATTCTCTTTTTGCAAATCAGATATATATTCTTCTAAAATATTAAGTCCTTGTTCTATTGTTAGGTTAAAGTTTTTTTCTTCAACAGTTAGTGCTTTTATAATATATTCAAATTTCTCTTGTAATTCACTATATTCATGCTTAGAATTTTCCACTACGGTTTTAATAAGTGGCTCTAGAAACAAACCTTTTATTCCAAGTAGTTTGCCATGGCGAACTGCACGTCTTAAAAGTCTTCTTAAAATATATCCAGTACCCTCATTTGAAGCACGAACTCCATCAGATGCTAAAAATGTTATTGCTCTCACATGGTCAGTAATAACACGAATGGAAATATCTTTTTTTAAATTCTTTCCATATGTTACATTTGCCATTTTGCAAACGTGGTCACGGATATTTTTGACTGTATCTACATCAAATAATGAATATACATCTTGCATAACAACAGCCAGACGTTCTAAGCCCATTCCAGTGTCAATATTTGGCTTTGGTAGTGGTGCATAAGAGCCATCTTCTTGTTTATCAAATTGGGTAAAGACTAGGTTCCATATTTCTAAAAATCTGTCACAATCACACCCCACAGCACAGTTTGGTGAACCACAACCATATTTTTCTCCTCTATCATAATAAATTTCTGAACAAGGCCCACACGGTCCAACCGTTCCAACTTCCCAGAAATTATCTTCTTTACCCATATAAAATATTTTTTCCTTTGGAATGCCAATTTTATTATGCCAAATTTGTGCAGCTTCTTCATCTTCCTCATAAACACTTACTGAAAGCTTTTCTGGCGAAATATTTATTACTTTAGTTAAGAATTCCCATGCATATTCAATAGCTTCTTCTTTAAAATAATCTCCAAAAGAAAAATTTCCAAGCATTTCAAAAAACGTACCATGTCTTGCAGTTTTACCCACATTATCAATATCACCAGTACGGATACATTTTTGACAAGTAGTCACTCTCTTAGAAGGAGGAACTTCTTGGCCAGTAAAATACGGCTTTAACGGAGCCATCCCTGCATTTATAAGTAATAAACTTTTATCATTATTTGGTAGCAAAGAAAAACTTTTCAGTCTTAAATGACCTTTGCTTTGAAAAAAACTTAAGTACATCTCTCTTAATTCATTTAATCCGTACATCTTTAAAATACTCCTTTTTAAAAATATCGCATACTAGTATGCATTTCTATATACTCTTCAAGACACAAACCGTTTTTAACAATTTTTTTAGCATGACTTACTCCTACATATCTATAATGATACGCTTTATAAGGTACACCTGTAATATAAGATTTATCAAATGGATATCTTAATATAAATCCAAAATCTGCACTGTTTATATCTAGCCATTGTTTGTGGAAGGTTAAGTCAAACACTTGCAAACTTCTGTTATTTAAGTTGGTAACCGATAGGTCGTTGTTTCTTGTATCATTTATAACAGGGGTTGTCATTAAATCCATAGCTATTCCTAGCTGGTGTTCACTGCAACCTTCCTTTGCTATATTATTAAATCCTAGCTTTTCTTTTTTAGCACATAGAGATTGCTGATACATATAGGACCTATATCCACTTGATATACACAAAGAAGATAATCCTTCTTTTTGCAGTACATTATTCATTTTATAAAATTGTTCAAATGCTTCTTTTACAAGCCATACCTTTGTAATAGGATCTTGCACCAAATTAATTGGACGATAAGTATTTGATATTGGATAGGACGGACTGACTAACTTTAGAATTTCCATATATATAATTACACCTCTTTTTGGGTAAATATAATGAGAAAGACCTTTGGCCTTTCTCATTATGATAAAAACCCTTGTTTAAATAAACCAGGCTTTTTATAACCCACACTATTGTTAAATTATATATTAAATTATATTTGTCCTATTCAACTAAATTACATTTAATTATCATGAGACCTTTATTATATTTTTTTTTATAAATCAATCTCTTCATTCATTCTGTTTGGACAGGTAGCCCATTTTTTACCTATTTTTTTAGAATAAACTTTAGGCCCTTTTTTTGGTGATAAAAAGTATTTTGCTCCAATTGCCATACTACCAACAACAATTCCTGTAAAAAATCTCATATTATCTACCTCCTAGATTCTTTTAATATACTTTCAAATTAATATTATTATTTAATATTATTATGTTTCCTAAATCAATTTTTCATACCTAAAACCTAATTTTTATTCCGTTATTAGCAAATTCTACTACTCCTTCTTTTAACAAACGGCCCACTGCACGTTTAAAAGAAGCTTTACTCATCTTAAGTTTTTCTTTTATAATGTTAGGATTGCTTTTATCGTTCAAAGGTAAAAATCCATCTTCTTTTTTTAATATAGTCATTATTTGATTGGCATCAATTTCCATTTGGGAATTTACTTGTCTACGCTCTGTAAGTTCCAATTTTCCATCAGGTCTTACGTTTTTGATACGAATATCAATCCAATCACCAATGTTATATTCTCTATAAATTTCTTTATTTATAATCAATCCGTGATATTTACCATCTACCGCAACAAATACACCATGTTCGGGTGTTTGACGATACACTAATCCTCTAGTCATTTTATTTATTATATATGGACTTTCAGAACTTAATAAATTGTAAACTTTCATTGTAGCACACAATCTGTCCGTTTTATCTATATATAGTCCTACTACATATGATTTACCCGCTTCAACCTTAACTAGTTGTTCTTTAAATGGTAGCAACAAATCTTTAATCAGTCCCCACTTCAAAAAAGCTCCTATATCTGTAACTTCAGCAACTTCCAAGAAAGCAACTTCACCCAGCTTCAATAAAGGTTCTTTACAGGTAGCTACAATTCTATCTTGAGTATCTTTGTACAAAAATACATCAATTTTATCCCCTAGCTTTGTACCCTCGGGTATTTCTGCGTTAGGCAATAAAACTTTATCTTGCAATTCATCTTGGTCTTCAGCCAAGTATAAACCAAAATCAGATTCTTGTATTACCATTAAATTTTGTACTTTTCCTAGTTCTAACATTATTCACCCCTTACTAATACTACTTTTTAATATAAAAGCTACTACCCTTTTAACATTGTTTATGATTAAAGGTAGCCACTATAATTCTTACCTATCATATTTACATTATAGACAACTTATTTTAAAATAATCAGTTTTTTAAAATAAATTTGAAGAACCGTAATAACGATACGTATAAATTTTGAAATTTCTTTTAAATTTTCTGTTTTGGGATATAATAATTGTTAATCTGTGAGATATATTCGTTCTCCTTATCTATAAATGTAGATATATGTGGAGTATCATTTTTTATAACCTAGGAAAAGAGGCAATTTATGAATGACTTAACTTTAACACAACAATATACGTTATGTGCTATGAAAAATAATGGAGAATTTGGCGAATGGCATAGCGAAGATTTGATGCTTGAAGTAGCTGCGGTTTTAGAACTTGTTCAACGCAAGTTAATTAAATTTAGAAATGACCAGACAATAAAAATTGTTGATAAGCTTAATTTAGAATGTTCCCACTTGCAACCAGTTTATGAAATAATACAAGAAAATGAGCCCATGGAATTTGATGAGTTAATTGAAGAATTTGAAAATAACTATAACGCAGATGTTAAGGAAGATCTTTTTGAGAATGTAAAAAATATTCTTATGGTAAAAGGAGCTCTAGTTGAGGATAAAAACAGTAGATGGGATGATGAACCCATTTGGTATCCTAAAAATAATGTGATTAAACTTTTGATGGAAAAATTGCGTCCTAATTCTATTTGTAATGCAATAGGAGAAACGGAAGCTTTATTAGCCACTTTGCTGTCTGATATTGGGGTTCTTAGAAAAAATTTTTCTGAAAGTGAAATTGAAATACTTAAAGACCAGGTAGATGATATGTCAGAAAATAATCCTGCATTATTTAAAAAATTAAATTTTATAAAAGCAGCTGGTGGCAATAGTCTTCAATCTAGTGTACAAAGTCTAGGAGCAGATCTGTTTAGTAGAGGAATAGAGCTACTTAAGGATACTTTTAGCTAATAATCACCCCTTTTAAGGGGAGGTGTCACGTAGTAACGGAGGGGTAAGTTCACCCTAGGGGAGGTGTCACGTAGTGACGGAGGGGTAAATTCACCCTAGGGAAGGTGTAAGGTCAATTGACTATTGTTGCTCCACCGACTACTGTTTCGTTATCATAAAATACAATGGCTTGCCCTTTAGTAACAGCACGTTGTGGTTCTTCAAATACACATTCTATTTTGTATTCGTCCAGCATTTTAATACTACACTTTGCAGGCGAATGACTATATCTTATCTTAGCCGATATATCTAGTCGTTTATCCAATTTTTCAAATGGCATAAAATTTAAATTAGCTCCATAAACAACATTTGTAAATAAATCTTCGTTGTCACCAAGAGTAACTGTATTATTAATTGGATCTATATTTGATACAAAAGTACGCTTACCAAATGCAATTCCAAGACCTTTTCTTTGGCCAATTGTATAGTAAATAATTCCTTTGTGTTTTCCAAGTACATTTCCATCTTTATCAATAAAGTTGCCTTGAGCATATTTTTTACCAGTCATATCCTCAATATATTTCCCGTAGTTATTATCTTCAACAAAACAAATTTCTTGGCTATCAGGTTTATTTGCAACAAATAATCCGATATCGTTTGCAATAGCACGCACTTCATCTTTGGTATAATCACCCAGAGGCATCAGTGTGTGTGCTAATTGATGTTGAGTTAAATTATATAGAGCATATGTCTGGTCTTTTGCTAAAGTTTTAGATTGTTTTAAAACGTATCTGCCATTGTCTAATTTTTCCACTTTGGCGTAGTGCCCAGTTGCTATAAAATCAGCACCTATTTGCAAACATTTATTAAGCATGGCCTCCCACTTTACATAGCGATTGCAGGCAATGCAAGGATTTGGAGTGTGCCCTCTTTGATATTCTTCAATAAAGTAGTCTATTACATCACGCTTAAAATCCTCTCTAAAATTCATGACATAGTGTGGAATACCTAGTTTTTGACAAACTCGTCTTGCATCATCAACCGCACTAAGGCCACAGCATCCGTCTTCTCTGTCTCCATCTTTATCTTGTTGCCAAATTTGCATTGTAACTCCAATGACTTCATAACCTTGCTGTTGAAGCAGATAGGCCGCAACTGAACTATCCACTCCTCCAGACATTCCTACAACAACTTTAAACATTTACGACCTCATCATTAATTATATCATCATGGTGATTTTCATCAGGTTCAGGCTTTTTTAAACCTTCTATTACCAGGCCATTTTTATCAGCATAATCCCATAAAGCTGATTGAAGGGCTTCTTCAGCCAATACTGAGCAATGCACCTTTACTGGTGGCAATCCATCTAAAGCATCCATTACAGCTTTATTTGTTACTTTTAACGCCTCTTCCACAGTTTTGCCAATAACCATTTCTGTCGCCATTGAGCTTGTTGCAATTGCCGCACCACAGCCAAAAGTTTTAAACTTAGCGTCTTTTATAATACCATCTTCAATTTTCAAATCTACTTTCATAATATCGCCACATTTAGCGTTTCCTACTGTTCCTGAACCACTAGCGTTTTCAATTTCGCCAACGTTTCTAGGGTTCATAAAATGATCCATCACTTTTTCACTATACATAATCAACCTCTTAAATTATTTAGATTTTTTCATAAATTCTTCATACAAAGGAGACATATCTCTCATTCGTTTTATTATAGCTGGTAATTTTTCTATTACCTCGTCTACTTCTTCTTGTGTTGAGCCTTCTCCCAAAGTCATTCTAACAGAACCATGTGCCTTTTCATGTGGAAGTCCGATGCTCAAAAGCACATGAGACGGGTCAAGAGAACCTGAAGTGCAGGCTGAACCGCTTGAAGCACAAATACCTTGCATATCTAGAAGTAATAAAACAGACTCTCCTTCTACAAACTCAAATGATATATTAACATTATTAGCAAGACGATTTGTTGGATGACCGTTTAGTTTTGCATAAGGAACGTTATTTAATATTCCTTCTATCAATTTTGATCTCAAATATACTAAGTTAGCAATTTTTTTATCAAAATTCCTATAGGTTAGCTCCATAGCTTTTCCGAAACCTACAATGCCCGCAACATTTTCTGTTCCACCACGTCTGCCACGTTCTTGGCCACCACCATGTATAAATTGTGCTACTTTTAAACCTCTACGAATAAATAAAGCTCCTACTCCTTTTGGCCCATTTATTTTATGTGAAGATAAAGACAACATGTCAATGTTTTGCTTTACCACATCAATCTTAATTTGCCCAACTGCTTGAACTGCATCAGTGTGAAATGGTATGTCATGTTCTTTTGCAATTCTACCAATTTCTTCGACAGGCATTATTGTACCAATCTCGTTATTAGCATACATAATAGTAATTAATATAGTGGTAGGTCTAATAGAAGCTTTAAGTTGCTCTAAATCAACTACTCCGTTCTCATCAACATCTAAATATGTTACTTCATATCCATGTTTTTCTAGATATTCACATGAATGAATAACAGCGTGATGCTCAATTTTACTTGTAATAATATGGTTTCCTTTTTCTTTATAAGCTTCGGCAATGCCTTTTATAGCCCAATTGTCAGACTCTGTTCCACCACTTGTGAAATAAATTTCATTAGGTTTAGCTCCCAGATATTTTGCTATAGTGTCTCTTGCCTCATCAATTGCTTTTTTATTTAATTGAGCAATTTGATAAATACTTGATGGATTTCCAAAATTTTGTGTCAAGTATGGCATCATTGCATCCAATACCTCTGTTTTCATAGGTGTCGTTGCCGCATGATCAAAATAAATCATTTTTAAATTACCTCCAATTTACCCTCATTATAGTCGTCAATAAGTTCTTGTAGACTTATGCTATCAACAACGTTATTTATTCCATCTCTCATTTTTTCCCACACAGATTTAGTAACACATTTTCCACCACAACCACATTGTAAGCTACAATCATATGTTCCTTCACCTGTACATTTTGTCGGAGCAAGTGAACCTTCCAAAGCTCTTAATACATTGCCAACTGTTATATCTTTTGGGTTTTTAGCAAGCAGGTATCCTCCCTGTGAGCCCCGTTTACTAATTACAAGATTTTCTTTCTTCAATTTGGCAATCAATTGCTCAAGATAACTTTCGGAAATCCCAAGGTGTTCGGAAATGTAGCTTAAAGAAATTTGTCTGTCTGTAGAATTAGCTCCAAGTTCTACCATCAACTTTAATCCATATCTTCCTTTTGTAGATAACTTCATCTTCTTTTAGCTTCCTCCAATCCCTAGTAATTTTGTAGGAATTAGGTTTAGAATAACATTATATATTTTTATTGTCAAGATACTATGATAATATTTTCCACTTTTTAAGTTACCTCTTTAATTAGATAGGGTCGTTCACATGTTTTCCTTGGGAGCCGTCTGGATTAATATAATATCCGTCAACAATTTCCCTAATATCAAAACTTTTAACTAGCCAATTATTTTCTTCAACAAGTTTAATAAACTTATCCTTAAACTCATCTGCTGTTGAGCTTGGTTGAACCATTGTACACCCATCGATATGAAAAGTTCTTTCAAGATTTTTTTTAGGATTTATGCCACCACCAAATAGCCAATTGTTTTCTTCAATAAAATCAATAAATTTATTCCAAAACTCGTCGTGTGCCAAATCTGATAAGACTACTATAACTGCGTCAATACTGATTTCTTTGTCCATACATAACCCCTATATATAAGTAAATAAAAAATGGAGGCACTATATAGCTGATGTGCCCCCGTTTAATTCCTAATTCTTATCTATTACTATTTTTGTAGTGCGTCATGGATACGCATAATGATTGCGGTCATTTCGGCACGAGTAACAATTTTATCTGGAGACATTGTGGTTTCACTAGTGCCATTTAGAAGACCAGTTGCAACACAATACTCAATTGCATCTTTGTAAGGAGAAGTCAATATATCTCCAAAGTTTGTAGTTACTTTAACAGCTTCATTAGTAGTAACAATGCTGTCTGCAGTTACTTCGTATAGAACTTGAGCTAGTAATCCACGAGTCATTTCACTAGTCGTAACTTTGCTAAGTGTATCTTCAGAAAGTTTTGAACCAATAGATGCCATTGAATTAAACGCCCAGTGATCTTTTGTAGTTATATATTTTTCAACTGTTGTACGTGAAAGCCTCATGTCTGTTACTCCGTTCACAAGAAGCACTCTATCCAAGAAGGTAAAGGTATCTGCAACTTGAAGTTGTTTGTCTGGGGCAAATGTACCGTCAGGCATACCAGTTACAAATCCTAGTTCTGCGGCTTGCTTAACTATACTGTTTTCCCAATCAGTTTCTTTGATATCACTAAATTGTGCATCTAACATTTGGGTTAAGGTTGTAATGTTTGTTAATGAAGCTATATCTATACCCAATGTTTCTAGTAAGTCATCATTTACAACCATAGATTTAATTTCAATGTCAGTAAAGATATTGAATAGTGCTGGCTGTAAAATTTCAAATGAAACTTCTGTAGTTAAGGCAGTGTATGGCATTAAATTTGCTAGGCCATTAGTTATAACATCTTTTGCCCAAGGAAGCAAGTTTGCAACCATAACTTCCGTTTTGTGAATGTCTTGGTTTGTTAGGCCATATTCCACAAACAATGCTTTTTCACTAGCATTCATATCTTCAGTATAATCTTTAACTACAATATCGTTGGTATCATCTTCACTAGTATTATTGTCATCATCTGTGTCATCATCTTCACTAGTGTTATTGTCATCATCTGTGTCATCATCTTCAGTGTTGTTATTGTCATCATCTTGGTTATCTTCAGTACTGTTATTTTCATTATCTTGGTCATCATCTTCTTCTGGAGCTGTAGGCTCTTCAGGCTCAGGTAGTTCTGGTTTAGGAGTATAATTAATAATTAAGTCTACCTCTAGGCTATCATCCAAGTTAATTCCTTTTCTGTACTTATTCAATTCTTCTATAGCAACTTGAAGTTCATCAGTACTTTCAAATAGTGATTTGTCAACTTTTATTACTTCAAGGTCAGGTAGTGTTTTAATACTGTCAAATCCACCTTTAACATTGACTACTCCTGTTAAGTCTAGGACTTTCAAGTTTACTGCATCTTCAAGTCCTGATAAATTTACGGAGATTCCTATACCTAGCATCGGATTTATGGAGTTTCCTATAGCCATCATACTAGCTCCAACGGTTCTTCCTTGTGAAATTTCAACTGGTTCAATTTTTAGTGTTGTTAAGTTAGCTAGTTCACTTTGTTGGATAATTCCATCGCCATTTGCATCTGTTTGTTCAAGCACTGCCCTTTCAACAAGTGGGTCTGCAATTGATGCTACTGATGATGTACCCAATTGTCTTACGGTTAAAATTCCAGCGACAACTGCTTCTAAATCAGTTTTTGCTTGAGTAATTTCATCTTGTGTTACTCCAGGTTTGTTTAATACCACTTTTGCATTGTTAATACCACTTACTAACGTACTCTGATCATCCGCAGTATACCAATATTTATTACTTGAAATACCATCTCCGGTTGTTGCCACTGTTGTCTCGATTTTTATACCTTCCGCATAGCTTATATAAAGACTAAGTGAGCTTTTATCAAGTAATCCATCTTTCTTAGCAGTTTCAAAAGCTTGCACTGCCAATTTTAGTTTATTTAGTTCCTCAGTAATTTGTGCTTGAGTAGCTGTTGCGTCATTAGCTACATTGGTTGCGTTGTCAATAGCAGTTTGCAAAGGAGTTTTATCTCCTGCTGTAACCCATTTAGTACCAACAGGTATTTCTTTTCCATCAGAACTTACTACAGCATTTGAAAGATTTAGTTCTGCTTTAGCTATTTCTATTTGCAGTGGACTTCTATTTTGTGTACCAGGTTGTTTTGCTGAATTAAAGGCACTAACTGCATTTTCTAAGTTAGTTGTTTTAGCAGTAACATCATCTTGAGTGGAGCTTGAGTTAGTTACTACGGTTTTTGCGTCGTCAATAGCAGTTTGTAAAGTAGATTTATGTGTTGCTGTAACCCACTTAGTTTCTGGAGATACATTTGTTCCGTCTAAACTTTCAAATGTACTATCCAAATTAGCTTGAGCACTTGCTATAAGTGTTTGCAGTGGAGTTTTATTTAATATACCATCTGCTGTTACAAATGCATCAATTGCTGCTTGTAAATTATTTGTTGCTGTAGTAATTTCTCCTTGGTCATCACTAGTCATTGCTGTTATTGCCTCTGCAATTTTTGTTTCAAGATCTTCCGCAATGGATGTTGCAACCCATTTAGTGCCAACAGGGATATCTTTCCCATCGTTAGAACTTCTAACAGCGGTGTTTAGCTTGCCTTGTGCTGCCGCAATAAGTCCTTGTAATGAACTTGGGTCAAGTGTACCGTCTGCTTTAGAGCCGTTGAAAGCATCTTGTGCTGTACTTAAGGTATTTTTAGCACTTTCAAGTTGGTCTTGAGTGGATGCTGCGTTATTTAACACTACATTAGCTGCAGCAATTGCATCTTTAAGTGTATTATGGGCATCTTGGATAACCCAATCTGTACCGACAGGTACGTCTTCACCATCTGCACTAACAGTGGTGCTGTCAAGATTATCTTGTACTTCTGCTATAAAGTCTTCCAATATACTTTTGTCAAGCTTACCAAATTCTTTAGCTGCATTAAATACGGTGTTTGCAGCTTTTAAATCTGATTCTTGTGCTTCAACTGCTGCTTGTGAATTTGAGCTATTAAGTACAGTATTTGCTGTATTAATTGCGGTTTGTAATGTACTTGCTTCAGTGTCAGAAACCCATTTAACTGATTTATCTATATCATTTCCATTGTTAGTACTTTGAATGGTATTATCCAAATTGCTTTGAACATTACCAATAAGTGCTCTTAGTGCAGTTTTATCTAATACCCCTACTTCTTTAGCGGCTTCAAAAGTGGCTACTGCTGCTTTTAGGTCAGCTATTGCCTGATCAACTGTGGCTTGATCTGCATTTGGGTTTGTAGATACATCTGTTGCGGTATTAATAGCAGTTTGTAAAGTAGCTTTCTCATCAGATGTCACCCACTTAACGCCAAGCTCAACACTATCACTAGTTGTAGCTTCAAGAGTATTATCATGATTCATTTGAGCTTTAGCTATTTCAATTTGTAGTTGGTTTTTAGTTAATGTTCCAGGGGCTTTAGCTCCGTCAAAAGTTGATGTTGCTGTGTTTAAAGTAGCTAGTGCATTTGTAACCTGGGTTTGAGTTGCAGTTGTGGAGTTTACAACATCTGTAGCTGCCTTAATTGCCGCTTTATAGGTGTTCCATACTGTTTCTGTAACCCATTTAGTGTCAGGAGATACATCACTACCGTCTGTACTTTTTGTTGTGTTATCTAGGTTAAGCTGTGCATTAGCAATTGCAGTTTGCAGTGGAGATTTATTTAACGTACCATCTGCTGGTACAAATGCAGCCATTGCATTGTTAAGAGCAGTTCTTGCATCATCAATTGCACCTTGGTCATTTCCACTCATAGCTGTTATTGCGTCATCAATTGCATCTTCAAGAGCTGTAGCCACAGTATCAGAAACCCATTTAGTTCCAACAGGGATATCTTCCCCATTATTGGAGCTTCTAACAGCAGTGTTCAGTTTGCCTTGTGCTTGTGCAATAAGCCCTTGTAATGAACTTGGGTCAAGTGTACCGTCTTGCTTATGAGTGGTATTAAAAAGATTGTTTGCCGCTTCTAAAGTAGTTTTTGCCCCATCAAGTTCTGTTTGAGTTGATGCTACGTCATTTAACACTCCCTTAGCTGTAGCGATTGCAGTATTTAGTGTAGCTTTATTCTCTGCGGTAACCCATTTAGTTCCTTTAGGTACGTCTTCACCATCTGCACTAACAGTGGTGCTGTCAAGATTATCTTGTACTTCTGCTATAAAGTCTTCCAGTATACTTTTGTCAAGCTTACCAAATTCTTTAGCTGCATTAAATACGGTGTTTGCAGCTTTTAAATCTGATTCTTGTGCTTCAACTGCTGCTTGTGAATTTGAGCTATTAAGTACAGTATTTGCTGTATTAATTGCGGTTTGTAATGTACTTGCTTCAGTGTCAGAAACCCATTTAACTGATTTATCTATATCATTTCCATTGTTAGTACTTTGAATGGTATTATCCAAATTGCTTTGAACATTACCAATAAGTGCTCTTAGTGCAGTTTTATCTAATACCCCTACTTCTTTAGCGGCTTCAAAAGTGGCTACTGCTGCCTTTAGGTTAGCTATCGCCGCATCAACTGTGGCTTGATCTGCATTTGGATCTTTAGATACATCTGTTGCGGTATTAATAGCAGTTTGTAAAGTAGCTTTCTCATCAGATGTCACCCACTTAACGCCAAGCTCAACACTATCACTAGTTGTAGCTTCAAGAGTATTATCATGATTCATTTGAGCTTTAGCTATATCAATTTGCAGTTGGTTTTTAGTTAATGTTCCAGGGGCTTTAGCTCCGTCAAAAGTTGTTGTTGCACCATTTAAAGTAGCTAGTGCATTTGTAACCTGAGTTTGAGTTGCAGTTGTGGAGTTTACAACATCTGTAGCTGCTTTAATTGCCGCTTTATAGGTGTTCCATACTGTTTCTGTAACCCATTTAGTTTCAGGAGATACATCACTACCGTCTGTACTTTTTGTCGTGTTCTCTAAGTTAATCTGTGCATTAGCAATTGCAGTTTGTAGTGGTGTTTTATTTAGCTTCCCATCAGCTATTGCAGCTTCAAAATTAGTTACTGCAGTTTCAAGAGCAGATTTTGCACTTTCCACTTGGCTTTGAGTTGCAGTTGAGTCATTCATTATATCTATTGCATCGTTAATTGCATCCTCTAAATCTGTGGCCTTACTTTCTTCAACCCACTTAGTTCCAACAGGTACATCTTCTCCGTCTGCACTTTTAACTACACTGTTTAGTTTTCCTTGTGCTGAAGATATAAGCCCTTGTAAAGAATTTGGATCAAGTGTTCCAAGCTCTTTAGCTGTTTCAAAAGCGGTTACTCCGTCCGCTAAAGCTTGTAGTTGTGCCTCAACCTCAACTTGGGTAGATGTTGTAGAGTTAACAACAGCTGTAGCTTTGTCAATTATAGCTTTAAAAGTATTCCATTCGGTTTGGTCAACCCATTTTTTACCTTTTTCTACGTAGCCTGCACCTGTACTTATAAGAGTATTTTCTAGGTTAACTTTTGCATTAGAAATAGCCGTTTGTAGAGGTGTTTTATTTAACTTACCATCATGTATTGCACCATCAAAGGCAGTCATTGCAGCTTCTATTGCTTGTTTTGCTGATGTAACTTGGTCTTGAGTGGAACTTGGGCTATTCATTACACTTGTTGCTGTAGTAATTGCATTTTTCAAAGCTGTAGCCATGCTTTTTTCAACCCATTTAGTGCCAACAGGTACGTCATTTCCATCTTCACTACTAATTACGCTATTTAGTTTGCTCTGAGCTTGAAGAATAATGTTTTGTAGTGAATCTGCGTCAAGCGTTCCTTCTGCTTTTGAGTCATTAAAAGCTTTTTCTGCTTGTTCTAAAGCCTCTTTAGCACTGTCAAATTCTGCTTGTGTTGAATTAGAATCAGCTAGTGCATCTTTAGCGGCTTGGATTTTTTCTTCTAAAGTAGTATATACACCTTGAGTAACCCATTCAGTGCCAACTTTTACATCAATGCCGCCTCTAGTACTAACAACTATATCTTCCATACTACGTTCTGCGTCTTCTATAGCATCCTCTAGTATTCCTTTGTCAAATTTACCGTATTTCTTAGCGTTATTAAATTGGGTGTTAGCGTTTTGTAACTTAGTTACATACTCTTGAACCTCTGTTTGAAGTGCATCAGGGTCGTTTGCAACTGCCATTGCTTCGTTAATTAATGCTTGAAGAGCGTCCGCTGTAGTTTTTGGAACCCATTTAATGCTTTTATCTATATCATTACCGTCTTTTTCACTAGTAGCTGTGTTATCCAAATTGCTTTGAATATTGCCAAGAAGTGTTCTAAGAGTATTTTTGTCTATTAAACCATCTTGTTTTCCATTCTTAAATGTGTCATATGCTCCTTGCAACGCTGTTTTTGCATCAGCAATATCAGTTTGCGTTGAAGTAGGGTCATTCATTATATTGGTTGCTGCAGTGATAGCATTTTCAAGAGCAAGTGCTTCTTCAGTTGAAACCCAAAGAGTTCCTTTTTCTACGTCGTTTCCACTTACAGCACTTTCAACAGTATTGTCTAAGTCTTCTTGTGCTTCGTCAATTAACGCTTGAAGTTCATTGCCATCTACAACAATTACTTTAAATTGTAATGTGCTTGTGTTGCCAATTTCATCTTCAGCAGTATAAACTACTGTGTGGTCTCCTGCTATAGAAGTATTTATAAAGTTACCGTTGTATGGACTACCACTAGCTGGAGTTATTACATTGGTTAATTTTACAGTTCCTCCACTTGAGTCTTCTGCTGTTATAGGCATCATATAAAAACTATTTTTATCTACAAGAATTTCAAGATTATCTGATGTTTCTACTGCTGCTCCATTGTTTTTAAACGTTGGTAATGTTTTATCAATAACCACTTTTATTACAATTGGGGCACTTACGTTTCCAACATCGTCAGTTGCAGTGTAACTTAAAGTGTATTTTCCATCAGTTCCAGCAGTTAAGTCTGCTTCTGTTCCATCAGTAAATGTGTAGCTTATAGTTGGACTAGTCGCAAAGTTATCTGTTGCTGTCAAGCTTGGCATAGTGAATGTTTCCCCATTCTTAACATAAATTGTACTTGTTCCACTATAACTTAGTTTTGGTGCTTCATCATCAATATCCAATGTAACACTAAGGTCATCTTTCATTCCTGCATCATTTTCTACTTCATACCTTATTGTATATCTTCCTCCCAATACAGGAAGTAGCTGTGGAAAATCTCCATATAAGCTGTGAGTAATTTTACGTGTTATATCACCTTGAAGTTCAGCAGGATCTACTTTTACTTTACCTGTTATATCTGTCAAATAATCGAACGTGGTAGTCTTAGATATTACATAGTTTGTTTTTCCGCCATCAATACTTAATACTGGGCCTTCACCAACAACGACTACGGTTATATCTTTAGTGCTTGAGTTTCCAAGAGAATCTGCTGCAGTGTAAGTTATTGTATAAGTTCCTGCTATAGCTGTATCAACAGTGTTTGCTGCAGGTGAGCCACTACCAGTGTATGCAACTGTATAGGTTGCAGTTGTTGTTCCCTGACGTGCGTCTATTGCTGTTAATGTTGGTATTGTAAACGTTGAATCCTTTGGTATTTTATATGATGTTTGAACACCAGCTTCAAATACTGGAGGTAAATTATCAACTACTACAGTTAAAACTTCTTCTGTAATGTTACCAGCTTTATCTGTTGCCGTATAAGTTATGACAAATGTTCCACTGTCAATAGTGTTATCGAATGTTACGTCCGCATTATCTTTTTTAACAGTTACAGTTGGAGTTACACTTTGGATAAAACTATCTGTTGCGGTTGCTGTTGGCTGAGTAAAAGTACTATCTTTATTTATTAAAAATTCTGTTGCTGATTGTGCGGGGTCTAGTGTAATTGTTGGTGCACTTGCGTACACTTTAACAGTCATACTTGCACTTGTTGTTTGGCCTGCATTGTCTTCTGCTGTATAAGTTAAAGTATAAGTTCCAGGAGCATTTGTATTTACAGCTCCAACTTTGTTGCTGGTGTTATACATAACTTCAACATCTACATCAATCATATCTCCAGCTGCATCTTCAGCACTTACAAGTGGTGTTGTAAATAAAGAACCTTTTTTAATATGGAACTCTTGCCCATTTGGCTCTGCCTTTGTACCTGTTTCGTCATAATAAATTAATTCTGGTCCACCTGCTAAAACGTTGACTTTAATTGTTAATGTGCCTTCGTTTCCAGCTAAGTCTGTAGCTTTATAAGTATACTCATGTGTTCCAGTTGTTAAAGTTACCGTATGGTTTCCATCAGTGTTAAACACTACAGGTGCTGTTCCGTCAATGTTATCTGTTGCTGTTAAGGTTGGGAAAGTATATGATCCAGCCTTAGTTGTAATCTCCATTGCATCACTATATTGGATTTTTGGTGCTTCTCCATCCACATATACTGTAATTGAAAGTTTACCTTCACCACCAGCGTCGTCTGTTGCAGTATAAGTTATAACATAAGTTCCAGCCACTGCGGTATTTACGGAACTTACTTTTCCATAGCCATATCTTTCAATGTCTGTAGATGTTACTGTTCCTCCAGTAGTTACAAGTTTGATGTTACTTATATTAAAGGTACCATCTTTCTTAACTTTAATTACTCCATCTGTTGTATTAACATAGTTTGTTGCTCCTGGCCCATAGCCATCAAAAGTTATTTGAGGGCCACCCATAACAATAACAGTTATAGTTGTTACGTCACTTTGGTTTCCAAGGCTATCTGTAGCTGAATATGCTATTTTGTAAGTTCCAGCATTTTTAGTGATATCTGATGCGGTTCCAGAGAAGCCTGAAACATCATCTGAAGTAATAGTTGTATTAACAGTTACTTTTCCATCAAAATTATCTTCTGCTGTTATGTCTGGTATTGTAAATGTTGTATCGTTAAGTTGAGCATAAATAGTTCTATCTGTTGTTTCACTTAGTATTGGACCTTGGTTATCTACTACAACAGTTATTTCTTTTACAGTAGTGTTACCAGCCAAGTCTGTTGCTGTATAAGTTAAGACATAAGTTCCATCCACCGTCTTATCAAATGTAGCTGCCACTCCATCTTTTGTAACTGCTTTAGTTACAGCTACACTTTGCTTAAAGCTATCTAAAGCTGAGGCAGTTGTTGGTTCAGTGAAAGTAGTATCATCTTTATTTATAAAGTAATATTCACTAGTTGTGTTTGGAGTTAGAGTAATTGTTGGTGCACTTGCGTACACTTTAACAGTCATGGTAGCACTAGTTGTTTGCCCTGCATCGTCTGTTGCACTGTAAACTAAAGTATATTCTCCTGTTGCAGTGGTGTTTACTGCTCCAACTTTACCACCGTTATACGTAATTTCAACTTCAACGTCTAATATGTCTCCGTCAGAATCTTCACCAGTCACCACTGGGGTTGAGAATATAGAGCCTTTTTGAACATGAAGTACTTTTCCTTCTGGGTTTACATCCCCCGTTCCATCATTATATTTCAATGTTGGACCAGCACCCAATACATATACTGTAATTTCTATTTCAGATGTATTACCTGCTTTATCAGTTGAAACATACTTGTAAGTTGTGTCTCCTGTTAAGGTTACAGTGTAATTTGTAATGGTTGTTGTACCTTGCATAAGTTTTACGTCAGCTGTTCCGTCAATATCATCACTTGCTGAAACTGTTGGGAAAGTATATGCTCCCGCAGCTGTTGTAATTTCTGTTTTACCTGTATATGCAATCTTTGGTGGCTCGCCATCTACGTAAACTGTAATTGCAAGCTTACCTTCTTCTCCCGCATCGTTTGTTGCTGTATAAGTTATAATATAAGTTCCAGCTACATTTGGATCAATGCTTGATACTGCTCCGACACCATATTTTTCTATAGTTGGAGTTTGTAGTGTAGCTCCAGTTGATGCAGAAACTTTGATGTCATCTTGAGAGAATGCTGTGCCTTTCTTAACTTTAATTACTTTGTTTGCAACTTCTGAATAGTGCGTACCATCATAGCTATTAAATGTTACTTCTGGTCCATCAAGTACTTCCACTGTTATTGTAGTTACTAGGCTGTTGTTGCCAATTGAGTCAACTGCAGAGTATTCCACGGTGTAAGTACCCACAGCATCCACTATATTTGCTTCGGCAACGTCTGCTCCAGCTGAATCTTTAATTGATTTTGTTACATTTACTGCCCCATCAAGATTATCTTCTGCTGTTATTTCAGGTAATTCAAATGTTGAATCATTAAGTTGAACATAAATAGTCCTGCTACCTGTTTCACTTAATATTGGACCTTGGTTATCCACCACTACAGTTACTTCTTTAACAGATTCATTTCCTGCCTCATCTTCTGCAGTGTAAGTTATAACATAAGTTCCATCACTTTCTTTATCTAGTGCACCAACTACATTTCCATCTTTCTTAATTTCCACTGTTGCTGTTAATGTTCCATCTGTTGCATCTGTTACAGTTGAAGTTGGTTCGGTAAATGTACTATCCTTATTGATATATTGAGTACTAGTTACATCTGGAGTTAATGTTATTACAGGTAAATCTCCATCAACTATTACTGTCATGGTAGCACTTGTTGTTTGGCCAGCGTCATCTGTTGCAGAGTAAACTAAAGTATAAGTCCCTACTGCTTCAGTGTTAACTGCTCCAACTTCAGCAGAATTATACGTAATCTCAACTTCTACATCTAATAACTCGCCATCATCATTTTTACCTGTTACGCTTGGTGTAGCAAATATAGAGTTTTCTTTAATTTTAATAACTACGCCATCAGGAGATTTTTCGGTTGTTCCGTCGTTGTAAGTTAAAGTTGGAACTCCTCCCAATACGTGTATAGTTATATCAGTTTCAGCTTTATTTCCAGCGTCATCAAAAGCGATATATTTATAAACATACGTTCCTTTAGCTAGTGTTACATTTAGTCCTGAAATAGTGGTTCCATCAGGAGCTTCAACCATTACGGTAGCAGTTCCATCAATGTTATCTGTTGCAGTTAATGACTCGAAAGAGAAAGTTCCTGCGTTTGTTGTAATTTCAGTTTCGCCAGTGTAATTAATTAGTGGTGCTTCTCCATCCACATATATTGTAACAGAAGTTGTTCCTTCGTTGCCAGCTTTATCTGTGGCTGTATAAGTTACAGTGTACGTTCCTTCAGTATTTGGATCAACACTTGAAACCGTTCCAAAATTATATCTTTCAATTTGTGGAGTTGGATTTAAAGTTGAGCCTGCTGATGTAGTTATAGAGATATCATTTAAAGTAAAAGTTGTATCTCCTTTTTTAGCTTTAATCAAGTTGTTATTTCTTTCTTGGTAACTAGCTCCGTTATAGGTGTAATCTAGTGTTGGTACATCACCAATTACAATTACGGTTACAGTGGTAATTGCAGATTTGTTTCCAAGTGCATCTGTTGCGGAATATTCCACTTTGTAAGTTCCAGCAACTTTTACAATGTCAGCTTCAGTTACAACAGTTCCGTCTTTAGAAACTACTATATCTACGTCAACTTCTCTATCAATGTTGTCTGTAGCAGTAACTTCAGGTATTTTAAATTCTTTTTCATTTATTTGTGCATAAACAGTAGTAACTTCCACTGTGCTTAATGTTGGTGCAACTGTATCTACGTTTACACTTACAGTTATTGTTGGGCTCAAGTTTCCAACTGAGTCTTCAGTCTTATAAGTTAATATATAAGTTCCATCAGCAGTGCCGTCTGTTTTAACTTCTGTTACGCTCACACCATCTTTAGTAATGGTTGGTGTTACAGCTTTCCATGCAGCTCCCACTACATCATCAACATCATCAAATGATGTTACAGTTGGTGCTACATACGTTGTATCAGCATTTACGTTAATTGTGTAGTTTGTGTCTTCACTTACTTCTGTTTCTGCAACATTGGAGTCTGTGTATTTAAGTTTTGGACCAGCTCCGTCAACGATTATCGTAATATTAATATTTGCGGAGTTTCCTCCTTCGTCTGTGGCTGTATAAGTTATCACAAACGTACCCACTTGTGCGGTGCTAAATGCACTTACAGTTGTTCCGTCTTTTTTGATTGTGTGTGTAACTTCAAGCTGATTAGCTCTATCGTCAACAGCAGTTACAACAGGAACGTTGTATGGACTGTTACGCTTAACTTTAATTGAGCTATCTGTTGTTTCGTTATAAATTCCATTTCCGTTTGTGTCATAGCTAAATTCTATACTACTGCTATATATATTTACAGTTATTTCTATAGCTTCACTAACGTTTCCTACGGTGTCTGTTGCAGTATAAACATACACTTGTGTGCCCGCCGCATTTGTATCAACAGGTGTAGCTATATCATAAATAGTATTATTTAACTTGACTACTACTGGAGTTGTGATATCAATGTTGTCAGTTGCAGTTATTGTTGGTAATGTTAGTGCATCACCTGTTTTTAAATTAAACACTAGTGTTTTTTCAGGGTAAACTAATTTTGGAGCTTCACCGTCAACATATACCGTTACGGTTATCTTGCTAGTGTTACCAGCTTCATCTGTAGCTGAGTAACTTATTGTATAAGTGCCAGGTACAGCTAGGTCAACTTCGTCAACAGCACCAAAGCTTGCTCTTGTAATTTCTCTTATAATGTCATAATTACCTACAACGGTTACGTCTGGATATGTGAAAGTCCCTGATGTAGTGCTCTTTACTTTAATCTTTTTATTATCGCTTGGGTCAGTGATATTTCCATTAGGATCGTAGCTTAACTCTGGACCTTCTCCATCTACATGCACAGTGATTGTGCGTGTTGAAACATTTCCAACTTCGTCTTCTGCAGTATATTTTGCAGTGTAAGTTCCTGTAGTTGCTACCATTTCTGTAAAGGTATGAACTAAGTCTAGTTGATTTCTAATTTCAGGTTCAATAATACCCATGTTGCCATCATAGTTATCTTCCGCTGTAATTTTTGGTAGTCTGAATACAGAGTCATTTACTTTAATATAGAAAGTGGTTGTTGGGTCAGAGTACTCAATTACTGGTGCTGTACCATCTACTATGATAGTGATCTCATGACTACTTTTGTTTCCAGCAGTGTCTTCTGCTTCATAAGTTAATACATAAGTTCCTTCTGCATCCAAAACGGTGTCTGTGCCTCCAGTAAATTCTTCACCATCTTTAGTAATGGTTGGAGTCACAAGAACATTAATAATTCCGTCCACAGCATCACTTGAAGTTACAGTTGGCATGGTAAATGTGGTGTCACCAAGTTTTACCTTAATAAATGTTTCATCTGTTGATGGGGTAAGCACTGGCCCCGCACTATCTACATATACAGTGATACAAAGTGTAGAGGTAATTCCAACACTGTCAGTTGCTGTATAGGTTAATTTATACTCTCCCGCTTGTGCTGTGTTTAATGCTTGAATTGTTGTATATGTCAAACCGTTATAATCTAGCTGTTCAATCAAAGTATTTACTTCAAGTTCTGCATCTTTTGAATCTTTAGCAGTTACAGTTGGCATCGCAAGAGCTTCACCTTGTGTAACTTTAATAACTCTATCTTCATCTTCATTAAAAGTTCCGTCTCCATCAGTATCATATTTAAATGTTGGAGGAATGTTTTCATATACATGAACCGTAATTATAACTGGTTCACTAATGTTTCCTACGGTATCCGTTTTTGTATAAGTTAAAGTAAATACCCCAGCTTGAGACGTAACCTTCTCTAGCCCTTCCGTAAACTCGTAACCATCTTCATCTGTTATTTTAAGATCAAGTCCATCACTGAAAGAATATATTCCGTCAATATTATCTTCTGCATATATATCATCAATATTAAGATTATCGCCTACTATTTTTCTTATTACAATATCACCATTATAGGTTAAGACTGGTGGAGTTCCATCCACATACACTGTTACAACAAGGCTGTTTTTGTTTCCAGCGGCATCTGTTGCAGTATAAGTTATTGTAAACGTTGCGTCTTGGTCTGTAGAAACTTCTTCCATCTCTCCAAATCCAAATTTTTCAATTAAGATTTCAACAGCTACTGCTTCTTGCACAGTATTTCCAAATTCGTCTATTTTTTCTGTATACGCTGTTACAGTTGGCATGGTAAATGGTATATTGTCCCTAGGAACTTTAATTGTTTGAGAAGTTGTTCCCATATAGTCATACACAAACTGTGGACCGTCTCCATAAACATTAATGCTAATTATTAATTCTCCAACGTTTGTTGCCTCGTCCGTTGTTCTATAGACTACTTCATATACCCCTGAAGCTGAAATCATATCAGCAAAAGTTACTGTTACATCATCAGATTTTCTTACTATAAATGGAGTTATTTCTCCCATATCTCCGTCTATATTGTCCGTAGCTTCAATCACTGGCAATTTAAATTTAGGATCATCTTTACGAACATTAAGTGACATTTCTTCATCGTAATCAAATTTTGGTGCAACATTGTCTACTATTACAGTCACAATATGCTCAGCAATATTTCCAGCAGCGTCTTCCGCTTTATAAGTTACAGTATACGTTCCATCACCAGCAGGACTTTGATCAAACGCTACTTCTTCTCCATTTTTAGTTACAATCATTGAAGTTGTTACTGCGGTAGGCACCTCTATACTATCAACATCATTCCAAACTTCGTCATCTGCAGTTATAGTTGGCAAATCAAAAGCAACATTTTCGTTTACTTTAAATAATGTTTCAGCTGTTGACGGATATATAGTTGGTTTTTCCCCATCCACAAAAGCAATAACACTCATTGTAGACTCATTACCAGCTTTGTCAATTGCAGAATAAACTAATTTAAAAGTTCCTTCATTTAGCGTATCTACACTTTCAACTTGAGTCTCAACCATATTTTCTACTTTGTAAGTAACCAAAGTTACATCCAAGAAGCCATCTTCTTCGTCTTTTGCTGATACCATTGGCTCAACAAATACACTGTCTTGTTTTACATACATTGTTTCAGTTGTTGTTACAACATCTGTTTGTTCGTTCCCATCAATATTATAACTAAATAGTGGTACGTTATTACCAACATTAATTGTTACAACAATTACTTTTGACTCATTGAAAACCGCATCTTCAATTTTAAATGTTATTTCATAGGTTCCAACATTAGCAGTAATATCACTAACTTCTCCTCCAGCAGGAAAACCTGTTCCATCTGTTTGAACAATAGAAGGGGTTACAATTCCCATATCTTTTTCAATATTATCAAATGCTGTTACATTTTCTAAAAGTGTAGCTATATATTTATTTGCAGTTTCATCAAGTACAGTTGCAAGGTCATCATTAAGGTTTACGTTATATTCCAAACCACCTTCATAAGTTAAAGTTGGAGCTTCACCATCAACAATTACTACAACAACTTTTTCAGTAGAGTTTCCAACTCCGTCAGTCAAGGTGTAAGTTAAGGTATAAGTTCCCACAACAGTTATATCAACTTCTGTAACGCCCTCAAGGAAAATAGGGTCTCTCTTAATAGCAAGTGTAACAGTGGCAGCTTCTTCAACAGCATCTAAAGCAGTGTCCAACCCAGTAACATCTGGCATAATGAATGTTGAACCATCAGTTGTAATCCCTGTATTTTGTTGAACTTTAATTAAGTCTTGACCAGTATATATTATTTCTGGTGGAGTTCCATCCACTAGAACCATAACAGACATTGTACTTACATTGCCTGCTTTATCTTCTGCAGAATAAATTATTTTAAATATAGCTTCTTCGGCTGTCTCAATAGCACTAATTGTTGTTCCAAGTGTTCCGTCAACATCAGACTCATATATTTGTTGCACAACTTCAAGATATCCATCTTCTGCGTCATGAGCTGTAATTGCTGGGTCTGCAAATGGTGTATTTTGTTGTACTACCATTCTTTCTGCTGTACCTATAACGTCTACTTGTTCTACTCCATTTATAGTGTAGCTAAATTTTGGCACTTCACTTCCAACATTTACAATAATCTCTACAGCGTCACTTACATTTCCAACATCATCTGTTGCTGTATAAGTTAGTGTATAGTTCCCTGAATATGCAGTTTCTAATAATTTTTCGTTTTCTCCAATGAAACCATCTTCTATAATAGATGGGTCGGTTATTTTAAGATTTATTCTGTCGTTTAGATTTCCGTCTACGTCATCTTCTGCAGTTATCTCTGGTACAACAGGGATGTTAAATATATCACCAACATCAATATTAAATTCTGTTCCACCTTTATAAGTTAACACGGGAGCTTTACCATCCACAATTACAGTAAGGGAGACATCAGTTGTGTTACCAACATGGTCTGCTAAAGTATACTCTAGTAAATATGACCCTGGGTCATTAATATCAACAGTGTCTCTTACTCCTGCTCCTTCTTTTGTTATTGATAACTCTATTTTGTCACTTAAATCTATATCTGGATCAAGATTATCGGTAGCTATTACAATCGGCATATCAAATGTAGAGCCGTGTTCTGTATTTCCTGTACCTTGTTGAACTTTAAGTATTAAATCATCAAAATTACTATCCAAGTCTCCATTTGTATCATACTCAAGCACTGGGGCAGTACCATCCACAGTTACTTTTATAACCATGCTTGTAGTGTTGCCAGCCAAGTCCTCTGTAGAATAAGTTAGTGTATAAACTCCTTCATAAGATGGGTCTACCAATTCTAATGGGTCTGTTGGTGGATCTTCAATGCCATATTCATATGTAACTACCAATTCTACTGGCATATCTCCGTTTTTAGCGTCTGTAGCTGTTACGGTTGGCATGCTAAATGGGTCATATTGTTTAAGTCTGATGTCTGTTTTGTCATGTTCGTCGCTTTCACCGTCTTTGTCGGTATCATACCAAAATACTGGTGGCGTTCCATCTACAATTACGGTCATTACAATTCTTTCACTTTCGTTTCCAGCCCCGTCTGTAGCATAGTACGTTAATGTATACGTTCCGTCTACACTTAGATCAAGAAATATTCCGCTTACAACATCCTCGTAAAGTTTTGTTTCGCCTTCAAATTCTATTTCTAATATAATTTCCATGTCAGGATAAAATTCTTCGAAGTTGTCACTAAGTTCTATATCTGTTCCATCGTCATTTATAAATGGCATAGCAAATATTGCTGAACCGTTTACATTAAATTCTAATTTTCCGCCTTCATAGTTGTTTGTTAGGACTGGAGATGTACCATCTACAACAACAGTTATAGTGGTTCTTCCTTCATTTCCAACTTCATCACTTGAAACATATTCAAGTACATATTTTCCTTCAGCTGTAACATCAACTTCTGTTCCGCTAAAGTCAACTTGATTATCATCAGAATCATATTTAGTTATAGTTAAATCGTACTCTACGCCGTCACCATATTCGCTTCCATCCATGTTGTCTGCTACAGTAACCGTTGGCATTGCAAAGCTAGTGTCATTTTGTTGTACTCTCATAACATTGTCAGCATCACTAACGTCATCAGTAAATTCTGGTGCTGTACCATCTATACATATTTTTAGCTTAAGGATTTCACTAAGGTTACCACTAGTGTCTTCTGCTTGATACGTTAATATATATATACCTTCTTCATTTATGTCTATTTCTTCACTTCCAAGTGGAGACCCATCTTTTGTTATATCAAGATGTATTGTTAGGTTTGCTACCATACGAGCTATTGAACCATCAACGTTATCTGTAGCTGTTACATATGGCATGCTAAAGTCAGGGTCACCTTGTTTATATATAAGAAGTTCTTCTCCTTCATAACGAAGTACAGGTTTTGCTTGGTCGCCAAATACTTTAACAGTGATTACTAATTCTTTACATGTGTTTCCAGAGCTATCTGTCGCTGTATAATGCAAGGTATAATCTCCTGCTGGAGTACTTTCATCAATTACAGTATAACCTGTGTCTATGCCATCTTGTTTTATTACTAAATCCACATTTACATGTTCATCTAAGTTATCAGTCGCTATGATTTCAGGCATTGTAAAAGGTTTTCCTGCGGTTGAAAGAAGTTCATATTCTCCCAGATATATTAGTGTTGGAGGAATAGTATCTGCACCGTTTTGTGGTTTATAAAAAACTTTTGTACCACCTGATTCAAGATTATTTATGTCACCCATAGTAGATGAGCCGTCACTTATATCAAGGTAGTTATAAACAAGATATAAATATTCTAAACCAGTTAAATTTCTTAAGCCGTCCATATTAGTAAGTTTGTTAGTTTCAATTCTTAGTGTCTTTAAGCTTGATAAAGTTGCTAAATCACTAGTGTCACGTATCTCGTTATAGTTTAGTTCAAGCAGTTCTAATCCACTTAAGCCTGAAAGAGGGCTCACATTTTCAATATTATTGTTGTTAAGTGTTAATACTCTAAGGCTAGTTAAATTCTCTAAAGGACTTAAGTCTGAAATTTGATTATCACTTAAACTTAATATATCTAAATTAGTTAAATTTGAAAGTGCTCCTATATCTGTTATATCATTATTTGCTAGATATAATTCTGTTAGATTAGTTAGAGTGGATAATTTGCTGATATCTTTAACTGTCGTATTTGCCAAAGACAATATATCAAGGTTGATTGCACTATCTAGTCCTGTTAAGTCAGTTACTTTTTCATTATATCTAAGTTCTGTAAGTGTCTCAATCTCTCCTCTTTGTACCTGGCCATCTCCATTAGCATCCACTTCTGCTAGTACTGCTTTTTTCAAACCTTCGTCCTTAAATACAATTATAGTGTCTTGATTTACAATTGTAACGGTTATCAGACACGGTTCGCTTACATTTCCTGCTGCATCTACTGCTTTATAAGTTATTGTAAACTTTTCTCCCGCTATAGCTGAACTTACTTCACTAACTATCTCTCCTGCACTGTCTGTAATAATATATGTTGGCACAACATTAGTATCTCTGTCATCTAATGCTGTTACTGTTGGCATTACAAATACGTCTCCAACTTTAAGGTTCAACTCTTTATTTCCATCATATTTTATTTGTGGAGGTACTGTGTCGGGCAATTGTGGCAATACAGTCACCTTTATAACGCATTCTGTGGACGTATTTCCAGCTTTATCTGTTGCTGTATAGATTATCTTATATACTTCTTCTGTCGAAGTATCTAGAGTTGGTACAGTTAAATTTTTAGAATTTAAAATTAACATATCTACAGGCACATTACCATCCATATTATCTGTAGCTGTTACATTTTCAAATTTAAAAGTATCCCCTACATGCAAAGTAAGTTCTGGTTCACCATTATAATTTATTACTGGTGGAATTATATCCGCTGAAGGTGCTTCAATAACAGTTACAGTAATTGTCATCGCATCTAATATTGCAGTTGCACTTTTTAAAGTATAGTTTAGTGTGTATACTCCTGGAATGTCTGTGTCAACTTCGGAAACTCTAGTGCCATCTTTAACAATGGATAACCCTACCGTTCCACCTGCCCCCGTAACATTTAGTGTACTGATATCAAATACTTCAAATTGGTTTATTTCTATAAACATATCCCCGTTGTAAATCAATGATGCTGGAGGAACTCCATCATTTTGAGGATCGAAATAAAGTTTTGTTACATTTGGCAACAGACTTGTTGTATTGGGATCCAAATAGTTAAACCTAACATATAATGTGGTTAAAGATAAATCACTTAAAGGACTTACATTTGTTAAGTTATTTTCGTCTAAATCAATTGTGGTTAAACCTGATAATCTACTTAATGCAGTTACATCTCGAATTTGATTTCTCTCTAAATTTAAACCTGTAAGATTAATCAAGCTTGCTATTGGTGCTATATTTTTAAGATTGTTACTACTTAAGTTCAAATAAGTTAAATTTGTTGCGTATTCAAGGCCTGTTAAGTCTGCTATATTTTTTCTTGTAATTGTCAACGTTGTTAATGTTTTTAATTCTTCGTTTTGAATATTTCCGTCTTTGTTTGTATCGATTTTTTCAAGAAGTGTATTTTTCAAGTTTTCATCTGGAAATTCAATAATATCAGTTAAATCTAGTATTTTAGGTATGTGTATATCTAATACTGAAGGTGATGAGACAGCTGAATCATCAGGATCAGGTACCAATATTTCTGGAGCAGGAGGTGCTGCTTCAAATCCTGGGAATATATCTGGTATTACTGGATTTCCCATTTCAGGTAATAAATCAGGAGTTACTGGCCCTCCATTTTCGTCGCCATTAGGATCAGGTACCAATATTTCTGGAGCGGGTGGAGCTACTTCAAAATCTGGGAATATATCTGGTATTACTGGATTTCCCATTTCAGGCAAATCAGGAGTTACTGGTCCTCCATTTTCGTCTTCATCAGGATCAGGCACCAATATTTCTGGAGTGGGTGGAGCTGCTTCAAAATCTGGCAATAAATCAGGTATCACTGGATTTCCAACTTCAGGCAAATCAGGAGTTACTGGTCCTTCGTTTTCGTCTTCATCTTCGCTGTCATCGTCATTAGGATCAGGCACCAATATTTCAGGAGCTGGTGGTTCTGCTTCAAAATCAGGGAATATATCTGGTATCATTGGGTTTCCGATTTCAGGTAGTAAATCAGGAGTTACTGGGTCGCCGTTTTCAGGTAATAAATCAGGAGTTACTGGTCCTCCGACTTCAGGTAACAACTCAGGAGTTACTGGCTCTCCATCTTCATAATTATCTTCACTATCATCTTCATATTCGTATTCATCATCGTTGTCATCAGGATCAGGTACCAATATTTCTGGGGCAGGTGGTACTGCTTCAAAATCAGGGAATATCTGTGGTATCAGTGGATTTCCGATTTCAGGTAGTAAATCAGGAGTTACTGGCCCTCCGACTTCAGGTAACAACTCAGGAGTTACTGGCCCTCCGACTTCAGGTAACAACTCAGGAGTTGCTGGCCCTCCATCTTCATAATTATCTTCACTGTCGTCTTCATAGTCGCTGTCATCTTCATATTCATAGTAGTTGTCGTCTTCATCGTCATCAGGATCAGGTACCAATATTTCTGGGGCAGGAGGTGCTGCTTCAAAATCAGGGAATATCTGTGGTATCAGTGGATTGCCCATTTCAGGGAATAAATCAGGAGTTACTGGTCCTCCGACTTCAGGTAGTAAATCAGGAGTTACTGGCCCTCCGACTTCAGGTAACAACTCAGGAGTTACTGGCCCTCCATCTTCATAATCGCTGTCATCTTCATATTCGTTATCGTCACTGTCATCTTCATATTCATAGTAGTTGTCGTCTTCATCGTCATCAGGATCAGGTACCAATATTTCTGGGGCAGGAGGTGCTGCTTCAAAATCAGGGAATATCTGTGGTATCAGTGGATTGCCCATTTCAGGGAATAAATCAGGAGTTACTGGCCCTCCATCTTCATAGTTGTTGTCACCATCATCATCATCGTCATAATCTTCATTATCGTCATAATCTTCATTATCGTCATCATAGTTGTCATCATAGTCGTCATTATATTCATCATCATATTCATCATCTTCATAGTAATCATCATAGTAGTAGTCATCATCTTCATAGTAATCATCATAGTCATCGTCATCATCTTCATCAGGATCAGGCACCAATATTGCAGGAGCAGGTGGACCTGCTTCAAAATCAGGAAACATATCAGGTATCATTGGATTGCCCATTTCAGGCAGCAACTCAGGAATTGCTGGTCCTCCCATTTCAGGCAGCAACTCAGGAATTGCTGGCCCTCCCATTTCAGGCAGCAACTCAGGAATTGCTGGTCCTCCATCTGTGGGTTCTTCTTGCTCTAACATTTGGTTAACTTCATATGTAGCATAAACTGAATATGGAATGCTGATTTGACAACCAAGCATAATTCCAGCAAGTGCCAAGCTCATACGTTTGGATACTTTGTTTTTACCCATATAGACCTCCTCAATCTATTAAACTCAAATTCTATAGTCATACTATGTCTGAATTTAGAACATAAGTATGGTTGTATATTTATATCTTATACTAGAATAAGAACGAATAATATTCGTCTTGAATAATATTCGTTCTACTTTGTATATAATATAGCCTTATAAATTATATTATATATATCGGTTAAAAATTAACTTTATGAAACTATACTACTTGTATATATTTTTTTTATGAAATATTCCTAACACTAGCGTTTGAAATATGGGCTAAAATTATCTTAGAAAAATTTAGACAAATCTTTAGTTGCACTAATAATTCCAGATAATGAATTTTGTATAGATGTTATTGAAGTATTCATTTGTTTTATCAAAGGTAAACTTCCTGTAATTTGACTATAATTGTCTTTGCTACACTCCTTAATATAAGATGTAATATCGTTAAATGCATCTGTACTTTTTTCTAACTTCGTAACTTCTTTGTTCAATTCTTCAATAATATTATTAGCATTTAAAGAACTGCCAATGATTGTAGATAAAGACACATTTACGTCTCCCAAAGCATCTTTACTTTTTGCAAGACTTTCTTTTTGCTGATTATTAGCATCTTTGGTTTGAGTAATTTGGTCTTGAATTGTACCCAAAATATTTGAAATTTCACTTGTAGCTTCATAAGATTGTCCTGCTAGTGTTTTTATTTCATTTGCAACAACTGCAAAGCCTTTTCCAAGTTCACCTGCTCGTGCTGCCTCAATAGATGCATTTAAAGCTAACAAACTTGTTTGATCTGAAATTTTAGTTATCAATCCAATAATATTATTTATTTCTTGAGATTTTTGAAGTAAACTATCTGTTAAAGCCATCCCACTATTTATATCCATTTCTAAATCTGATATTACTTCTTGCAATCCTTCAAGCTGGTCTTTTCCTTTGTTTGAATTTTTGCTTGAAACTTCAGATTCGGTTTTTAAGTTCGTATTTATAGCATATACATTAGACAAACTTGCTAAAAGCTTATCTACTATATCAGACATCTTCATAATAGAATTATGTTCCTCTGTTACAGTATCATTAGATAAGACAAGGTTATCCTTTAAAGGAGTAAGCGTATTAATTAGATTAGTCATTTCGTCTTCATGTGAAGTTTGCAAACTATTGATTTTATCAATGTTGCTTGTTAGTCCTTTAAGTGCTTGATCATTTTTATTAATAATTTTTTGCATTGCTGTATTTAAACCAACTAATTCCGTAGTCATCCCTTTAATTTCTCCTGATAAAGTGATTTCGTTATTACCTATAGCATTTAATTGCTTTTCAAAAAGTTTAATGGGTCTAAAACATAAACCAATTACAATAGGAACAATTATAATTGAAATTAAAATAATAATTCCTGTATCAGCAAAAATGTCTCCTGTAAAATCATCTAGTTTGTTTGATATGATTTCCATTGGGCTGTTAATAATATTAGCTATTTCCATATATGGATCAGTATTTACAGTGGTGTATAAAACATATTTTACACGATCAGTTTTATCTTTCACTGGCAAACATACTTCTAATATATCTTCTTTAACATATATGGTTGCTTGTTTTGAAGTAAAGACGTTTAATATGTTACTATTGTTAGAATGTCCACCTTTTCTGTAATAAGGAGAGACCCCTGCTATTGTGTTTTCTGTTAAAATTGTATCTGTACTGTCAACTAAATACATCTGAGTAATTCCATTTGCTGGAGTAATATATTGACTAAGAGAATTCTCAAGACTACTTGAATTATATCCAGTTTGAAGTAAACCTCTTCCATCTGGACGTGCAATAGTAGTAAATTTAAATACTGAGTTATTAGTGACTTTAAGCCTTAAATCTGATGGCATATATGTAGACTTTCCAGTTAATAAATCAATATAATTTGGGTCAATATCATAAATATTAAGGCCAGTTTCAACAATCCCATCTTCTGTGGAATATATAAAAACCCCCTCTTCGTTTGTAACGTATACATCAGCCATTTTGGTTATTTCTTGCATAAACGATACATCTTCCATTGTCAAATCGCCTTTTAAATGATCGATTTCTCTAAGCAGTAATGCGGAATTCAACATGTTTTTGTCAATTTCTTCTTCAATTTCATTTACATAATTTACAATGTTTAGTAACAAATTTTCTACTTCAGAAATCATACTATCTTCTATTCCATTTGATACTTCTTGTGTTAAAATAATTTGTTCTTCTTCCAAGCTAGTTGCTATTTGATTTATTTTAGCAATAAATCTACTTGACATTCCTAATAAAAGTAAGATCATCAAAATTACTAATCTTAATTTTATACTTCCTTTTCTTCCAAACATATCTCACCCTCCGTTTAAAATATTGTTTACCATATTATTATACAATAAATAATATATATGCTCAAGTGTAATTGTGTTATGTATATAAAAATTATAGTACATTTTTTGGAGAACTCTTTGGTACATACAAATGAGAGAGCACACTGTACTCCCTCTAGTTTTGAATATTAAAGTTTTTTGTCATCAATATTATCTAAATATTCCTTTATCTCATTTATAACACTTGCTATACAGCCATCTTCAAATGGAGAAATTAAATTAGCTAACTCCACTAGTTGTAAAAATGATTTAGTTCCTCCAACTTTACAAATAGCTAAATACTCTTGCCATCCAACTTCTCTATTGTCATTCATCTTTTTCCAAAATTGCAACGCACAAATTTGAGCCAAAGTATAGTCAATATAATAAAATGGCATTGCAAATATATGACCCTGTCTAAACCACCAGCATCCTTCTTCTAACAACTCACAATCCATATAGTTTTTGTGTGGTAAATATTCTTTTTCAAGCTTTCTCCAATATTTATTTCTTTCTTCTTTTGTCGCCTGTGGGTTTTCATATATAAAATGTTGAAATTCGTCAACTGTAACTCCATAAGGGATAAATTTCATTGCAGAAGCCAGGTGTGTATATTTATATTTGTTGGTTTCTTCTTCAAAAAATAGTTCCATCCATGGCCACGTTATAAATTCCATACTCATCGAATGGATTTCGCAACTTTCACATGTTGCAAAAATCATTCTTGGTACTTCAATATGTCTTGAAGAATAAAGTTGGAAACCATGGCCTGCTTCATGTGTCAACACGTCAACATCTTCAGATGTGCCATTAAAGTTTGAAAATATAAATGGCGACTTATAATCAGCAAAATATGTGCAATATCCTCCGCCTTGTTTCCCTGGTTTTGTTTCCAAATCTAGTAATTCATTATCTGTCATAAAATCAAAAAATTCTTTTGTTTCTGCTGATAATTCATCATACATTTTTTTGCCATTATCCAATATAAAATCTGCATCTCCATGTGGCTTTGCATTACCAGACGTAAACTCGAAGTCTTCATCATAATAAGTTAATATTTCCAATCCCAAGCGTTGTTTTTGGTCTTCGTACAATTTACTTGCAACTGGGACAATGAGCTCCTTAACTTGCTTTCTAAAATTAGCCACCATTTCTTTGTTATAATCCATTCGGTTCATATTCACATATCCAAACTCAACATAGTTATTGAACCCTAGTTTTTTCGCTTTTTCATGACGAATTTTTACTAGCTTGTCATATATGTCTTCAAACTTTTCCTTGTTTTCTTTAAAAAAGTTTATATATAAATCGGTTGTTTCTTTTCTTTCTTGTCTATCTTTTGAAATTCTAAAAGGTCCAAGACCTGCAAGATTATACGTTTTACCTTTATACTCTATTTGAGCAGACGCAATTAGTTTATCGTATTCGCTTGAAAGTTTATTTTCTTCTTGACATTCTTTTATAACTTCTGGAGAAAAAACTTTCAAACTATTTTCTGTAAGTTTAAAGTACAGGCTACCAAATTCCGCTTCTAGTTCTAGTCTAAATTTGGAATTTACTAGGGCTTTTGCAAATACAAGCTTAATTTCGTCATACAATGGAGAATATTCGTCCCAATATTCATTCTCTTTAGAGTAAAATTCATCTTTGGTATCAATCGTATGACGTACACTAGCAATTTGTTGTAACGTAGAAATCTTTGATTCATATTTGTGTATCTTTTTAATAATAGTAATTTGGTCATTTGCTGTCTCAGCGTTTTGCATTTCCTGAATTAACGCATTAGATTCCTTCTTAAATTGTTCAAAATCTGGTCTTTCATATTTAAAATCTTTAAATTTCATATTTAAAAGCCTCCTATTTTTAGTTTCATCTTATGTTAACATTATTTAATAATTATTCAAGGCATTTAACATAGTTATCTCATAATAACGATAGAAATCTGTTGGGTATTATCAATATTATGAGATATGAAAAAAAGCTTCAACTATACTTTAAGAATTTTGAAGCTTTCTTAATTTTTCAATGATTTTATTTTCAATTAAATGGTAAGGCTCTCCTGTTAAAAGTTCAATTCCTTCTTTAAAAGTTTTAATCGGATATATATGAAACATTCCGTTTTTCACAGCCTCTATTATTTCTTCACTCAAAACTAAGTCAATTTGATTTTGATAAGGAATGATTACCCCTTGCTCTTTATTTGGAAACTGTTTACAAGCTTGATAAAATCCTTCAATTTTTTCTGTTACTCCACCAATTGGCTGAATATCTCCATGTTGATTGATAGAACCAGTAACTGCCAAACTTTGTTTTATAGGTATTTGTGCCAAGCTTGACATTATAGCAAATAATTCCGTACTTGATGCACTATCTCCATCCACTCCAGAATAACTTTGTTCCATGCATACTTTACAAGTTAAATTAGGTTCAATGTTTTGTGCAAAATGTCCACCAAGAAATCCTTCAATAATTTCAACACCTTTATTATGGCTGCTTCCGCTTAAATTTGAAACTTTTTCCACATTAATGATACCTTTCTTACCTTTATAAGTGGATGCAGTTATTCTCATTGGCTGACCAATATTTCTTTGACCTATGCTATATACAGCTAACCCATTTATTTGGCCAACTCTACAGTTTTGAACAGAAATCATACTCCTATTTTCTTTATGACTTTTATTTATTTCTTTCTTTAAATTATTAAGCTCCATATCTCTAAAATATATTACGTCTTTAATATTTTGTTCTGTTATGCAAATGGTTGCTAGAGAATTTGCTTCTCTTATTATCTCTTGCAATGCCGTAATATTTGTACTTAACTTGTCGTTTCGTCCTAACAATTTTTGGGTATATCTTAAAGCAACTAACAAAGCATTACAACTAACTGGTAACAAATCTTCATTTTTACATTGCTCTTGAACTTTATAAGCTATTTCCTCTATGGAATTTTTATTATAATCTAAATAAGAATTAAACTCTATAGTTGATTTGAACAAGTTGGAAAAATCTTTATCATACGACTGCAATAAATATTTTAAATTACTACTTCCAACAATAATTACTTTAATTGGTAGGTCTATTGGTTGAGGTTCTATAACTTTGGTTTCTACAACGTTTGTACCGTTTATATTTTTAATAGTAACATTTTCATTTCTTAGTGCAGTTTTTAATGCCAACCATCCTCCAAGCGATTCTATAAGGTCATCTGCTTTTATTAAAAGATAACCACCTCTTGCTTTGTGTAACAATCCACTTTTTATATTTAATATCTCTGTCTCAGCATTGCTGATTTCTGAATTTAATTTTATTTGACCGACTAAAGATACATAACTTACTTCTCTGTCATATATTACAGGTGCTCCGTCAAGCTCAATATTATTTACAAGTAAATTTACTTCATATTTCTGTACAACATCATCAATATTTTTACTACTTCCTAAAGAAAGATTTATTAGCAAATTATTTTCAACTGGTTCTTCTATAAATATTTCAATGTTTTCTATTATATCTTTTAAGATACCATCAAAATAACTAGTTAATTCTTCGTAATGCCTATATTTAATTCTTAAAGCTTTTATCAATTTGTCTGCCTGGCTTATAACTAAATTCACTTTTTCATTTTTTATATATAACTCTATTTCTTGTTCCATATTTTTTATCTCCAATAACAATGTTTCTGCTAACTCATATAAAGCTGTTGAATCATCTTTCATTTGTTTTTTTTCTTCTATGCTAAGAGCTTCATAGGTTGATTGCATAATAGGGACTCCTTCATATATTGGTATAAATCCTATTCCTTCTTCATCTGCTTTTACTACAAACCCACTTTCTGTAGCCATTTTTTCCAATTCATTCAACATTTCATCTTTCTCATACTCTAAGTTTGTAAGTAATTTATTTTTTATCACTTGTACAGTAGACCCTTGCACAGATGATTTTAAATCTTCTTTTAAAGCACTAATTATTTCTTTCATGTCTGATTGAAAAATTTCACCATCTCCACATTCCATTAAAAGAGCTCTTGGTTGAATGGGATTTTCAAAATTATAAATATAACAAATATCATTTGGGATAGATTTAGTTTTAGCTATATCGCTTATGTACTTTGCTAATTCATCAAAAAGATTGTCGGATTCAGTTTCTATATAAATATTATAACCTTTATATTTTAAATTTAGTGCAAAATTTAAAGCTTCAATTGATTCATCTTGCCCTAAAATTTTCCCAATTCTGTCAATATTTCCTGTACTCTCAAAAGAAAAATCTGAAGGTTGATAAGAATTTTTTAGTTGTTGCCATGATATTTCCTGCATAATATCCCTCCCTCCCTACAATATATTCAATTGAGCTTATTTTATTTACAAATAATTCGACAAAAATAATAAAAAAATAAGAAGTCGAAAAAAATGTCCTTTCCCTAAAGAAAAGACATTTTTGATAAAATATAATGCTAATTTATTTCCGTTATCCAAGTTATATCGTTATCTGGCCAAATAGTGCATAATATTGTTCCATCTAAATCGGTGCGATATATTTCCATATCACGTTCATTATATCGTTCAAGTGTTTGAGTGTGAGGATGCCCATATTTATTGTCTTTCCCTGCACTTATTACGACATATTCAGCATCAACCTTATCTAGGAATTCTTCTGTGGAAGAAGTTTTGGAACCATGATGAGCAGATTTTAAAATGTCAACTTCTTCGGCAAACTCCATAAAAGCTTTTTCTGCTGCACTTTCCATATCTCCAGTAAATAAAACTTTAGTGTCCATATATACCATCTCTATAACAACACTATTGTCATTTTCATCTTTGTAGCTATCTCCTGTTTCAATAATTTTGAAGTTTAAATGTTCATCAATATGAATATTCATACTAGTGTCTTCTTTGTATGCAGCATTTTCAGCATTACGCATCAACTTATAATTTTCATAAGTCTTAGTAGTTTTATCTGTATCTCCAGAGTCTATAATATTTTCTACTTTGAATTCTTCTAAAACTTCGTCAGCTCCTCCAATATGATCTGCATCCATATGTGTTAAAACAAAGTAATCCAGAGCTTTTACACCTTGCTCTTTTAAATAATTAACAACCGTATCACCTGAACTGTTATCACCTGCATCAATAAGCATGTCAAAATCCCCATAATTGATAAAAATAGAATCTCCTTGTCCAACATCAATGAAATGAATATCTACTGGAATCTCTTTAGTTTGTGATTTGACATCATCACTGACTTTAGGACTACATCCAGAAGCAAGTAAAATTAAAATTAGTGGAAACAATTTTTGCATGAATAAAATCCTCCTTAAACATTATCTTAAGTATATAGTATGTTGGAAAAGCTTTGTTTACTCATATTTGGATAATAAAGTAAGCAGGAATTAGATCTCTGCTTACTTTTATAAAAAAATTATAAGAGAATGGGTTGAACTTGTTTATATTCCAATGCGTATTTTATGGTCTCAGGTACTAAATCAAGATTTGAAATTAATGAGCAAGGTTTATTGATTGGGTTATCTTGGCCAAACGGTACAAAGAAAATATTTTGGTTGTATATAAGTTGCCCGATATTTTTCAAATTCATTCCAAGGCCATCATTCGTGGATATTGCAATAATTACTGGTGTATTATTTCTAAGCACAGATTTTGTAGCAAGAGTTACTGGTGTATCTGTAATAGAGTTTGCAATTTTTGTAAGAGTATTTCCTGTGCAAGGAGCAACTAGCATTGCATCAACAATGTGTTTTGGGCCAATAGGCTCCGCTCCAACAATAGTATGAATAATTTCCTTACCACTCAAATCTTCGACTTGTTTAATAAAATCTTCACGCTTCCCAAATCTAGTAGTAATTTCATAAGCATTAAATGACATTATAGGATAAACTTCCACTCCCATATTTACTAAATTTTCAATCATAATAATTGCTTTACTAAATGTACAAAAAGAACCACATAAAGCAACACCAAGTTTTAATCCATGTAATTCCTTCATTCTACATCCCCTCCTTAATTATAATTTCAAGTCCATGGTATAATATTTTTGCAGCAGTCTTTGGAGCAATTTTTCCAGGTAGCCCTGGTGCTGGAATGTATTGTATCCCTTTATTTTTAGTATACTCAACATCAACAATTCCACCTGGATTAGATGCAAGCTCAATATATATAGCATCATTTTTGCAAACATCTATAAATTCATTAGTTAATATTTGAATAGGAATAGTATTAAATATAAAATCAAATTTGTTTAGCACATTTTTAAGTTTAGGCAGTGGAACAGGAATATAATCGTATGTTGAAATAAAAGCAAGATCCGCTGTGGAGCGAGCTTCAACATATACATTTGCCCCGATGCCTTTTAGCTTATTAGCGAGAATTTTACCACATCGACCAAATCCTAAAACAATACAATTGCTTTCGTTTAAAGTAATTTCACTATTTTGCATTGCATATTGAATGGCACCTTCAGCAGTAGGAATAGCATTAAGGATTGCTATCTCGTCCATTTCCATAAGATCAACAAACTTAAGATTTCTTTTATTCAAAGCTTCTATCAATTGGTTGTTTAATACGGATAGACATAAAAATGGATTTGTCACATTTTGCATAAACATTTCGATAGATACACTTACATTGCTAAGTGGTGTAAAAAGATTTTTTCCATCACGACTAAATGGAATTGGCCCAATTACATAACTACATTGATTAATTTCTTCTAGGGAAGTTATAATATTAGCGGTTTCTGGAATGTCAGGATGATTTAACGCATATACACATGTTTTAATACCATTTGCACATAAAATTTCACATAATCGAACAAAACGTAAATCTCCCCCAACAATGCCAACAGAAAATTGATTCAAAGCACATACCTCCATTAACACCTGCTATACTTATAAAATATGTATAAATTGATAAGTTGTTACAAAATCTAAGACAAAATATATTAATATAATTGTAAATCAAAGATATGTGTTATGCCCAAGAAATAAGAAATTTACAGTCATTTTTTATCAAAATTCCAGAAAAAAAATAGTCCACAAGGTGAACTATTTATTCGTGATTAGCTTATTCTGTTATTTTAAATTTATCCATTAAATTTTCTAGGTGTGTTGCTTGTGAAGCTAATTCTTGGCTTGTAGCTACGTTTTCTTCGGAAATAGCGGTATTTTTGGAAAGTTCATTTGTTAACTTAGCTGTTCCGCTTACTATTTCTTCAAGAGATTTTTGCTGATTTATAGCATTATCTTTGATTATATTTGAAACCTCAGACGTTGATTGACTAGCTTGCAATATTTGATCAATAGCTTGTGCTGTTGACTTAACAATTTCTTCTCCGTTAGATACACTATTTAAGTTGTTTTTTATTATAGCATGAATTTGGCTAACAATTTCTGATGTTTTAGCAGACAATTCACGAACTTCAGAGGCTACAATGGAAAATCCTTTACCTGCGTCACCTGCTCTTGCTGCTTCAATAGCTGCATTTAAAGCTAATAAATTAGTTTGGCCAGCGATTTCTTCTATATAGTTAATAACTGTGGCAATTTCTTGAGTAGATTGTGAGATAAGTTGCATAGACTCAACTAATTCACTAGATAATTTGTTGCTATCTTTTGCTGTTTGTTCCATAGTTTGAATAATTTGATAGCTTTTATCAATGTCTGTAATATCACTTTTAATTTTATCTGTAATATTAAGAGTGTTTGTTTTAAATGTTTCTAATAATTCAGCTTGATCTTGTGTAATGTTGGCAAGGTCTACGGCTGATTCAGAAATAGATGTTGCTTGAATATTAACCTGCTTAGCTGAGGACGTAATTTCTTTAGTAATGTCACTCAAAGTATTGGCTATGTTAATTAAAGAACTTTTTATAGCAGTGAAATCTCCTTGGTAATTTTGAGTTGGAGTTGCTGTAAAATCTCCTTGAGCAAAACTTTTTAGAATTTTTGAAATCTCCATAATATACATTTTAATATTTTGGGATAAATCTTCTGTAGCTTCAACCAGACTGTTTACTTCAAAACTGTTCTTTTTTATTTCACTAGTGCTAATATTCAAATTACCGTTTTTAATCTCATTTAAAGTTCCTACCAACTGCTCTAAAGGAAGAATATATCTATTATTAAACAATTTAATAATAATCCCACTAATAATCATCGCACCTAATACTACAATTATTGATAGTATTATTTGAACAAATATATTCTGATACATAGAATCTTTTGAATAATTAGATATAATTATCCAACTTGTATGTGGAATAGATGTATATGTACTATAAACAGAGTCACCATTCACTGTAGTAGCATTGTTAACTTCATTTTCTTGACTATTTAAAATTTCACTATAATCTCCTGAAACAGAATTTAAATGTGTTGCACCATTTTCATTAGGATTATATTTTTCATTAGGATGAATTGCAATATTACCTTCTTCATCAATAACAAATAAATATGTTTCGCTGTTTTCATTTGCCTCTTTAATAATATTAGTCAAAACATCAATTGTGATATCAATAAGTAAAACTCCAATAGTATTGTTACCATCAACAACTTTCTTAGAGATTGAGACTACCATCTTTCCACTAGCAGCATCGACATAAGGTGAAGTAAGATATAACTCATCAGTTTCTAAAGCACCTATATACCACTCCCTTATTGTAGGTTCATATCCTGGATCGGGGGTCCAACTTATAGAGTTTGCAAACTTGTTATCTTGTGTTGCAAATCCAATGGTTAAAATTTCTGTTCTCCCTTTAGCTTGTTCAACTAAATAGTTTTGAAGACCGCCAATATCCTTATAAGATTGACGTATTTCAATTTCTTTAGCTAGTGTATCTGCTAATGAAAATTTTTCAGAAAGCCAACTATCCAACTTTCCAACGGCAATAGTTGAATTTTGAATGGCCGATGTTTTAGAAGTAGCAATTGTGTTATTACTACTGTATATTATTTGTAAGATTGTAAGTATTCCTAATAAAATAGCTATTAATGGCCGGAATACAGTTGTAATTATTTTACTTAAATTTGGATACATCTTAATCACTCCCTTTAATTCAATTTATGCATATGTTTGTTCTATCATACATTAAAAAATTATTAGATATTTCCATTATATATCTCTATATAACGTATAAATGTCCTAAAAATTAATTTATTGTAGTAATAAAGGA
>LJDB01000071.1 GCA_001983455.1 Candidatus Epulonipiscium fishelsonii
ACAATGTTCCAATAAATATTCAATTACTTCTATAGGTAACTTAGTATTATCATATAAACCAAATATAAACAATGTTCATTATATCTTTACTCCACAATAAATATTGTTCCAAAATCCCCCCTATCTTCGCATAATTCGATTCTTTCTTTCCAAGACAGTTCGTCCAAGACAATTTTTTCTGAGTCTGCATAATTGAATTAGCTTTTTGTATCTTTAGAATTTTCTATAAATTGTTTGAGTATAGTTAAAAGTTTATCTGCTTCTTTTTGTGTATCCAAAATTTCTAGGAGAGATTGTTGAAGAGGATCTTCAAAATTTAAACCAACGACAAATGACTTGTCACTTAATTTCATAAACAATGACCTTTTTTTTTCACACCAATACTAATTTGTCAATAACTTCAGATTCATAAGCATGTCCGACATATCAAATAGTTTTTTACATAAAATATATTCATTTCGATTATACTTTTCAAGAAGGACTAGATATACTTTTATATATGTTCCATTACATTTTTGAATAATTTTTGTAACAAACCAACTTGGTATAGTAAAAGGTATTACTTGCTTTAAACTTTATTATTTGATTCTCCCCTTTAACAACAAGCTTTGCCTAATCTCTTTTTTTAAGAGACTATAAACAGTTTATAATATAAATTCACATATTGAAGGACTTATTTTTCCTCAACAATATATCAGCGATTTGAAATACATTTCCAGCCCATAGTGATAACCTTATCTTTCCAGAAGAAATTTGAAAGAATATAATATTAGCATTCTCATCAAAATCGTCTATAATAATAATTTTTGCACCATTTTTTCATAATTGATATAATATCTTTTGATAATGAATATCACCTGGATTTTTTTCACGTGCAGCATAAATATCGGTAATAATCACATTTTGCACTGCTTTTAAAGATGTAGCAAATTCGTTTAAAAATGCTTTAGTCCGACTATAAGTGTGTGGCTGAAAAATCACATAAATCTTTGTGATTATAATTATTTTCAACATATAAATTTGTGCAGAAATTTCAGTTGGGATGTGCATAATCATTAATTATAAAGTAACTCCATGAATGTTTCCTTTAATTTCAAATCGTTGGTTTGCACCAGTAAATTCACCTAGGGAATTAGCCACTATGTCAAAATCAATATAAAAAGGTGGCTGTCGCACAAGCACTTAATGCATTTAATACATTATGTTTTCCTGGTGCTTTTAAAGAAATTATATTCCTTTTAACGCACTATTATGAAAAATTAAAATAGCTGCACCAGCAGTTTCACTATCTAATTTATCCCGCATATACCAATTTGCCTCTTCACTAAGACCAACTGTTTCAATATTTAGTTTTAACATCTTTTATAGAAAAAGTTGTTTATTTATAATCATTAAGAATAACTAGATATCCGTCTGGAGGAAATAACTTTACAAATTGATTAAATGAATTATAAATATCATTTAAATCCTTAAAAAAGTCCATGTGATCTCTTCTTCGACATTTAGAATAATTCCAACTTGGATAAAAATCTAAATAGCTATTACAATATATTCACAAGCTTCGGTCAAAAAATATTTAGATCCTCCAATATAAATGTTGCCATTAATTGAATTTAAAATACCCAACTGTAATTGTTGGATTTTTTTTTTTGCATTTATTAATATTTCGCTTAGCATAGATGTTGTTGTTGTTTTTCCGTGTGTACCAGATACACAAATCGGAAACTCATATGTTCATAAACCAATACCTAAATTCTGAACGGACTATCACATTTTTTACTTTAAACTTTGCTGCTATAAGCTTTGTATTATCTTCTTGGATTGCTGCTGTATAAACAACTATATATCGATGTCTGATGTTATATTGCTTGGAAAAACCTTGAAAAATTTCTAAATACCTAAATTCTCAAGATGATCTGTTTGTAGAAGAAAATTCATATCAGAACCACTTACAATATCCACGTGTATATACATGATTTCTGCAAGCCCGCATACTAATTCTGCCAATATACCAATAATGTATTTTTTTAAATGTATCTAACATAAAATTATTCCTTTTATTTCTGTGAAATCACTATATTATTTATACAATTACCGCTAGTACAATTAGTAATTTAGTTTTGTTTATAAGAAATATAGTTTTTGCTAAATTTATTGCAATAGGACCTCTATTTGTTGTAATTGGTTTTTTCTATCACTACTATATATGTGTTTGTACCAAAATTATGGATAACTAATTAAATTTCTTCTGTTAATTCATTTTCTAAATGCTCTTGGTCAAGATTGTTATTTAACAATTTGATTTGTGTGTTGAATTGTTTACATATGTTCAAAAAATAAGCGAACCCATTTAGTTAATTTGTCTTTATAAGAGTAATAAATTGCTTCACAACTTTACCTCTCATCCAAAGTTAATAGTTTGTTATAAATTGTTCTCTATTTTCGTCCATTCCACTTGCAATCTCTGAAAACTATGTCTGGAATTAAATTCCATTAGAATTACAAAAATCAGTTTAATTGTTTTTGCTTATCTAAATTTTGTTGCTGATTTATATCAGACACTCGACAATAAATTAAATTTTTTCTTTTTACTTCTGTACTAGTTTTTCTGATCATTTTTTTTCAATGCCAATTAGAGGGTATAAAAATTTTTTGACACTTAATTGTATACTCTATTTTGTTGTTTAATCTCCATTTATATTATGTCGAGTTTGTAACATACCAAAAAAATCTTACTTCTTTAGCTGTCAAAAATTCTTTTTCCATAAGCTTTCCTCTATTCTAATTATATTTATATATAAAGCATAGCCATTAAATTATTTTAAACATATATTAAAAATAAAAAGTTATAAAAATTGTGTATTGAGTTGTATACAGAACAAAATTTCCTTATAATGTCATGTAAAAATAAAAAAAAAAAAAATTTTAGGTATAATATTTTAAATATATGGTAAATAAGGAAGGCAAGGTATAGAGTAAATAAATTTTTAACATTACGATACACTATGTATTTTTATAGGAATTTAGTGAAAATGTCAACTCCAACAGGAGATATAGCTTCTTGCTAAAAAGTTAAATTAACTATATAGATTGTTGTGAATATAGACAGGTTAATCTAATTTATTATAGTCAATATATATTTATATAAGAAAGGGGAAATTTTAAGTTATTCGTAAAAATGAAATGAGATCGCAATGCTATTAGCAGGAGGTCAAGGAAGTCGATTGGGAGTCTTAACAGAAAATTGCCCCAAGCCGGCAGTAATGTTTGGAGGAAAATATAGAATTATTGATTTCCCATTGAGTTTTTGTGTAAATTCCGGCATTTACAGTAGGTGTTTTTTAACAGTGTATGAGCCATTACTTTTAACAAAACACATTGGGATAGATTCCTTGGGATTTATATTTAACAAGAGGCGGTGTTTTCGTGTTATCTCCATATGTTATACAGGAAATCAAGGAGAATGATTCACAGGAACAGCAAATGCTTTATAGAAATCTTAGATATATTGATAGTCATAACCCAGAGCATGTTCTAATTCTTTCAGGTGATCATGTATATAAAATGGATTACAATGAAATGTTAACATATCACAAACAAAAAGGAGCAGAGCTTTAACAATTGCTGTTATAGAAGTTCATGGAAGTGAAGCAAAAAAATTTGGAATAATGAACAGATTTTCCTCAGGAAGAGTAGTTGAATTTGAAAAAACCAAAAAATCCATAAAGCTATTTATAGCTTCAATGGGAATTTATATTTGATTGGGCGAAATTGTGAGAACAGCTTTAATATGACAATTCTCAATTCATTCTAATAGTCTTTGGGAAAAACATAATTCCTTATTTCTTAGATAAGCACGAGGATGTGTTTGCTTATTCTCTTTCAAAGGATAGGAGAGACATTGGTACAATCCAAGCATTTTGGGAAGCAAATATGGACTTAGCTTCAATCTTACCTCTGAATTCAATAAATACGATTCAATAACTCCATTATACTAATTCAGATAATTATACTCCTCAATATATTGCACTAATAGAGAATGTTTCACAATCAATGGTATTTCTAAAGGATGTGAAATAGAAGGAACAGTATATAACTCTATTAAGTCCAAATGTTAAAGTAGAAAAAGGAGTTGTAATACGTGATAGTATTATAATGGAAAATTGTATTATTAGAGAGGGAAGTATTCTTAATAAAGTAATTATATCTTTGAAGATACATATTTGTTCACATGTAATAAAATAGGTCGGTGATGACACAATTTTAGTGAAACTAAACCTCGTGTATAATACAGGTATATAACAGTTATTGGTTCATCAACTATAATACCAGATAATGTTATAATTGGTAAAAATTGTGATTGCGGGAGAAACACGTTTTTTGAACAATATCCTGATCAGATTAGAAAAAGTGGAAAATCTTTAAGGGGAGGTATAAAAGTGAGAGCGGTAGGTGTTATTTTAGCTTGCGGAAGATAAATACCAATGGAGGCATTAACAAATCTCAGAAAAACAATGTGGCTATACCTATAGGGGGCGTACAGAGCAATAGACTTTTTGCTTTGACTGACTTTCGCTTATCAGGTATAAAAAGTAGCAGTAATTTCTCTCCACTCAACATTCGTTCTTTATCAGATCATATCATCTTCTAAGTGGTTGGATTTTTGGGAAGAAAGAAATCAGGTATATATTTATTTACTCCATATGCTTAATGCGGGGATACTTTCTCTTAAAGGTACAGCAGACGCAATTTATCAAAATATAGAGAATTTTTGAAAAAAAGTCATGAAGATTACGTTGTAATTTGTTCTGGTGAACAAATAGCAAGAATGAATTTTAACAAAATAATAGATTATCAAGCAAAAAGGATCTGTTCTTACTATTTTGTGTAAAAAACTTGAAGTGATCAGCCTGTAAAATTATATGGATTTGACGCTTGATGCAGATACAATAATGATAGATTTTTTGAAAAAAAACCTCTTCAACCTGAAAGTGATAATCTCATTAGTAGTATATTTAATTTGGGCAGAGAACTTTTAATTAATTTTAGAAGAAATTTCTAAAGAAGGAAGTGACGCTTTTGTACAAGACTTTATTATATTCGATATAGACATAAGCTAAAAATATAGTTATATTTCTTTAATTTACTGGAAAACTGTTTTAGATATGAATTTTCATTTTATCAAATTTATGGACTTTCTGGATAAAGATATATCAGAAATACATTAAAAAATAATAAAGGATTTGTATATAAAAGCAAAAGAGATGATGCTCCTGTTATATACAGTTGGATGTAATGTTAAAAACAGTATTTTTTATGGGGTGGAGACATTATAAGTGGTACTGTAGAAAATTCCATTATATTTAGAAAAGTTATAATTGAAGAAGGCCATATTGAAAAAAATTCCATTATAATGGAAATGTTTGATTGAACGTGGTGCGCTATTGTAGAATGCTATTTTTTAGATAAAGAAGTGCGTTACAGAAGGAAAAATACTATTATTGGAAAGAAATGATCAAAAAGTAATAAGGAAAAAAACTACAATATAAAAATGAAAGATAAGCTCGAAATTATATGATGATACAATAATTTCGAGCTTAAATATTATTTTTTTTTATTAATTTTGATAAAAAATATTGTGATTAAGCATAAAATGTTTTATAATTTAAATAAGGGATTACTAGAAATTATTTAGTAAATTATAAAATCAAAAAGACTTAATAGAAAAGGAGGTGACAGCTAAAATGGAAATCACAGATATTAGAGTAAGAAAATAATATAAAGAAGGAAATGAAAGCCGTGGTTTATCAGTTACATTATAAAATGAATTTGTTGTACATGATATTAAAGATTGAGGGGGATAAAGGCAGATATTTATAGCAATGCCAAGCCGAAAAACATTAGATGGAGTTTAGAGATATTGCTCATCCAATTTTAATTCAACTACAAGACAGAATTCAAAAAACTGTTCTTGAAAAATATGAAATGGTGCTTTTATCAGAGAAGATGACTTTGAAGATAGTTTAAGATGACGAAGTAGAGCTGCTTTTGAAGAAGTATACATAAAGAGATGGATTTCATCTCTTTTTCTTATTCTTTAGTTTTAAAAATAGTAATAACAATTTATAAAGAGGCACGCTATTTACTACTCTTATTATTTGACTGAGAGAATTCTTGACTTTAATCATGAGTGTTCTCAGTTTTTTATATCTGAAAGAAATATCAAATAAAATATCAATATACTAATATATCATGGAATAGAAGTAATCAAAATGGAAATAGCTAATGGAATAGAAGTAATTTAAATTTAAACACATAAATACCATATTTACTTAAATAGTGGGAGTTCCCATCAATTCAATTCCAATTATAAATATTCAAATTTAAGTAATCAATTAGAGGAGATGGCTCAAATACTAGTTTTTGTGTGGTAATAAAATCATAAAACCAGAAAATAACTATTCTCAATTATATCCAATTAGAAAGGGGGAGGCAATAATTATTTAATAAATTAGAAAATAATTTAATATAAAATAAATATACTATTCATAAATAAATTTTGAAGAGGGTGTGAAAAAAATGAATATATCAGCTATTATTTTAGCCAGGGCTAGGCACACTAATGGTGTCAAATATGCCAAAAATTTATTACATCAAATTTTGGGAACACATTTAGTTGAATATCCAATTGACGTTGTACAAAAGTCTGGATGAAAAATAATATGTTTAATTGTTGGACATATGGCAGAAGATAAATAAAAAACTATTGGAGAAGGTGGAATATAGATTGCAAAGTGAACAGAGCTTGGAAGGGCATGCTGTGATGCAAGCTATAGATTTTTTAAGTGATGATGAGGAGATAATATTCCTATGTGGAGATACGCGTCTTATATCATATGAAAGTGTATTGACAAACAAATCTTTTCATTTAACACATAATCAAATGATGTAAGTGTTCTTCGCAAAATTGTAGAATCCATTTGGATATGGCACAGAATTATAAGATTCAGATGAGAAAACTTTTTGCGTATAGTAGAAGAAAAAGATGCAAATATAAAAGAAAAACAAATTTGTGAAATAAATAGTGGAATATATATTTAAATCTAATTCGTTTTGAAATATGCTCTCTAAATTAACTAACAAAATAATGTACAAAAAGAATAATATCTAACAGATACATGAGAGATTTTATTTAAAGATGGAAATTCAATTGGAGCCACCAGCAGTTAATGAGTGGATGACATTTTAGGGGTAAATTCAAGAGAACAACTGGCTATGGCAACAAATATTATGAAAGACAGAATTAACAAAAAGCACATGAAACGGAGTATCTTTAAAATTGATCCTATAATCACGTATTGAGCCAGATGTGGTAATTGGTCAAGATTTACAATTATTGAACCGAATTGCATAATTAAATAATTTACAAATAGGTTCAAATTTTGTTGTATAGGATACAACACTAAAATTGATAATTAATATAAAGGATAATGTTAATATTTTGAAAAGTGTGTAATTTTAAAAAGTAATTGGTAGTGGTGCACTAAAGTTGGTCCTTTTGCATATGTTAGGCCACAGCGTTATATAGGAAAAAATGTTAAAATAGGTGATTTTGTAGAAATTAAAAATTCAACAATCGATGATGGTTCAAGTGTGTCTCTTAACTTATATTGGATAGATGCAGATGTTGGAAAAAATGTAAATTTGATGTGGTGCTCGGTAGTAGTATTATGATGGCAAGAAAAAATATCGGGGAGCTATTTGTGACAATGTATTTATTGGATGTAATACTAATTTAGTCTTTCCTGTTGTTGTAAATGAATAAATATATATAGTGCAGCAGGTTCCACAATTAAAAGAGGTTCCACAAGAGATAGCTTAGCTAGCAAGGCAGAAACATAAAAGAATATAGAAAATTGCAAATAGAAAAAAAGATAAAAACCTGGAGTTAAAATCTGTTTTATTAAAGTGTAACTTAATAAGGCCCAAAATATTCTAAGGAGGATTTTAATAATGATTAGAAATTATACAGATATTAAAATTTTTACAGGTAATGCACATCCAAAGTTAGCAAATGATATAGCAAAAATGAACTAGAAGTGCAATTAGGCAAGTCAGAAGTTATAATTTAGTGATATGGCGAGATATCTGTTAAAATATGAAAAATAGTGCGAGGTGCGGATGTTTTTATAATTCAGCCAACATCAGCACCAGTGAATGAACATCTAATAACTCCTGTGATTATGACTGATGCTATGAAGAGAGCT
>LJDB01000072.1 GCA_001983455.1 Candidatus Epulonipiscium fishelsonii
AAGTAGAAAATATCAAAACTCATTTTGATGTAACTAAAGGATTGTTTAGCAAAAAACAAATTGTAAAAGCTGTTGATGGTGTTTCCCTAGAAGTGTATGTTAAAATTATTATGTAGTATAAAATAATTAAGCTAATTAGTCAATAATGTTTAAAATGTTACATTCTCTTAGAATATTTTTTATGTATTGAACATCACAACTTGTATAACATTGTAATAACTGCAATACTATGTTTGGATATAAAGTCAATTAAATAAAAATCAAATGCAGTTATAACAAAATATTGTAGCAACCAACTTTATACTTTACAGTTCACATTTATCGTTGTACAAATTTATTATATATTATAAAATAACGGATAAATGTATTGGCATTGGGATTTAATACATAAAATTATAAGTATAAATTTATTCTATATTTGGAGGAGATTTTATGGAGTATAAACAAATTAGAGCGGTGTATGATGAAACAACAATTAGAGTGTATCAAGCATATTCTCACAAAATTGCAAATGAGGCGTTACGCCTTGGCAAATTTGGAGGGAATTTTAAGCTAACACGAATGACTTGGATAAAACCATCATTCTTGTGGATGATGTATAGGTGTGGATGGGCGATTAAAGATGCTGGTCAAAATAGAGTTTTAGCAATTGATATAAAGAGAAGTGCATTTGATGAATTGGTGAGAAATGCTGTTTCTTCACATTACTATAAAGAGCTGGGTATAACTCGAGAAGAATGGCAAACGCAGTTAAAAAATTCAAATATTGTGTGCCAGTGGGATCCTGAACGTGATATATATGGGAATAAAATGGAGTATCGTTCTTTACAAATAGGGATACGTGGCGAAGCTAGTTATAAATACGTAAACAATTGGATTGTACAAATTAATGATATTACGGAATATGTAGCTGAACTTAGAGAATTAAAATCCATAGACAAAGATTTAGTCTACGCAAAACTTCCTGCTGAAAAAATATATCCAATGAGTAATTCAATCTCACTTTTTTCATAGTTTAACACAGCTAGTACTACTGTTTTTTTACATTTTTACCAGAGGCTAAGATTATAGTAAATATCGCAAAACACAACAATGCACTGGAAGCAATGAAATCATGCCAAATAGAAATAGTATAGAGGAAAGAGACCCCTATACTATTTTTCTTGTTTCTTCTTTTTCTCAATTTTCTCTAGCACTCTTATTAAATGTTCAATATGTTTTCTCATATGTCTTTTAGCCAAAGTTGCTTCTTTATTTTCAATAGCAGCTATAATTTTTCCGTGATATCGGTTGGTGACAACTTTTACGTTTGCTCTATTGCTAACCTTGAATTGATGAGCTTTTAAAACACCAAATATAGCCTCTATAAAAAGTTCAAATGCTCTGTTATGAGATGCTTTAGCTATAGCTAGATGCAACTCTCTATCTAAATCATATAAATCTTCTTTTGTTATATTTTCTAAATCACATCTTTTATTATGCAATTCTTTCATATGCTCAATTTCTTCCTCTGTTGCGTTAAGAGCTGCAAGATATGCGGCATTCTCCTCAATTTCTCTTCTTAGAAACATAAAATCAATAGACAAGTGATTATCTAGTATCAGGTATATCTCTAGTACTTTAGTTAGCATGTCGGGTGATTTATCATTTACATAATTTCCATTCCGTTGCTCTGTTACTATAATGCCCATTTTGTTTAGTGCACCAATAGCCTCCCTAATGGATGAGCGGCTAACGCCGTATTCTTGCATCAATGTACGCTCAGACTTTAATTTATCCCCTGGTTGTAATTCTCCATTTTTAATTTGCTCTAGTATACTCTCAAATAGTTGTCTGCTTTTAGTTTTATTTTCCACCATTAATGTTCTTATAAGTTTCGCATAAGTTTAGTAATAAAGTATTTACCAGCTTCTTTATTTTTAACATACTTTTTATTGACTAGTTCTATAACTGTATCATATTTTATAAAATTATCTACTGAAGCCATCTTTAAATATTGACGAGCATCCTCTATTTCAGGGTCTTTCATAATTCCTGCTAGTGCTATAAATAAAGTAATTGCATCTTGCTCCCAATTAAAGTCTTTCAATAGATTTTCATGAACAGTTTTTTGTTCTTGTCGCATTTTTTCAACATCATTTTTTGAGTATAAATGGTTGGCATCTAATCCAACTCTATTATATTGTTCATCTGGAGCATCGTTATTTTTCATTTCTTGAATTAAAGCATTAATTAGTTTTGCCTCTAGTTCTGGATTATCCAAAGGTGAAAGTTGCTCTGGATCAGTATTTAAGTCCCATAGTAAATTACCGTATTGGAATGAATTACAGAATATAGGTGCCCCGAGTTTGCTTTCAGCAGGATATTTCATTAGTTGCAAGCCTTTAGTAAAATTAAATGCTGGGGAAAGTTCGCCTTTACTTAAGCGTTCAACACTAAAAAAGCTATTTCTTCCAGTTGGCATTAACGTATATTCAAAACATGGAGTATTTCCAAGGTTGTGTGAAGCCCTCATATAAATATGACCATCATTATCCACTATATTTATAAAGGATGAATGATATCCAAATAGACCATATTCTCTTATAGGAGTATCATTTTCTACAATGGGAAGCATTGATTTTCCTTGCATTTGTTCAGGTATTTCTAATCCGAAGAAATCAACTAAAGTTGCTGGTATATCAATAGTTTGAGCAAGTGATTTTCTTCTGCCACTTTTTTTAGATCTTGGATCATATAAATAAAATGGTAATTGAGACACTTCGTTATAACAAGGCATAACAGATTTTGCCCACCAGTCTTTTTCTCCAACCATAAGACCATGGTCGCAATTTACAATTAACATAGTATCCTTCCACATATCGTTTTTGTCCATAAAATCAAGTATTCTCCCAAGACTTCTATCACACATTGTAATCAAAGCTTTATATAGGTTTGCACAATGGTCTACTTTATCCTTCTCTTCTAAAACAACCCCATATGAAGGCAGATTGAAAAATGGACCTTTATAATCACCTTCTTTTTCATATAAATACTTAAATTCGTCTGGCACATCAAACGGTTCATGAGGGTCAAAAGTTTCAATTTGAATGAACCAATTATCTTCATTAACATTATTTTCAAGAAACTGCATACCCGCATCAAAAGTTGCAATCTGAGGATAATAATTTTCCTCTTTTATCTTGTTGTGGTTTTTCCAATAATCTTTCCACCAAGTTTTATGAGTGTGTTTTCTCATTGTATCTACATGAGGTGGAATTTCAGGGTCTTGCATTTTAGAAACCCAGCTATCTGCAGCTTGCCCCCTAAAAACTTCCCAAGAATTATATCTTTTGTGATAAGTAGCTCCACCATCATCAAAATAATGCATATGATCAGTTACAAGATGAGTATAGACTCCACTTTTTTTCAGCATTTCTGGCATGGAAACATCATATGGTTCAAGAGGCCCCCAAGTTCTATGCAAAAAATTATACCTACCAGTATGAAGCTCACGTCTTACTGGCATACATGGTAAGCTTCCTACAAAAAAATTATCAAATGTTGCAGCTCTTTTAGAGAGTCTTTCAAAATTTGGGGTCTCTACCTCTAAATTAGAATATGGTTTTAACATCCTACGACTTAATGAATCAAACATAACCATTATAGCTTTCATTAATTTACCTCCTAAAATTATAAATAAAGACTAGTAGTCTTTTTATCATCGTGAACAAAAAAGAAAGATACATGGTTTCCTATCATGAATATATAGAATTAAACAATTTTGTTTTGCTTCTTTATCATGAATCAACATATTTATTATATTGGTCACAAAAATAAATTTTTATACTTTACTTTTTTGTACTTTGGTCATACCATATAACCATACCATAATTAGGCCAAAAACACACCTTTTTTCTTTAATTTTCCAGTAATTTTGGAGCAATTACTAAAAAATATAAATATTTTTCATATATTTTTCCATTGAAATTTTACCTAAAATTTATTAATTTGTATAACTTGTTAGTTTTATATCTAGGAAAATTTAATTTTAATTTAAAATAGTATAATCTTCTCTTTTTTTATATACTAGTGTCTTTTAGTATGATGGTAAAATTAGTTATGTTTTTTGTGGATATTTAGGTAATTGTACAAAAATATTATATTTATATTGACTTAAAACTTGAAATTTTATATTATGTTTCTATAGATGTTGTCACTAACATTTTTAAAAACATAATTAAATTTAAAATTTTTTATGTTAAATTTGAATACTTTTTAAAACATAATTTTAAGGGGGGTTTTATTTGTGACAAAAGTAGTAATGCTAGGAAGTGGAACGCCTGATCCAAGTCGTGAACGTTCAGGTCCTTGTGTAGCAGTAGTAGTAGATGAAAATGCATACCTTGTAGATTTTGGTTCAAACCTATGTAGGCAAGCAAACACTATGGCAAAAAAGGGAATAAAAGCTTTAATGCCAAAAAACTTAAAGATAGGATTTTTAACACATCTTCATTCAGATCATACACTAGGGTATCCCGACTTTCTACTAACTCCTTGGGTAGTTGGCAGAAAAGAGAGAATGACAGTTATTGGACCAGTGGGTACACAAGAGATGACGGATAATCTTCTTAAAGCATATAAACATGACATTGATGAAAGAGTTCAGGGTTTTATGAAGGCTGATCCAAACGGTGCAAGTGTTGATGTAAAAGAAATTACAGATAGTGGTCAAGTGTATCAAGATGAATTTGTTACAGTTTATGCAATTGGTATAAATCACGGGACATTGGGAGGTGCTTTTTCTTATAAGTTTGTAACTAAAGATAAAAGCATTATAATTTCTGGCGACAAATCACCTTGTGAAGCTTTTGCTAACGCTGCACAAAATTGTGATATTATGGTTCATGAAGTGTATCCAACCAAAAATTTAGCATCAAGACCAGAAGTTTGGAGAAACTACCATGGTTCTGTTCATACTTCATCTGAAGATGTTGGAAAAATTGCAAGTGCTGCGAATGCTAAAAAAGTAGTGCTATATCATCCAGTGTATCTTCTTGGAAATCAAACAGCAAATATGAAGAATTTACCAGAGGTAATTAAAGAACTAGAAGAATACATGGTTGAAGATGTGAAAGCTAACTATAAAGGCGAAGTATACATGTCTGAAGATTTTGACATATACGAATAGTATTATTTAAAAATTAGGAGGAGTAAGTTTTATGTATGAAAATTTGTTTAAGCCATTAAAAGTAAATAGTGTTGTTTTAAGAAATAGGATTATATCTTCACCAATTGATGTTCATAAGTCACGAGAAAAAGCAACGGGAGGGGCTTCATTAATAGTAATTGGAGCAGGATTTGTTTCAAAAGAAATAAGAGGAAGAATAGCAGCAAGAAATGTTAATCCATTTGAAGTACAAAACCGTGATCTAGCACTTCAGCTTCGTGAAACAGTAAACTTTTGGAGACAAGGTGGTTCTTTAGTTTCCTTAGAAATTTTACACTGTGGACAGTATGGTTCTTTCTTAAAATCAGACTATGTTTATGGGCCATCTGCTGGTGTACGTCAACATGACAAAGCGGAAATTATTGCTTTAGACGAAGCAAAAATGGCAGAAATTATTGAAGAATTTGCAGTTGGAGCAAGAGTTGCAAAAGAATTTGGTTTTGACATGGTAACTGCTCACTTTGCACATGGATGGCTTATTTCAGAATTCTTATCTAAATCTTGGAATAAACGTACAGATGAATATGGTGGATCATATGAAAACCGTATTAGATTTCCACGTCGTGTTTTACAAGCTATTAGAAAAGCAGTTGGACCAGATTTTCCAATTGATATGAGAATTAACGCAAAAGATTGGGTAGCAGGAGATTTAAATGATATAGATGAAGTAGCTAGATTTTTGGAAGATATGGGGAAAGAAGGCCTGGTTGATATGGCAAATATATCAGTGGGAGCTGACATGGCTCTTTTAGGAAACATCCGTATGGCGCCACATGCAATCCACCCAAGAATGGTTAATGCACAAATGACTAAATATATTAAAGATAGAGTAAGTAGCATACCAATTACAGCAGTTGGCTCAATTATGAACCCAGATGAAGCAGAAATGCTTATTAAAGAAGGATATTGTGACGCAGTTTGGATTGGCCGACCAATGGTTGCTGATCCAAGATGGGCAAAAAAAGCGTGTCAAGATAAAGCTGAGGACATTACTCCTTGCTTAAGATGTTTATATTGTTTCCCAATGGCTACTCAAGCTAAAAATGTTGGTTGCTCAGTAAATGCAAGATTTAATAAAGAAGACCTATATCCAGAAGAAATTAAGGTAAAAAATCCTAAAGATGTAGTAATTATTGGAGCAGGACCTGCTGGAATGAAAGCTGCAATAACAGCATATGATCAAGGACATAAAGTTACTTTGGTAGAAAAAAATGATAAAATAGGTGGTGTTATTAGATTTACTGATTATGTTAAATCTAAACAGGACTTAAATAGCTATATGAATTATCTTATAACACAAGTAGAGAAAAGAGACATTAAAGTTCACACTAACTTTGATGCAAATTATGAAAACATTAAAAAGCTAAATCCACAAGTATTAATTGTAGCAGTTGGAGCAACTCCAATAACTCCTCCAATTAAAGGTGCCAATAAACCACATGTTTTAGGATTTCTGGAAGTATTTCCAAAGCTTGAACAAATGGGCAATAACGTAGTAATTATTGGTGGCGGAACAATTGGCTGTGAGATTGCTATTGATATTGCGGAACTTGGAAAAAATGTTACAGTTGTGGAAATTGGTGGAGAGCTAAATAGAACAGCAAATAGACTATACAAAATAGCACTTGCTGAAAGAATGAAAGAACTTCCAACTATTAAAACCATGACAAATACACAATGTATGGAAATAGCAAATGATGGAGTAAAAGTTAAAAATGAAAATGGAGAAATAACTCTTAAAGCAGACAATGTAATAATGGCTACTGGGCTAAAACCTCTTACAGATCTTGCAAATTCCTTCTTTGGAATTACATCTGAAACGTATGTAATTGGGGACTGCAAAAAAGTAGGAATAGTAAAAAATGCTACAGAAGATGCGTATTTCTTTGTAAATGGAATTTTAGACTAGATACTTAACTTGGAGAGAAAATGTTCTCTCCATTGTTCAACTAAGGGGGCGATGTTTATGGCAGAAGCCGTTAAGAAAGAAAAAAATGTTACACTACATACAATTATTGGGCTTTGTATAATGATTTTTGGAGGATTTATTCCACCTATATACGAAATGACTGAAATAGGAATGCAAGTAATAGGGATATTTCTAGGAACTTTATATTTATGGTCCACTGTAGAAATATTATGGCCCAGTTTAGCAAGCGTATTTATGCTTGGAATTTCTCAGTATGATACAATGGGAAAGGTTTTAGCAGGATTTTTAGGCAATGCAACAACTGTACAATTGTTCTTTACAATGTTGTTTACAGCATCACTACTTTACTATGGAATTACAAAATATATTGTACAATTTTGTTTATCCTTAAAACTAGTAAATGGTAAACCTTGGGCAATTACAGCATTGTTAATTTTCTCAGCTATGTTTACAGGAACTTTTATTGGACCATTTGTTTCACTGTTTTTATTTATTCCAATTATGATTGACGTTTACAATCAAGTAGGGTTTAAGCGTGATGATAATTATGTTAAAGTAACACTAGTGCTAGTATTGATGGGATCACTTATGGGAGCAGGAATTGCACCATATAGAGGGGGTACACTTACAGCACTTACTTTCTACAATGAAATGGTTTCAGGAGAAAATGTAATTGAAGGACAGTTTATTGTAGAACAAGGCCCATATTTTTTATATGCCTTTTTACTTAGTATTATTTGTTTAGTAGTTTTATTACTATTTAGTAAGCTTTTCTTTAAAATCGATGTAACCCCACTAAAAAATCTAAGTATCGAACAATTAAATAAAAACAAATTACCTCCACCTTCATTTAGACAAAAATTATTGTTCTTTTCTTTAGTAATTTTTATTCTTTGGATGTTGTTACCTTCATTTTTAGATTTTATCC
>LJDB01000073.1 GCA_001983455.1 Candidatus Epulonipiscium fishelsonii
GTATAATGAGTTCTGCAAACATTGACCCAGCTTCTCAATCTCAAATTATGCAAGAATTTAAACATACTATAGAAAATCCTGAAAAAGATAAAAGCTTATCTATAAATGACTATACATTCAACACATATCATGCAGAAACAAAACATGCAGCAGGAATAAAGATTGATATATTACCAAATAACAGATTTACTCACGCTGTTCCTAAATCCGTTATCACGAACAATTAATTCAAAATGGAAACCTCCTCTAAAATTTGTATTTATTTTTTAGTATAGGGTTTCCATTTTTTTATGCTTTTTATTATTAATAATCTCAGCTAACTAAATTAATTGTTTGTATTGCAGAATTATTTTAAATAAAAAAATATAATAACATATATATTTATATTTAAAACGATTAAAAACTATTGCACTTAGTTTAAAATTTTAGTATACTTATTTATACTAGTAGTAAAAATTGATTTGATTTTTAACACTAGAATTATTTCAAAATTTAAATAAAAAAAAGGTGGTGAAACTAGTCAATCGTTATTCGTGATAACACATTTAGCAACAATGTAACTAAATATGTTATTCAAGATAATAAGGAAATACCAAATTACTTTTCTTATTGTTACATAAAAAAGGGGGAAAATTAGTGGGCCGTCGTAATATTAATATTTTAATGGGGCCAGTGTTGTTTTTAGTTTCTGTACTTCTATTCCAAGGCACATTTGGAATGGCAGGATCACAAGCCATTGGTACATTGGTATGGATGACAGTTTGGTGGACTACAAGACCAGTTGCACCAGCTATAACTTCACTTTTACCAATAATTGTCAATGCAATCTTTATGATTGTGCCTATGGGGCAGATTATAGGGAAATATTCATCTGAAAACATTATGCTATTGTTTGGAGCAAGTTTATTATGTTTGCCTTGGGACGAAACAGGATTGGGAAAACGAATTGCATTAAAATCCTTGTCAATTGTAGGCCCATCTGTAAAACAACAAATTGCAATATGGTTATTTTTTAGTGCAATTATGTCATCTATTTTGCCAAATGCTGTTGTTTGTACAATGTTGACACCTATTGCAGCTGCTATGTTGCATTCTGCAGGTGAAAAAGATCTTTCTAAAAGTGATTTAGCAGTACCTATTCTTTTGGCTATTGCTTGGGGAACAGGCCCAGGTGGAGCTGGCTCACCTCTTGGAGGAGCAATGAACCTTTCAGCTATTACATATATAGAACAATATACGGGACATGAGTTTATGTACATTGATTGGGCTGTACGTATGTTTCCATACATGTTGATAGTAACATGTGCTTTATTAATTCAATTATGGATGATACCTACAAAAACCAAATCTTTTGACGGAACAAAAGAATTTTTTGCTAATTCCTACAAAGAACTTGGCCCAATGAATAAAGGCGAAAAAGTTTGTGCTACACTGTTTATATTATCAGTTATTGCATCATTTACTCGTTCACTTTATGCATCGCTTTTACCAGGATTAACACCAGCTTATGCATTTTTGATTTTAGGATCATTCTCATTCCTATACACTTATAAAGACAAAAAGCCACTTTTAACATGGCCTCAAGTTGAAAAAAATATGATGTGGGGAATGTTATGTTTATTTGCCGGTGGTTTGGCACTTGGAGAACTTGTTATTAAATCTGGAGTTTCAGATAAAGTTGGAGAAATGATAAATGGATTAGAAATGACAGCTGGATTTGGAATGCTTTTATTATTTGTAGTAATTGCTCGTTTAATTTCAGAGTTTACAAATAATGTTACTTCTGCTGCTATTGTTACACCTATTGTTATAAGTACGACAACACAACTTGGATTAAATCCAATTCCATATTGTTTTATCGTAGCTATGGCATTTAATGGTAGCTTTATTTTACCACTAGGGGTTAGAGGTATTCCTGTTGGTTATGGTGTAGATGTAAACGTAATGCTTAAAAAAGGGATACCTGTTTCAATTGTAAATGCACTTGTTACTGCTATTGTAGGTTATGCAATACTTCTATTGGTTCCTTCATTCGGAGCGTTACCTTATATGTAATAAACTATTTAGGGGTATATTTGCCCCTATTTTAAAGTACCGCTTATACATTCACTATACAAAGAAAGGAAGATAAATATGTCTTGTACTATTATAATTGGTAGTGGTGCTGCTGCTTACGAATGTGCTAAAGCCATGGTAGAAGAAAATTATGAAGGCGAAATACATGTTTTTTCTGATACAAATAGAGCTCCTTACAATCCTATGCTTACTACATATTATGCGGTGGGGAAATTAAATTTCTCTGGAATGTTTCCATATGGAGAAGGAGAAGAAGTTTGGAGTAAGCTAGGGGTTATTTTTCATCCAAATACTCCTGTTACAAAGTTAGACGCAATAAACAAAACGGTAACCACTCATAATAACACATATTCTTATGATAATTGTGTTATTGCAACTGGGGCTACTCCTATTGTACCTCCATTTCCAGGCCATAACAGCAAAAAACTTTTTACAGTTCGTACTGTTGAGGATGCTGAAAAACTTTTTCAGGCAAGCAAAGATAAGCCAAAACGTGTCATTGTTGTTGGGGCTTCCATGGTTGGTATAAAAGTTGTAGAGTTATTTGATAAAGTTGGTTCACAGGTGTGCCTTGTAGACCTTGCACCACGTATTTTTCCACTAGCTGCTCACCCAGAATGTTCCAAAGAAATTGAAGCACGTCTAGCCAAAATGGGTATAAAACTTCGTTTTGGATCAAAGCTTACTTCAATTGAAGACACAAAAGATGGAGTTAGAGTTCACTTTGAGGAAGAAAATAATACAGAGGATGGAGATATTATAATTCTTTGCATTGGCGTGCGTGCTAATATAGGTTTTGTAGATAAAACTCAAGTTGAAACTGAGCAAGGTATTTTAATTAATAACAATATGCAAACAAACGTTCCTTCTCTTTATGCTGTTGGGGACGTTGCACAAGGGTTTGAAGTTATTACTGGAAAAAAACGTATAATTGGGCTTTGGGCTAGTGCACGTATGCAAGGCCGTTGTGCTGGTCAAAATATAGCTGGCGGTAATGCTACTTATGAAGGAAATATAATGCATAACATTACTCACTTCATGAATATGGATTTTGTTGGCCTAGGAGAAGTTTCTAATTATACGCATATGGAAGTAAATAAAACTGATGATAAACTAGAAATGTTGTTTTGGGATAATGATAAACTAATTGGTGCTAATTATCTTGACAATTTCCTTGATAGTGGGGTGCTACATACTGCACTAGTTGCTGATATAGTAAAACGCTTAAATGAACAAGACATAGTTTTTGGAAATGAACATACTCGAAGACTATATGAGTTGTTAGAAAAAAAATAAAATTATGTTAATAAGAAAGGTTTATCTTTTATAAGATAAGCAAATATTCTAGTGGTCTGTACTATATTTTAATGTTTTAGAAGGAGGTAAAATAATGAAGAAGTTTTCAAAAATACCAAATGAAACAAATGGTATTGAAATAAAAAAGACAATTTGTACAATTTGTGACCCAGGAACTCAATGTGGTTTAAATCTTTATATTAAAGATGGAGAAATTATTAAAGTTGAGGGTGACGAAAATCAACCAGCTGGCCAAGGAACTCTTTGTTCAAAAGGAGCGGCAACTCGTCAATATGTTTATAATCCTGATAGAATTAAAACTCCATTACGCCGAGTGGGTGAACGTGGAAGTGGTAAGTTTGAACCAATTACTTGGGAAGAAGCATATAAAGAAATTGCAGAAAAATTTAACCTATATAAAGAAGAAAGTGGTGCAGAATCCGTTGTATTCTTTTCGGGATACACAAAGTTTTATCGTCCATGGTTAAAAAGACTTTGCCATAGTTTTGGTTCACCAAACTATTTAGCTGAATCAAGCTCGTGCTATCTTTCAACTTATATAGCACATAAATTAACATATGGTATGAGAGGGGACCCTAGTTGGGCTGGTGGAATGAAATGTGCAATTATCTGGAGCTCAAACCCATATTATACAAACCCTGGGGCTGCTCGTGTGATTGAAAATGCTAAAAAAAATGGAGTTAAATTGATTGTAGTTGACCCAAGAATTACTCCTACAACTAAAAGAGCAGACATCCATTTACGTGTACGCCCTGGAACTGACGGAGCATTGGCACATGCAATGGCAAACGTTATGATAAATGAAAATATCTATGACAAAGAATATGTTGCAAAATATACTTATGGTTTTGAAGAATATAAAGAATATGTTCAAGAATTTACACCTGAGCGAGCAGAAGAAATAACAGGAGTTCCTGCTAATTTAATTCGTGAAGCAGCTCGTACGTTTGCAACAACAAAACCATCTGGAATTATGACTAGTGCTGCACCAGTTGTTCAAAATAGCAATGGGGTTCAAAATTATCGAGCAATATTTTCACTACTAGGATTAACAGGAAATTTTGACAAACTTGGAGGTCAGATGGTAAGCCCATCAAGCTTTTTACATGCATCAGGTCAATTTAAAAGCCGCCAAGTTGAGTTCCGCCAAAGTCGTCCGGTATCTGAGATGGCAACAAGAATTGGTGATACAGACTATCCTGTTTGGAAAGAATTAATTGAAGAAGAAGGGCAAGCGGTAGCTTTACCAGACCACATTATAAGTGGCAAACCTTATCCACTTCGTGCAGTAATAGGATTTGGTATGAATTTCCGTATGTTATCTGAGTCTACTAAAATGGCAGAAGCACTTAAAAAACTAGACTTCTTTGTTGATGTTGATTTATTTTTAACAGATACAGCTAAACTTGCAGATATTGTTTTGCCAGCTTGTAGCTCTGTTGAACGTAGTGAATTTAGATGTTGGGGAACGGGGTTTGCAACTTGCACCAAACCAGCTATTGAACCACTTTATGAAAGTCGCTCAGATATTGATATTATATGTCAACTTGCAAAATATATTGCTCCAGAAGATAAACTTTTAGCATCTGGGTTTGAACCAACTTTAGATTGGATACTTGAAGGCACTGGAATGACTACTCAAGAGTTGTGGAAACACCCTAGTGGTATGCCTGTTCCTAACCCTATAAAACAAGCTCCACTTCAATGTTTAGAACATGGATTTAAAACTCCTAGTGGCAAACTAGAGTTTGTGTCTAAAGTACTAGAAAAATATGAACACCTAGGCTATGATGCTTTACCAACATATAAGCCACCTAAATATAGTCCTCAAGGTTCTCCAGAGATAGCAAAAGATTATCCATTTATACTTAATACAGGGGCTCGTTTGCCAATGTTTGTTCATACTCGTATGTATCGTGTGCCATGGACCAATAGCCTTCGTCCAAATCCAGCTGCAGATATCAGCCCAGTTGATGCTGATAAACTTGGTGTTAAACAAGGTGATAAAATACGCATTAGTACTCCACTAAATTCTATCGAAGTTCTTGTTAATGTTACAGCAATAGCTTTAGAGGGAGTCGTTCATATGTACCATGGACATTCACAAGCAGACGTAAATAGTCTATTCGATAGAGATAATTCTGACCCTATAACTGGTTATCCAGCTTATAAATCCATGCTTTGCAAGATAGAAAAAATTTAAGGGGGTGTTCATATGAAAAAAGCTATTTATTGTGATATTGATGCTTGCACAGGATGTGGAGCATGTATTGTTGCTTGTATGGACGAAAATGATATTGATTTAAGTATTGGAGAAACAGCAAATAGACGAGTGCATGGTGTTGAAAAAATGACTGAAGAGACAATGATACCCAAATTTGCTAGTGTTTCATGTATGCATTGCGAAGATAGTCCTTGTTTAATAGGGTGTCCAACAGGGGCAATTTATCGTCATAAAGTAACCAGCGCCGTTATGGTTAATAGAGACCTTTGTATAGGATGTCATAGTTGTGCATTGGCATGTCCGTTTGGGGTTCCAAGGTATGACAATAAAAATAAATTAGTAAAATGTGACCAATGTTCTGACCGTGTGGTGGCTAATCAATTGCCAGCTTGCGTAAGGGTATGTCCAATTCGTGCTTTAAAATATTTAGATATAAATGAAGCTCTAGAAAATAAGTCTGCTTCATATATCGGAAAAATTTTAAAATAAATTTAAAAATCAGAAGGGAAGAAAAACATGAAAGAAAAAATTGGAATTATTGGCGTAGGAATTATGGGTAAATTAATGGCAACACACCTAATAGAAGCAGGGTATGATGTTGCTGCAACAGTTTATACTGATGCCGAAAGAGAGTTTTGTAAAAATAATAACGTGGAGATTGCAGAAACTAGAACTGACTTATTAAAATTAAGCAAAAGAATTTTATGTAGTTTGCCCTCTCCAGTTATTTCAAAAAGTATTGCGAAAGAAATAGTTGATGCTACAACTCCAGAGCATATCATTATGGATACTAGTACAATGTTGCCAGAGGACCAAACAGAGATTGAAGAAATTTACAAAAAATCTGGGGCAACTTATGTTGAAGGCGGAATTTTAGGAAGAGCAACCAATTGTGGAAAATGGGTAATGATTGCTGGTGGAGGCGAAGATGCAATCAAGATTATGGAACCAATTTGCTTGCCATTTTGCGAAAAAGTTGTTCGTGCTGGTGGAATTGGAGCAGCAAGTACAATTAAAGTGCTAAACAACACTATGTTCTGCATATTTAATACTGCTGTGTGTGAAGTTTTTGTTATGGCTGAAAAAGCAAATGTAGAGTTAAAAGCATTATATGATATTATTGCAAACTCTCAAGCAGGAACTAATTGTGGAGTATTTAGAGAAATTGGTAACCGTATAGTTGAAGGAAGATATGACGAGCCAAACGCTACTGTACAAATTGGAGTAAAAGATAATGGTTGCGGAAAACACATTGCAAGAACTGTGGGCATGTCTCCAACGTTAACAACAGATTCTTTAATGGCGTTTGAAAATGCTGCAAGTTTTGGTTTGGCTAACGAAGACACAGCTGCTTTATATAAATATTTCCAACATGTATATCAAAAAAATCAAAACTAGTCTTTTGTACTAGATTTCTATTTACCTAGAAAAAGGGTTGCTTACATAGCAATCCTTTTTTGCTGACTAATTATCTATCTAATTTGGTGATAAATCACGTTTGACAAAACAATGTAATGACTAATGTAATTTGTCACTAAATATAGTTAAATCATTGAATAAAATACAATATTAATTTATAATAACAATACAGTTAATTTTCACACTAGATAAAATTATATACTAATACTTCCTAAAATGATTTAAATTAAAATGCAAAGTTAAAGATTTTAGAATGAACCAAAAAATATTGTATTTGCCTTAACAATTTATAAATAGTAAAGGAGAGAAGTAATGAAAAGATTTACAATATGTATAATAGGTGGAGGAAGCAGATATACTGCAGATATGTTAGCAATGTTAACTAATCATAAGGAAGAGTTTCCATTAAAAAAAGTTGTTCTTTATGATAATGAAGAAATGCGACAAGAAAAAGTAGGGAAGTACGCAGAAATATTATTTAAAGAATATTACCCAGAGATAGAAGAAATTGTATATACTACAAATTCAGATGAAGCATTTATAGATATTGATTTTGCACTTATGCAAATTAGAGCAGGTCGCTTGAAAATGAGAGAACAAGATGAGAAGATATCTTTAAAATATGGTTGTGTAGGTCAAGAAACTTGTGGAGCTGGAGGATTTGCCTATGGAATGAGAAGCGTTCCTGCAATTATTGAAATAGTAAAGCAAATTAGAAAATATTCACCAAATGCTTGGATATTAAATTATTCCAATCCAGCAGCTATAGTTGCCGAAGCTACCAAAAGAGTTTTTCCAAATGACCATAAATTAATTAATATATGTGATATGCCAATAGCTATAATGGATATGTATGCAGATGCGTTAAATAAAAATCGTAAAGATCTTGAGCCCAGGTATTTTGGTCTTAATCATTTTGGTTGGTTTACTAATATTTTGGATAAAAAAACAGGTGAAGATTTATTACCATTACTTAGAGAAAAATTTTTAAATCCAACTGATCATAAAGATGAACAGCATTTTGATGCTTCATGGCAAGTAACTTTTAATTTTATGAGTCAAATAATAAATGACTACCCAGAATATTTGCCTAATACCTATTTACAATATTATTTGTATCCAGATAAAATGGTAAAAAAATCGAACCCAAATTACACTAGAGCTAATGAAGTTATGGATGGTAGTGAGAAGAAAATATATCAAATGCTAGATGAAGTTATTTCGATTGGTAAAATTAAGGGAACAAAATATGAAATTAGCTCTGCAAATGGAGTGCATGCCTGTTATATTGTAGAACTTGCAACAGCCCTTGCGTATAACAAAAATGATATATTTTTAATCATAACAAAAAATAATGGAACAATTTCTAATTTAGATAGCAACATGATGATAGAGGTCCCTTGTAGAGTTGGAGCAAATGGAATAGAGGCACTTAGTATCGGAGAAATTCCAACATTTTATAAAGGATTATTAGAAAATCAATATGCATATGAAAAGTTAACAGTAGATGCAGTATTAAATGGAAGTTATCAAAGTGCACTACAAGCACTAGTGTTAAATAGAACTGTTATAAATACAAATATAGCTAAACAATTATTGAATGAATTAATTGAAGCAAATAAAGAATATTGGCCAACTTTAAAATAGTCAATATTATCAATTTGCTAAATAGGGGGGATATATATGAATATTAAAAGTAATATTTTAGAGGTAAGTCAAAAGTTTTCTAGGGCAGTAATTCAACCTGTTTTATTTATGTCTATTATGGGGACAATTTTGGCTATTGCAGTAGTTTTACAATTGGATTTTATGCCATCATTTGTTAATTTTATAGGAAGCTTATTAAATACTATGATGAATGCCATGCTTAACAATTTATCAGTAATATTTTGTGTAGGCTTATCAGCAGCATTTGCTAGGCAAAAAAAGGTAGATGCAGCTATTACAGGAGTAATTACATATTTATTTTTCTTATCAGCAAATAATGCATGGTTATTGTCACAAGAACTATTGATGAAACCAGGCGAGGCAGGATTGTACGGCACAGGGCAAGCTATGGTTCTTGGATACCAAGTTATAGATATGAATGTTTTTTTGGGTATGTTTCTTGGTTGTTTAGTAGGATATGTTCATAATAAATACTGCAATATAGAATTTAAAGATATATTTAGAATTTATGGGGGATCTCGTTTTGCATTTATAATAATGATACCTATAACACTAGTTTTAGCGATAGCTATGAGCTATGTATGGCCAGTTATTAGTGGATGGATTACAGCTCTTACAACTTCTATACAAAATTCAGGAAGTATAGGAGTATTTAATTATACTGCTTGGAATATGTGGTTAATTCCAACAGGACTTCATCATTTGTTATGGATGCCATTCTTTTACACACCATTAGGTGGGGAGTTAGAAATTGCTGGTCAGATGGTTTATGGAGCTCAATCTATTTTCTTTGCCCAAATGGCAAATGTCGGAGCTGTAACGGAAATTCATGATTCAGTAAGATTTTTATTTATGGGAATGGTAAAAATATTTGGTTCTCTTGGAGTAACAATGGCATTAATTAAAACAGCAAAACCTGAAAATAAAGCGGCTATAAAAGGTATGTTATACCCAGGGTTATTTGTTGCACTGATGACAGGTATTTTAGAGCCATTACATTTTACTTATTTATTTGCAGCACCAATATTATGGTTAGCATATGGACTTATTGGAGGAATTACAGATGCAGTATTATATATTTTAGGTGCTAAATCAGCAATTTATAGTGGAATTGTGGATGCAGTGGTTTTAAACTCAGTATTTGATATTAGTCTAACTAAAATTTATATTCCAATTATAGTTGGTATTATAATGACAGCTGTTATGTATTTTACATTTGTATTTTTGATTAACAAACTTAATTTAAAAACTCCTGGTAGAGAAGAAGATATAGAAATAAAAGCTGACAATACTATCAAGGGTACACCAAGCAAATTTACAGATAAAGATATAGAATATATAATTGAAGGTATGGGTGGAATTAATAATATTATTTCTGTAGGAAATTGTTTTACTAGGCTTAGATGTCAAGTAAAAGATAAGTCATTGATAAACAAAGAGTTGTTGAATAAGGTGAATTCGTCTGGAGTAGTAATAAACAATGAAAATGTACAAATAATAATCGGTATGAAAGTAGAAGGACTAAAAACTAGAGTTTGTGCTGCTATAGGCATGGATTCCTAGAAAATTATAGGGGGAACATTATGAATAGTAAAGATATAATTGTATCAGGGTTGAAAGATGTTAGATTAATAGATAATAAAGTAGATGAAAGTCCATTAAAATATAATGAAGCATTAATAGAAAACGAAGTGTCCTTAATTAGTCCAGGAACGGAACTTTCAAGAGTGTATGGAATAAAACAAGGTGTTGAATATCCAGTTTATACAGGATATATTTGTATTGGTAAAATATTAGAAAAAGGTGAAGGTTTAGAAGATATTAAAGTTGGTGATAGAGTTTTATTTAATGGAAACCACAAGCAATATCAACGATTTACACATGGGGGTAAAAATTTAGAATTAATTGTTAAAGTTGATGATGAATTAAGCTCATTTGATGCTTCTCTTACCTATATATCATTAATTGCCATAAATGGAGTGTTAGCAACAGATATTAAACTTGGAGATACTGTAGCTGTTATTGGTCTTGGAATTATTGGTATTATTACTTCTTTATTGTATCAATTAGCAGGAGCTAGAGTAATAGCTGTTGATCCTGTTAAATCAAGAACTGATTTGGCAACAAATTTAGGTATTAAAGAAATAGTAAATTGTGAGCCAGAGAAAATTGTAGAAGAAGTTTTAAGATTAACTTCTGATAGAGGTGCAGATATAACTGTGGATACTGCTGGAAATTCAGGAGCAATTATTACGGCAATTAATTGTGCAGGATTAAATGGGCAAGTATTATTAACAGGTTCACCAAGAAGTTCACATATTGGAGATATTAATCCTGTTTTAAATCGTGTCCATATGAAAATGTTGAAAATAATTGGTGGATTTAATGGACTATTTCCTTATTATGAAACGGAAGGTTCAAGGTTATGTGTTGAAAGAAATTTAAAATATATAATGAAGTGCTTAAAAAATAAAGATATAGATGCATCAAAAATTATTAGTCATGTAATGTCTCCAACAGAGTGTCAACAGGCGTATAAAGGTCTTATGGAAGAAAAAGATATATATCAATGTGTTGCGTTTGATTGGAAGAAATTAAATAAGTAGGTGGATTTATGTTGCATTTAGGTATAGTAGGAGCAGGTGGTATAGTACATCATTGCTTAGAGGGATTAAAGGACGTACCTACTGTTAAGGTCACAGCAATTTATGTGCAAGAAAAAGAAAAAGATGTTGCACATAAATTAGCTGAAAAATATGATATTCAATTTATCTATACAGATTATATTAAATTTTTAAAGGATACTACTTTTGATTTTGTATATATTGGAATTATTAATAATTTACACTATGAATTTACCAAGATAGCATTGACTCATGGCAAAAATGTTATTAATGAAAAACCTTTTACATCAACTTTAAAAGAATCTATAGAATTAATAGATATAGCAAAGCAACACAAGTTATATCTTTTTGAAGCAATAACATTGTTATATTCACCAAATTATACTTATGTTAAAGAAAATTTAAGCAAGATAGGCAAGGTAAAATTAATTCAATGCAATTATTCTCAATATTCAAGCAGATATACCAAGTACTTAAACAAAGAAGTCTTACCTGCATTTGATCCTAAATTTTCAGGTGGTTCACTATATGATATAAACATTTACAATATTCATTTTGTTGTTGGTTTATTCGGCGAACCTCTACACACTAAATATTATGCTAATTTGGGATTTAATGGTATAGATACATCAGGCATAGTGATTATGGAATTTGAAAATTATATAGCAACTTGCACTGGAGCAAAAGATTCTGCTAGTCCTAGCTTTGCCATAATTCAAGGTGAAAATGGATATATAAAAATAAATTCTGCTACTAATGTATGTGAATCTGTTGATATTTGTATTGGCAACAGTGTTCAAACAATTAATTTTAATAAACATGACAATCATATGGTAAACGAATTTACTGCTTTTGCAAAGATTTTTAAAGATAATGATATTGAAAAATGCTATGATATATTGGATCATACTAGAAAAGTTATAAAGATAATCGCAAATTCGAGAATATCAGCAGGAATTAAGTTTCTGGCAGATGAAAACTAGGTTTATGTTAAGGGGGGCACAAATGTTTTTTAAAAATAAAAAAGGGAATTCTATTTTTTCTGTAGTAAATGGAAAATTAATAGATATTGCAACTGTTAATGATCCAGTATTTTCTACTAAAGTCTTAGGAGATGGAGTAGCAATACTCCCTAGTGATGGAAAAATAGTAGCTCCAGTAAATGGAGAAATTTTAACAGTCTTTCCAACAAATCATGCTTTTGGTATGCAAAGTGAAGATGGAATGGAAATATTAATTCATGTAGGAATTGATAGTATAAGTTTAGAGGGTCAAGGGTTTAAATCTTTTGTATCAGAAGGGAAAAAAGTTAAAACAGGCGATATAGTTTTAGAGGTAGATTTAGAGGTTTTGTCTCAAAATAATATAGATTCTACTATTATGTTAATTGTAAGTGATACAGTTGGAAAAAATCTCAAAACACAAGTTGGAATAGATGTTATTGCAGGAAAAACCAAAGTAATATCTTATTAATATACCTAAAAAAAGGGGGGACACCTAGTGTTTCCCCTTAATTCATGGTAATAAGAATATTTTTATATTAGGTAGTAGACATACTTATAAAAATAAGGTAAACTAAAAAGAAAGAATTTTAAAGTAAAGGTTGGGCTATATTATGACATTAGAAGAATTAGTTAATAAAAATTATGATAATTTAAATGAAAATGACTTACATATATGGTTATATATTGTCCAAAATAATACGGAATGTGAAAAACTTTCTATAGAAGCTTTAGCAAGCAGATGCAATGTTTCAAGAACCACTATTTTAAGATTTTGTAAACGTTTAGGATTGAAAGGATATTCAGAACTTAAAGTTAGATTAAGTATGAATAATGAACATAAAATAAGAAAAACTGAAAATTCTATCAGTATAAAACAATTATACTTAAAATATATGGAGCAATTAGAAGCCAACAATTTTTATGAACTTATAGAAATAATAGAAAATGCTAACCATCTTTTTATATATGGAGAAGGAACTTTACAAAAAAATATTGCAAGAGAATGGGAACGAGGTTTTTTGGCTGTTAATAAACTATTTTATGGAATAACCTCTCAAGGAGACATGCACTATGTAGATAACATGCATAGTGGCGATTTATTGGTTGTAATATCTTTTTCAGGAGATACTATTTCAACTTTAAATTTTGCAAAAAAGCTAAAAATTAAAGGAGTAAAAATAGTAGCTATCACTTTGAATAAACAAAATGAATTGGCAAAGCTTAGTGATATAGCATATGGGATTGATAGTTTAGATTTAACTACTAATCTAGGGACTCATTATACCTGTGTAGCTGGATATTTTATCTTTATAGACTTTTTAATAAATGCATTTATTGAAAAATCTATGAAGGAAGGTGTAGTAAAATGCTAAATGAATTAGTAGAAAAATTCTATGATAAATTAAATGAAAATGATTTATATATTTGGAGATATATTTCAGGTAATAAATTAGAATGTTATTCTATGACTATCCAACAATTGTCAAAAGTATGTAATATTTCCCCTAGCAGAATTATTCAGTTTGCTAAAAAACTAGGTTTACAAGGATATAGTGAATTAAAAGTTTATTTGAAATTAGAAATTGAAAAAACTAGTGAATTTGATCCTTTAATCATTCAAAAGTCAACTGCAGAATTAATCAATACTCTTAAAGATTTTCAAACCAAAGATTTAGAAGAAATAATGGAGTTAATATATTTAGCTAAAAGAATATATGTTGTTGGAATAGGCTATATTCAAGCAATTGTAGCAAGACAGCTTCAATGTTCTTTTTCATATATAAATAAAATGGTTCATCTTATAAACGGAAATAAAGAATTAGACTTAATTTTAAGAAATATTTCAAGTGCAGATATTTGCATTATTATATCATTATCAGGAAACAATAAAGAATCTATAGATATTGTGAGAAAAATGAAATATTTAGAAGTTAAAACATTAGGAATTGCCCTAGATAATAATAATTTATTAGAAAAAACATGTGATTATTTTTTAGGATTTAGAGCGACTCCTCATAAAAACATATTTTCAAATATATCTTATACTGATCCAGCACATTTTTTTATTATAATATCAATGCTAGTTATATACTACATGGAATATTATCATTACAATAATGACTTAAAAATATAAATATTTCCAACATATATATCAAAAAAATTAGAAATGTGATTTTTTAAAGTTTAATATGCCTAGAAAAAAGGTTGCTTACATAGCAATCCTTTTTTGCTGACTAATTATATAATTACATCTTTGCGGGAATGCTATTATATATCATTTCAAAAATTTAATCTAAAAATAAGAGGAGAGTTAATATGAACCCAAAATATTACGAAGAACTAAAAAAATATGAGGAATATATCAATAGAAAAAATATTCCTTCTGATGATTACAATGGAATTTTCACTAGGTGGAACAACCCAGTCTTAACAGCTAAAAGTATCCCTTTAACTTGGCAATATGATTTGGACGATAAAACTAATCCGCACTTTATGAAACGACTTGGTATAAATGCAGTGCTTAATTCAGGTGCAATTTATTTAAATAATAAATATTACCTTATAGCAAGAATTGAAGGATGGGACAGAAAAAGCTTTTTTGGAATTGCTGAAAGTGATAGTCCTGTGGATGGATTTAGATTTTGGGATTATCCAATTTTACTTGAAGATACAGACAAAGAAGAAACTAATGTTTATGATGTACGTTTAACACAACATGAAGATGGGTATATCTATGGAGTATTTTGTTCAGAAAGTAAAGATAAAACTACTAGTGATTTAAGTGCAGCAGTTGCAGCGGCAGGTATTATAAGAACAAAAGATTTAAAAACTTGGGAAAGACTACCTAATTTAATTACAAAAAGAAGTCCTCAACAAAGAAACGTAGTGCTACATCCTGAATTTGTAGATGGAAAATATGCATTTTATACAAGGCCAATGGATGGATTTATTGAAACTGGTAGTGGCGGTGGAATTGGTTTTGGGGTATGTGAAGATATTACAAAACCTGTTGTAGATGAAGAAATTATGACTAGTATAAGAAAATATCATACAATTACAGAAGCTAAAAATGGAGCTGGAGCGGTGCCTATTAAAACAGATAGAGGCTGGATTCATATAGCTCATGGAGTAAGAAATACAGCTGCTGGGCTTAGATATGTAATCTATGCATTTGCAACAGATTTAAATAAACCAGAAAAAGTAATTGCAGAACCTTCAGGATATTTGATTGCACCAGAAGGAGAAGAACGAGTTGGAGATGTTAGTAATGTTGCATTTACAAATGGAGCTATTGTAAACAAAAACAATGAACTGTATATTTATTATGGGGCTGCTGACACTAGAATGTATGTGGCATCCACTACAATTGAAAAAATTGTTGACTATGTATTTAACACTCCAGAAGACCCTCTTCGTAGTGTATTGTGTGTTGAGCAAAGATGTAAAATGATTGAAAATAATTTAAAAATTCTAGCTGAACAAGGTGAGTAAATGAAAAAATTACAGCAAGAAATCCGTGAAGAACTTACCAATAATATTATTCCATTTTGGAGCAATCTTAAAGATGAGGAAAATGGCGGTTTTTTTGGAGAATGTGACTTTAATTTAAATATAAATAAAACTGCTAGTAAAGGTGTTATATTAAACAGTCGTATCTTATGGTTTTTCTCTAAAGCTTATCTAGAGTTAAAAGATAATGCTTTACTAGAAAATGCAACGCATGCTTATAATTTCCTTATAAACAGTTGTCTAGACAAAAAATACGGCGGGGTTTATTGGTCTGTTGATTATAAAGGTAATCCTCAAGAAACTATTAAGCATACCTATAATCAAGCGTTTGCAATCTATGCTTTAAGTGCATACTTTGAAGCTTCCAAAGACGAAAAAGCACTAGATTTAGCATTCAACCTAGTGGATTTAATTGAAAATAAATGTAAAGACAATAATGGTTATTTAGAAAGCTTTAGTAGAGAATTTGCTCCAATGGACAACGAAAAGCTTAGTGAAAATGGAGTTATTGCATCACGTACAATGAATACGTTACTTCATGTGTTTGAAGCTTACTCTGGACTTTACACAGTAACTCGCTCTAAAGAAGTAGAAAAAAGCATGAGATTTATGCTTAATATATTTAAAAATAAAATATACAATCCAGCGTTGCAAAGACAAGAAGTATTTTTTGACTTAGAATACAATTCTCTTTTAAACTTACATTCATATGGTCATGACATAGAAAGTGCGTGGCTTATTGAATGGGGAACTTCCTTACTAAATGATAAAGATTTATTGGAAGAAATAAGCCAAATTGGAACAGCACTAGCAAATAATGTTTACCAAAAAGCTTATAGGGACAATAGCATTTATAACGAAAATGAACACGGCAAAGATGATGTGACTCGTGTATGGTGGGTTCAGGCAGAAGCTATCGTTGGATTTATAAATGAATGGCAAAAAAATTCTCAGGATGAAACTTACAAACAAGTTGCCCTAGATATCTGGGAATTTATAAAAGAATATATTGTTGATAAAAGAGAACATTCAGAATGGTTTTGGGATGTTGATGCTAACTTTAAACCTTCCAGTAAAAAAGACATTGTTGAGCCTTGGAAGTGCCCATATCATAACGGAAGAATGTGCCTAGAAATATTAAACCGAATAGATTAACCCTTCCTTAAGTGTTATCAAAATATAATGACGAAAAACCTCTAGTTAAATCTAGGGGTTTTTCGTCTTGTCTACTAAAAGAAATAAAGAAAATTAGGATTTTTACTCACTATAAAGACGAATAATATTTAATATTGTGCTCAAATATTATCATTTATAATAATATTGTAAAAAAATGCATATAAAACTATAGCCAAATAATATATTATAATGTATAATATATTTGTAGTTTAAACTATTTATTAGATCTGTTAAGTTAAAACAAAACTTTGCTTTATTAAAGAGATCAGTTTTTATGAGACATTGAAGCAAATTAGCTTAATCAGAGCTATTTATTATTCAGGAGGAAAATTTTATGAGAAAACATATTTCAATTTTAACAGCAGGATTAATATTTTCAAATTTAGCAATGTCGGTATCTGCAACCGATGTAGCAGATTTTATTATAGTACATACAAACGATACACATGGAAGAATTGTATCAGGTAATTACGATGGAATGGGACTAGCAAGAGTATCTACAGTGATTAATGAAGCAGAAGATACATATGGAGAAGAAAATGTTCTTGTTTTAGATGCTGGAGACACACTACATGGACAACCAATTGTAAGTGTAAGCCGAGGTGAAAGTCTTGCTTCTATATTTAACGTTATGGGATATGATGCAATGGTACCTGGAAACCATGATTTTAATTATGGTACAGAACGACTATTAGAACTAGAGAATATGTTAGACCTTGAAATTATAGCAGCGAATGTTACAGATAACATAACTAATGAACCGATATTAAATTCTTATATAATTAAAGAGGTTGGCGGAAAAAAAGTGGGAATTTTTGGATTGGCTACACCAGAAACAGCATATAAAACCAATCCACTAAATGTTGAAACAGTAACGTTCCAAGATCCATTTGAAGTTGCTAAAGAAATGGTTACGGAGTTAGAAGGACAAGTTGATTTTATTATTGCACTTTCACACCTAGGGGTGGAAGGAGAGTGGACTAGCATTAAATTAGCTGAACAAGTTGAAGGAATTGATTTGATTGTAGATGGACATAGTCATACAGTACTTCCTGAAGGCAAACTAGTTAACGATACTTATATTGTTCAAGCAGGTGAATATGATAAAAATGTGGGTATTGTTGAAATTGACGTATTAGAAAATAACGAATTTGAGATTTCACCAAGACTTATTACAAAAGAAGAAGGTGTGTTACTAGAAGAAGATCCTGATGTAGTTAAAGCTATTGACATAATTACTGAAGAATTTGATTACCTTACAGGGATGACTGTTGGCCATACCGATGTATTTTTAGATGGATCACGTGAACAAGTGAGAATTGGCGAAACATCTATGGGTAATCTTATTACTAATGCTATGTTATTAGAAACAGGAGCAGATATTGCATTAACAAATGGTGGTGGCATCAGGGCCTCTATTGAAGAAGGCGATATTACTAAAAAAGATGTAATTAATGTTTTACCATTTGGAAATTATATTGTTACAATTGAAGTGACTGGCCAAGAAATCTATCAAGCAATCGAAATGGGCATTGATTCATATCCAAAATCAAAAGGAGCATTTCCACATGTCGCTGGAATACATGTAATTTTTGATGAAAGCAAACCAGCTGGTGGAAGAATTGTTGAGATTAGACTAGACAGTGGTGAAATGGTAAAAACTGACGGGATTTATGTCTTAGCTACAAATGATTTTATAAAAGTTGGCGGGGATGAATATACTATGTTCATGGATAATCCTATTATAAATGAATATTCTGCTTTAGATGAAGCTGTTATTGAATATTTACTTTTAAAAGGTACCGAAGGAACTGAATTAAATGACCGTATAGTATCTACCATAGTGGAACCTGTTACTTTGCCAGTATTCCCATCAAAAGAAATCCCTGAAGCAGATGAAGTTCCTGCTGTAGAGATGGTGCCTGCAGTAGAAGAAATCCCTGCAGTAGAAGAAATCCCTGCTGTAGATGAAGTTCCTGCTGTAGAGATGGTGCCTGCAGTAGAAGAAATCCCTGTAGCAGACGAATCAATAGTAACAACAGAAGAAACTCCAGGAACAAAAGAAGAGGCTTCAGATGATACCATACTAGAAGAAAACAATACAATAATAGAAGACGAAAACTTTGAAGTGTATATCATCGAGGAAGGTGATTCTTTAGGATATATTGCACGATTATATGATACTACTATTGCAGAACTAGTTAAAATCAATGCTATAGAAAATTCCGACAATATTTGTATAGGTGATGAAATTATGGTTCCATCCCAAAAAATCGACGAGGAATTAGAAGTAACTGAAGAACCTGTGGCAACAGATGAATCAACAGTGGTAATAGATGAAACTCCAGAAACAAAAGAAGAAGCTTCAGATGATACCATACTAGAAGAAAACAATAAAATAATAGAAGACGAAAACTTTGAAGTGTATATCATCGAGGAAGGTGATTCTTTAGGATATATTGCACGATTATATAATACTACTGTTGCAGAACTAGTTAAAATCAATGCTATAGAAAATTCTAACAATATTTGTATAGGCGATGAAATTATGGTTCCATCCCAAAAAATCGACGAGAAAGTAGAAGTAACTGAAGAACCTGTAGTAGCTGAAGAACCTTCCAAAACAAAAGAAGGAGCTTTAGATGATACAACACTAGAAGAAAACAATAAAATAATAGGAGACGAAAACTTTGAAGTGTATATCATCGAGGAAGGTGATTCTTTAGGATATATTGCAAGATTATATAATACTACTGTTGCAGAGCTAGTTAAAATCAATGCTATAGAAGATTCCGATAATATTTGTATAGGTGATAAAATTATGGCTCCATGCAAAAAAATAGACAAGGAAGTAGCAGTAGCTGAAGAACCAGAAGTAATTATAGAACCAGAAGTAATTATAGAACCAGAAGTAATTGAAGAACCAGAAGTAACTATAGAACCAGAAGTAACTATAGAACCAGAAGTAACTATAGAACCAGAAGTAACTATAGAACCAGAATTAATTGAAGAACCAGATCTGATTGAAGAGCCAGAAGTAACTGAAGAACCAGAAGTAATTGAAGAACCAGAAGTAACTATAGAACCAGAATTAATTGAAGAACCAGAATTAATTGAAGAACCAGATCTGATTGAAGAGCCAGAAGTAACTGAAGAGCCAGAAGTGACTATAGAGCCAGAAGTGACTATAGAGCCAGAAGTAATTGAAGAACCAGAGCTGATTGAACAACCAGATCTGATTGAAGAACCAGAATTAATTGAAGAACCAGAAGTGACTATAGAGCCAGAAGTGACTATAGAGCCAGAAGTAATTATAGAACCAGAAGTGACTATAGAACCAGAAGTGACTATAGAGCCAGAAGTGACTATAGAGCCAGAAGTGACTATAGAGCCAGAAGTAATTGAAGAACCAGAAGTAATTGAAGAACCAGAAGTAATTGAAGAACCAGAAGTAATTGAAGAATCAGAATTAATGGAAGAACCAGAAGTAATTGAAGAACCAGAAGTAATTGAAGAATCAGAATTAATGGAAGAACTAGAGTTGATTGAAGAACCAGAAGTGACTGAAGAATCAGAAGTAATTGAAGAACTAGAGGTGATGGAAGAACCAGAATTAATTAAAGAACCAGAATTAACTGAAGAACCAGAGGTGATTGAAGAACCAGAATTAATTGAAGAACCAGAAGTAATGGAAGAACCAGAATTAATTGAAGAACCAGAGGTGATTGAAGAACCAGAAGTAATGGAAGAACCAGAAGTAATGGAAGAACCAGAATTAATTGAAGAACCAGAGGTGATGGAAGAACCAGAAGTAATGGAAGAACCAGAATTAATTGAAGAACCAGAATTAATTGAAGAACCAGAATTAATGGAAGAACCAGAATTAATTGAAGAACCAGAATTAATTGAAGAGCCAGAAGTGACTATAGAGCCAGAAGTGACTATAGAGCCAGAATTAATTGAAGAACCAGAAGTAATTGAAGAATCAGAATTAATGGAAAAACCAGAAGTGACTGAAGAGCCAGAAGTAATTGAAGAACCAGAAGTGACTATAGAACCAGAAGTAATTGAAGAACCAGAAGTAATTGAAGAACCAGAAGTGACTATAGAACCAGAAGTAATTGAAGAACCAGAATTAATTGAAGAACCAGAAGTGACTATAGAACCAGAAGTAATTGAAGAACCAGAAGTAATTGAAGAACCAGAATTAATTGAAGAACCAGAATTAGTTGAAGAACCAGAAGTGACTATAGAACCAGAGGTGATTGAAGAACCAGAAGTGACTATAGAACCAGAAGTAATTGAAGAACCAGAAGTGACTATAGAGCCAGAAGTAATGGAAGAACCAGAATTAATTATAGTACCATCGGTAGTTAAAGAAATGGAAGTAATTAAAGAAATAGAAATAATTAATGGAATAGAAGTAATTAAAGGAATAGAAGTAATTAATGAAATAGAAGTGATTAAAAAACCAGCAACAATTATTTCATCAGTGCTAACTGCAAAACCAGACACAGTCAGAAAACAAAAAGAAACAGAGATAATATATACTATTAAAAAAGGTGACTCTTTAATATATCTTGCAAATCTTTATGGTACAACAATGTCTGAATTGATGCGTCTAAACGGAATAGAAAATCCTGATCTAATTTTTATAGGGACTAAAATAATAATTCCTTTGAATTAATAAAAGTATAAATATTTTTAAAACTGAGGATAATCCCTCAGTTTTTTTTAATTCAAGTTGGAAATTTCATATATCGTTGGGGTTAATGCTTAATATTTTGTATTACGATGCTACAAAATGTTAAGCATTCCATCAATACAATAGTCTCAAAATTTATATCATTAACTATTCTAATGGAGTAATTTTTAATCTTGCAATACCATGATATTCAATTTCTTCATCATACATATCTTCATATTTAAGTTGAAGTTCCTCCAGCTCAGCTGGACTCATATTTGGATTTTCATCCCCTAAATAATTAAGAGCATCACGTCTTGCAAATCGCACTACTAATTCATCGAAGAATAACGTATTTTCATATTCTTCGATCCATTCATTTATTTCTTCATTTTCATATCTTTGAGTAGGGACATATCGATCTAAGTCTGTATCAAGGCTTATTAATTCATCTAGCCCATTTTGGTTAGCTATAGAAAATATTTTTTGCTGTAATTTAGCATGTGGGCCTAGTTCTTCGCCTCTCATATCATTCAGCATTAAATTACCTGCATATACTAAATCTATTAATGTTCTAAATTCTTCTTCAGTTAATTCTAAATTCATTCAAATTTCCCTTCGTTACTATAATATACACACTTACATATAAGTAACAGATTTAGTCACGTTGTTCTTAAATCCATTATCACGAATAAGTGTGTATTGGGCTACTGCCCCTCCCACCCCTAAAGGAGTGAGGTTCTTAAAGTCTTTTAACTTTATTATGCTGTTAAATTCAACAATAGTTCATGACTACGAGACAAAAAGTCTTTCATAGCATCTGGAGCTAAAGATTGATTTGAAAGTAGTGCAAGATCATATAATTGATGACATAATAGATCTTTAGTTTTATCAGCTATATTTTCATTATATAATGCTTTAATTAATGGATGGTTTTGATTTAATATCAAAGTTAAATCTTGTGGAGGTAAATGTCCAATGTCCATTCCATATGTTTTCATCATCTCTTGCATTCTTCTTCCTTCTTCAGATACTAAAATCATCGAAGGAGTGGATTCACTTTTTAAATTTTCAACAGATACTTTTAAAGAACTATTATTAAGCACTTTTTGGAATAATGAAGACAAACTTGCTTCATGTGTTTTGTCTGCTTCTTCCTTATTTAAAATTCCAGATATATCCGAGTCAATTCTCATAAATTTAACATCTTGGTTTAATCCTTCAACTAAAGAAATAAACGAATTATCAATTGGGTGAGGTAAATAAACTGCATCTAAACCATTATCTTTAAATAATCTAATATATTGTGATTGTTGATTTTTATCAGATACATAGAATATTTTATTTTCATGAGTTTCTTTTGCTTTGTCTAGATATTCTTTTAATGTAACATGTTTTTCATCAATAGTTTTATACAAAATATAGTCCATAAGCTTTTTAGCAAATTTTTCTTCTCTTATACAGCCATATTTGATAAATGGAGCAATGTCATCCCAAAACTTTTTATAGTTATCATTTTCTTTTTTTGATAGAGAGATTAATTTGTCAGCAACTTTTTTTGTAATATAATCAGAGATTTTTTTAACAAATCCATCATTTTGTAAAAAGCTACGAGAAACATTTAGTGGTAGATCTGGACAATCTAAAACTCCCTTTAACAAAAGCAGAAATTCAGGAATAACTTCCTTAATGTTTTCAGCTACAAACACTTGGTTGTTATAAAGCTTAATTTTACCTTCAATTAATTCATACTCATTTTTAAGCTTTGGAAAATACAAAATACCTTTTAATTTAAAAGGATAGTCCATATTTAAATGAATCCAAAATAGAGGTTCTTGGTAATCATGGAATGTTTCACGGTAGAACGTTTTATATTCTTCGTCAGTACACTCAGAAGGTTTTTTTGTATAAAGTGGAGTTATATCATTTATTGGTTTTTCTTTTGGTTCCTCAATAACTTCCGCTTCAGTATCAATATCAATGATTTCGTCTTCGATGCCATCAACATCCGTTAACTCATCAATTTCTTCTATGTCAACTTCTTCTATTTTTGGTTCATTTGTATCTTCAGATACTTCTTTTTTAGCTGCATCAACAACATAGATTGGTATAGGCATAAAAGAACAATACTTTTTAATTATTTCTGATAGATGATAAAATCCAAGAAACTCTCTACTTTCTTCAGATATATGAAGAATAATATCAGTTCCTCTTTTTGTACGTGTTCCTTCAGCTAGTTCATAAGTTGTCCCACCATCACATGTCCAAAGTAAAGGCTCGCCACCTTGATAAGAAAGTGTATTTATTTGAACTTCACTGGATACCATAAAGCTTGAATAAAATCCCAATCCAAAATGACCGATAATTTGTTCATCGTCCATTTTATCTTTATATTTAGTTAAAAAATCTTCTGCACCAGAAAAAGCGATTTGAGTTATATACTTTTCAATTTCTTCTTCTGTCATACCAATACCATTATCACTTATAGTAATTGTACCTTTTTCTGTATCAGTTGTTACTCTTATTTCAAATGGTTCATTTAAATTGTCTGTTGCCTCTCCCATTGAACAAAGCTTTTTAAATTTTAAAATTGCATCACATGCATTTGAAATCAGCTCTCTTACAAATATGTCTTGGTCTGAATATAACCATTTTTTTATAATTGGAAATATATTTTCACTGTGAATTGATAAATTACCTTGTTTAGCCATAAAAATTTTCTCCTTTTGTACTAAAAAAATATTTTCTATAATAATACTATTCCAAAAATCTAATTGTCAATACTAGGTTATCAAAAATAATAAAAGTGATAAAATCTATCAAAATTTTTATTAAATATTGTATATTAGTTACTATTAGTTAAATAGCTCCTCCTTTTTAGATTATTTCCTAATCAGGAAGTTTTAAAATACTTATTTAATATTATTTTCTTATTGTATTTAACAAAGTTATCTATAATGTAGTACTATATTTATAGCTCTTCCATTATAATTATAAACAATTTATAAGTTTGATATACAAGTAGGCCATTATATACCAATATTTAGTATAATAATAAAAAGTGTATTGGGGTAAAGTATATATATACCTTGTTAAAGATAATAAGAAAAAGTCAAACTTTTCTTATTCGTGATAATAGGTTGATAAATATATGGCATATTATTTAGGAGATGTTATGAAAAAAAATCAATCAATACAAAATATGAAACAAGAAGTGGCAACAGAATTAGGTATATCTTTAAAAGATGGTGACAATAGAAATCTTACTGCACGACAATCTAGTGCTATTGGCAGAGAAATGGTTAGAAGAATGATTAAAGCACAAGAAATGCATATGAATGGACAGAAATAACACAAGAGTATTATTTTTGTCCATTCATAGACAATAAGAAGAAAAGCTAATCTATTAGAAAAAATAATTTAATGGATTGGCTTTTTTTATAATAAAACATTTTGATAAAAAGGATTGAAAATTCAGGCCTTTCCTAGTATAATTTAAATTGTACTATATTGTGGGGCCTTTAATAAGGGAGGATTATTATGGAAAATGTTTTAGGCTTTAAAGAAAAGGATTTAGGATTTTGTAAAAGTTATGATACTGTTTACCAACTTGACGAAAACTTTTTTAAGGTAAAAAAAGGCAGTAAATGGGGATTTATTAATAAATTAGGAAGAGATAAAACTCCTATAATTTATGATCATATTTATAAATTTGATGAAGAATTTTATAAGGTAAAGAAAAGAGGAAAATTAGGACTTATAAATTCTGAAATGAAAGAAATAACTCCTATAATTTATGACGAAATAACATCTTTCAATAATGGATTTGCAGCTGTACAAAAAGGTGATAAGTGGGGCTTTATAAATAAAACAGGAAAAGAAGCAATTCGTTTAATTTATGATTTTGTTGAAAAATTTAATTGGGAAAGTGGTTTTGCAAAGGTAATAAAAGATGGCAAGTGGCAACTTGTTGATAAAACAGGAAAAGAATTGCCTCCTTCAAATGGAATATGTTGGGACTATGTTTTTTTTGAAGGAATGTCTAAAGTTAGCAAAGAACTTTTTTGTGGAGTAGAGCTGGAATTTAAGAAAGGTTTTATAAATAGAGAAGGAAAAGTAGTTATTCCTTTAATTTATGACTGGGTAGATAGATTTCAAGACGGACTAGCCAAGGTACAAAATCATGGAAAATGGGGTTTTATAAATAATGAAGGGAAAGAAGTAGTGCCTTTAATTTATAACAATGTACATATGTTTAGTGAGGGGCTTTGTTTGGTGGAGAAAAATGCGAAGTTTGGGTTTATTGATACAACAGGAAAAGTAGTTATTCCTTTAATTTATGATGCTGGAAATAATTTTGAGGGAGGACTTGCTAGAGTGTATAGAGATGACCATAATAGCATGATTCATATTGACAAAACAGGTACCGAGGTAACTATTTGTGTTGGACTAAATGCAAAAAATAAGCGACTTTCTCACAAAAAATATTTCTAGTAGGGCTTGCTTACGAAAAATCTTTCTGGTATAATGAAAAAAAGTATAAATTTTGGAGGATCATAATATGAAGATTTCCATTCATAGAGGATTATCAGAGTTAAAATTACTAAATTTAAGAATTGACAAAAGTATAAATGCCCTAGAGCCTATTGGTAGATATAAATTATCTCAAGATAAAATTATAGGTACTACTGATAATAAAAAAGAATTTGAGGAAAGAGCAAAATCAACATATGACTCTATAAAAGATTTAATAATAAGACGTGACAAAATTAAAAGAGTCATTGTTTTATCTAATGCTATGACAAAAGTTATGATTTCAGGCACTGAATATACAGTAGCTGAAGCTATTGAAAAAAAGGAATCTATCGAATTTACAAAAAGTTTGTTAGATAAATTAAAAAGTCAAAAACGTGTTATTACAAACGCTTTTACTTCTGAAATGGAAAATATGGAATATAATTTAGAGGAACAAATAAAAATTATATCTGGGAATGCTAAAGAACAAAATGTTGAATATATTAAAGCTTTTTCCGAAGGATATAAGAAACGTAATGGATATGAAATTGTTGATCCACTTGAAATAGATAAAGAAATTGAAAAACTAGAAAAGTATGTTGATGACTTTGAAAGTGAAGTAGATGCAGTATTATCTGAAATAAATGCTACTACGTTTATAGAAATTTAAATAATGTGACTTGCCAACGAAAAACTATTCATAATGGGACCGTTGAGTAATCGGTTAATTACTCATACCATGGATAGGACTTAAAATCCTATTGGCCTCCAAGCCTATTATTGTGAGATAAAAGCTTAAAGCATAAAGATTAAATTTTAATGCTTAAATTTTAAAGCTCTTATATATTAAAGTTCACAAGAGGGAAAATCCTCTTCATCAAAGTTAAAAGCTTGTTTAAACCCTTGAGTTAATTTTGTGAGTTGCCTGTTACTTTTAGTTTTATACAAGGCTGTTGGTTAGGTCATTTTTAAATTATCTATAAGTTGTTGAATAAAAAATATACGAAAAAGGACATTCGCATTTGATACAATAAAAACTACAATGAATGTCCAGTGTAAGTATATATTAATTAAATCAAATTTTAACTAGTATCAACTATTATATATTAATGATATATTTATTGTTCACTGTGATACGTCTTAAGTCCGTAGTGATAAATTCAGTCGTTTTTTCATCAATTTTATTATAGTATATTGCAGGATATGTGGTTTCAAAGTCATTTACTTTTAATCTAATATTATAAATGATTTTTTCTTTCAATCTTATCATTTCCGGTCTTAGTTGAGATATATCCTCTGCATTAAAAGGTTCGTTTGTTAATTCCCAATCCTTAGAGCTATCGATATATTGCTTCAAATCTTGCGTAATCACTATCTTATCGTCTTCTGTAATAACATCCAATACCATTATAACTTCTATAAATATTATTCCATACTTAATACCTTTAAATGAACTTTCCTCTGAACTTTTTTTAATAACATAAGATAATACATCACTTTTAGGAATTTCTATTATGTTCATTGGATCAGGGTAATATTCATTGCTTGAACCATCCATAAAATAGAATTTCTTATCAACTTCAATTATTTTTGAAGCACTACCTTCAAACAATGTTTCTCCTATGCTATTGGTTAAAATTACTTTGTATTCGCAAAAAAAACCTCCCCAATAATCCTTTTCTGGAATTATTAAAAATAACTCACTTCTGTACTCGTTATCAATTAAATCTTTTAGTTTATCCGTAATCGGCAATTTTTTAAAACTCATTTTTAACTCTCTCCTCATTTCTTTGTTAATATGTATTTACTAGAAACATTCGATAAATCAGATATAACTTACTACTAATTATATGTCTAAATATTAATAGTAAGTACCATTAAATTTATTATAACCTAAAAGTTTGCTCATAATCTATAGAATACAAAAATATAATCATTCAACTTAACATTAACTGGATTATATTTTTGCACCTAACACTTTTTTAAAAGAAGACTTTCATATTATAAATATTCCACTTCATAAATGCTACAATCTTTTATTGTGCAGTAGCAACTAATAATTTATATTTAGTTTTATATAAATCTACTAGTTCTTCAGAAAGTTTGTTGTCAGTGATAACATAACTTAGTTTTTCGATATTTTTAAAAGAATAGGCTTTTTTTATTCCAAATTTTTTGTTCTCTAATAAAAAATAAGAATTCACGCTATTTTGGATGGCTAATAACTTATTTGGCAATTCAATATCTGTAGCCGTGCTAATACCAAATTAATAGTCTATTCCATCTACCCCTAGAAATGCCTTTGTAAAATTCATAGATTTCAATTGGTTATTAAGATATACTCCTTCAAAAGTTTCTGCAGATTTAAAATAATATCCACCAAGCATGATTAATTAACAGTTTGATTTTAGTTGTATTAGCAATATTTAACCAGTTGTGCTAGTTAAGGATAGTGTACCTAAAAATAGTAAACTATCCTTATAAAATTTATTTAATTGCTCCATTTTCATCATATAAGTCCTGCTTTGCTTGATTTCCTAGGTGTCTCCTAATATTATAATATTTTGTTTCTGTTATGGCAGAAGTAAGTGACCTAATTACAGCACATGTACCAATTGGTGTGATACCAGAAGAATCAGTAAATTTAGCTGACAAAACCACAGCCGAAGATGTTGTATATTTTGTGTTAGACCCAATGATGGGAAATATCGCACAAAAAACAGATGTAGTTAATAAGACTGCACATGCAATAATGGTGCTTACAAGCAATCACTGCTTATTATAAAAGAAAAATTCAAACCCAAAAACGGTTTCAGCTGAAATTTTTACTACGGATACTATGTTGAAATATAGAAATTATAGAAGCTCAAACAGTATGCCTTGGCAAATATGTTGCATTAATTTCAGGGGATTTTAGTGCAGTGAAGGGGTCAATTGAAATAGCCAAAACATTAAATTCTCAACATTTGATATCATATTTTATATTAGTAAATCCATACGAAAGTATATTTCCAGCTATTTATGGTGCTACTCATGTAAAAAAAATGAAAGCTGTGGGTATACTAAAAACATATGACGTAACATCAATAATTGTTGCCACAGATATTGATGTTAAAATTGCAATAGTTCAAATAGTGGAAATAAGAATAATAAAAGGAATATGTGGAAAATCTTTTGTAGTTTTAACAGGAGATATTGCAACGTTTGAAGTAGCTCAACCAGAAAAGAACATTTAGCTGAAGAAGGAATGTACCGTAATTCCGAACCCAGATCCTCAATTAATACAAACATTATTATAATGTTGTGATAATGTTGTGCGTATTATTAAATTATTAAAGATAACTAGAATAACATTGTTTATTCTGCAGAAAGGAAGATTATGTTAGGATTAGAGAGAAGAAATGAAATTTTGAAGAAATTACAAGAAGAAAAAAAAGTTGTAGTAGGAGACCTTAGCAAACTATATAGTGTATCTGAAGAAACCATAAGACGTGATTTGGATAAGCTAGATAAAGAAGGATTATGCATCAAAAGTTATGGTGGTGCTCTACTTAGTGATGCTACTTATAATGATATGCCTACAAATGTAAGAAAAAAAAGCAATGCCAAAGTAAAAAAGATAATTGCTAACCTAGTAGCAGAATTAATTGAAGATGGTGATTATATTATGCTAGATGCGAGTTCCACTAGTGGGTTTATTGCAAAAGCTATTCAATATAAGGAAAACTTAACAGTTCTGACTAATTCTGTTGAAATATTATTGGAACTTGCTGATGTTTCAGGTTGGAATATAATTTCAACAGGCGGTAAGTTGCAGGAAGGATATTTAGCTCTTACTGGACCACGAACTTTGGAAACTCTAGACAAATATAAAATAAAAAAATCTATATTATCTTGCAAAGGCTTCAGTATTGATGATGGAATGATGGAAAGTAATGAAGATTTTGCTTGCATTAAAGAAAAGATGATTACTATAGGAAAACAGGTTATTTTAGCAATAGATTCCTCTAAATTTGATAAAGCAGGATTTATCAAGTATGGAAGTCTAGATATGATTGATATAGTAGTTACTGATAAGAAGCCAGATGTAAGATTTATGGATTTGTTTAGTGAACATAAGATAGAATGTATATATCCAAAATAACGCTATTGACTTAAGTCACAGATCTTTTCTCTTATGTTAAATGTTAAGGAAGAACGGCATATGCACATTCTTCCTTAATCACAGATAAATTATTCATATAGTTTATCTGTTGTTTTCATCTATTTCATTATGCTTATTTATTGATGAACCTATATTCTTGTTTACTGTTATTTCTTGTTCAAATACAGGACATCCAGCACAACCTTTTCCGCAACAAGTTCCATGTTTCTTTTGTGTATCATTAACAAAGTAGCAACCACCAAATAAAATAATTCCTATTACAACAAAAGCAACTATTTCCCCCATAATACACCTATTCTTTAATTATTTTCTTATTAAACATAATATATGCACTAGCTGCAACTGCAATACCTACTACAATTCCAACAAGTTCTGCTGTTTTAATATTTCCTAATACACTTGTCATAATAGCTCCAAATCCTTCTGGTGCCACAAGAATGTAACAAGTTACCACCACAGTCATAAACATTGCTGGTATTATTGCTACAAAATAATTTGAATTTTGTTTTTTGAGGAAAGCTGCTGCTGCCCAAAGTGCAATACATGCTAGTGTTTGATTTGACCAACTGAAATATCTCCAGATAATATTAAAATCAATAAATAACAAGGCTATTGCTATAACAAATATAGGAATAATAATTTTATAACGATTTACTGGTTTTGATTGATCAATATTAAACGTGTCTGCTATTGTAAGTCTTAGTGATCTAAATGCAGTATCTCCAGAAGTTATTGGGCATGCTATAACTCCAAGTACAGCTAGAACCATCCCCACACTTCCCATTAATCCTTCAGAAATTTTATTTACAACAACGGCTGCCGCTCCAGCTTCTGAAAGTCCTTCCAGTCCTCCAAAGAAAGTCATTGATGCTGTCGCCCAAATAAGAGCAATAATACCTTCAGAAATCATAGCTCCATAAAATACACGATGTCCTTCACGTTCATTTTTGATACATCTTGCCATCATTGGAGATTGAGTTGCGTGAAATCCTGAAATTGCACCACAAGCAATAGAGATGAATAAATATGGAAAAATAGATTTTCCTTGTACATGTGGATTTGTAAAGCTAAATTCAGGGATTTCTTTGATAAGTCCCGTTGTTATCATTCCTCCAACAATTCCTATTGCCATTATAAATAGTGCTATACCAAATATTGGATAAATTTTGCCAATAACTTTGTCGATTGGTAAAACAGTTGCTATTATGTAGTAAATCATAATGATGGCCACGAAAATCCATCTGTTTTGACCAGTAAGGTCTACCAATAAATCTGCTGGTGACGAAACAAATACTACTCCAACAAGAAGCAACAATATGGCTGAAAATCCAATTATAAGCTTTCTCATGCCTTCTCCAAGATTGCTTCCTACTAAAACAGAAACAGATGCACCATCTGATCTTAGTGACATCATTCCTATCAAGAAGTCATGCACTGCTCCCCCAAATATACAGCCAAATACAATCCATAAAAATGCGTTTGGTCCCCACATTGCCCCTGCAATTGCTCCAAAGATTGGTCCTGTGCCTGCTATATTCAAAAACTGAATCAAAAATGCTTTCCAAGTAGGCATTAAAACATAGTCTAAGCCATCTGCTTTTTTTACTGCTGGAACTTCTCGATTTTCATCAATTTTAAAAATCTTTTCTATTATTTTTCCATACACAAAAAAACCTAAAAATAGTGCGACTAAAGATAAAATAAATGTAATCATATTTTTCCCCCTTATATAAATACATCACAAAAAAATATTTGTTTTATCTTATATCTTAATGTTTTGTTATCATATTGTCAAGTTCCATTCTCTTTAAAAAAATAATTTTTCATAAAAAAATAACACTCCCTCTATATTTCTGGAAAGTGTTATACCCCATTATACTTTTATTACAAACTAAATATCAATATATAATCTATGTATATTGTATTTTTGTTTTTCTAATGTTGTGTAAAATTACGTGATACTCCTATTCCTGACATCCCAATTTCATTTGACATCTCAACTAAAATTAAATCTTCTCCAATTTTTTTTATATTTTCCCATGGTACGCAATATTCAAAGTCTTTCCCAAATAATCCCATCATTTTTCCAGGTCCCGGAATAATAACTTGTTTAATTTTTCCCTGAACCCAGTCGATATCAACATCACAAATATAACCCAATCTTGATCCATCTGCAAGATTAATTACTTCCTTATTTTTCATATCGCCAATCCTCATGATAGTTCTCCCCCTTTTTAACAATCAAACTTTTTATAATACATATTTTAATAACCATGTACTAAAAATATATTCATCTTGTCTATTAAATATACTTTTTCATTTGTTTTAAAGCGGTTTTTTCTAAACGAGAAACTTGAGCTTGGGAAATCCCAATTTCATCAGCAACTTCCATTTGAGTTTTCCCAGCAAAGAACCTTAAAGTTAATATGTGTTTTTCACGCTCATTAAGCCTTTTCATAGCTTCTTTAAGTGCAATGTTTTCAAGCCATACATCATCTTGGCTCTTGTCATCACTAACTTGATCCATTATATATAAGGTGTCACTTTCGTCATGATAGACTGGCTCAAAAAGTGATATAGGTTCTTGAATAGCGTCCAATGCAAACACTACATCTTCTTTTTGTAGTTCTAAAACTTGTGCAATTTCTTCAATAGTAGGCTCTTTTGCATTTTGTCTTGTTAATTTTTCTTTCACTTGTAAAGCTTTATAAGCCGTATCTCTTAATGAACGGCTTACTCTTATAGCATTATTATCTCTTAAATATCTTCTAATTTCTCCAATAATCATAGGCACAGCGTAAGTAGAAAATTTTACATTTTGAGTTACGTCAAAGTTATCAATTGCTTTTATGAGCCCTATACAGCCTACCTGGAACAAATCGTCTACATGTTCACCTCTATTGTTAAACCGTTGGATAACACTTAGCACTAATCTTAAGTTACCATATATATACTCTTCCCTTGCATGATAGTCGCCTTCTTCAATCAGCTTAAATAACTGTTCTTTTTGTTGATTGGTCAAAATTGGTAACTTTGATGTGTTTACGCCACATATTTCCACCTTGTTGATTGCCATGTAGAATCCTCCCTAGTTGTTACATAAGTATATTATTAGTCATGTTTAAGGATTTCCATATAATTATTCTTTATGCATAAAATCAATTCATTCTAGTAATTTCCTTTTTTAGTCTTGATATAATTTTTTTCTCTAATCTAGAAATATATGATTGAGAAATACCTAAAAGATCAGCAACTTCTTTTTGTGTTTTTTCTTTACCTTCATCTTTGAAACCAAATCTTAGTTCCACTATTTCTCTTTCTCTATCATTTAATTTTAAAAGAGCAGCTTTTAATAGTTCCTTATCAACCTCATCTTCAATATTTCTATATACTGCATCTGACTCTGTACCAAGAATATCAGAAAGTAATAATTCGTTTCCATCCCAATCTACGTTTAAAGGTTCATCAATAGAGATTTCAACTTTTAGTTTATTAGTTCTCCTTAGATACATTAGTATTTCATTTTCGATGCATCTTGATGCATATGTAGCTAATTTTATTTTTTTTGTTGGCTTAAAGGTGTTAATAGCTTTTATAAGTCCAATTGTTCCGATTGAAATTAAATCTTCCATACCTATACCAGTATTCTCAAATTTCTTTGCAATATACACAACTAATCTCAAATTTCTTTCAATTAAAACTTGCTTAATACTCGAAAGTTTTAAATCATCGTTTTCAAACTGTGTCATATCTTCTATTAATAACCCCTCTTCTTCTTTAGTAAGAGGTGCAGGTAATACTTCACTACCACCTATGTAGTGTAGTGTGTTTGCCTCTTTTTTCATTAGTTTTAACCATTTTAATTGAATATAACATAAATATTTATTAATCATTTTTCTCTCATCCTCCTACTTAATTAAATCTGGGTGTATTAATACACTATATTTATCGTCTTTAAAAACAGGTGTTGAACACAAACCTATAATACTACTTTTATGTAAATATGTTTTATTTCCCTTAATAATTTTTAAGTCTTTTACCTCAATTCCTACTAATAAACCTGATTTACAGCCAACACTTTCAAAAGGTATTAATTGTACTTTTCTAGGTCTATTTATTAAAACTTCCTCAATATTTTTAGCAGTTTCTAAATTTCTTACTAATTCTTGAATTTCATAATTTAAATAATTGTTGACTTTATCCAAAGAAACCACTATAACTGGATGTTTTGAAAACATAGTGTACAAAGTATTTCCTGTGTCTATAATACCAGTTAAATTTATTAAGCTATTTTCTATTCTAAAATCTAAGTTTGCCTCATATTCTAACATAAGTACTTTTCTTCTAATAGATTCAAAGCTTATAAATATAATAAATGTTATTATACTACCACTAATAATAGGAACAATAAAATGCCCTCCTACAAGGTAATGTATATTAAAAGACAATCCTCCAATTATAAAAGCACTAAAAAAATTAATAACGTATACTTTAAAAAACTCTTTAATAGTTATAGGTTCAAATAAATATATTATAGAAATTATCGGTAGTATAAAATAATATAAGTTACATGGTAACTCTTGCAAAAATGGCCATATAATGCTTAGGCAGTATAATATACTAGCGATAGTAGATGCTACTATTAAATTTTTTATCTTAACTGGTTTATTTAGTAGTAACTTCGCAACAAAGAAAATATAAAAATCCATTATTAAATTTATTACAAATAATACATCAATATAAATTGTTTGCATAGTCATCCTCTTTCGTGTATTTACAAATATTGTAACTTATTTTATTTACGTATTTTGTAAAAACAATGTATGTAATAAAAAAAAGATACGACATAAATCGCATATCGTGGTTATTTTTGTTATGAATAAGATAATTTCCATTTAGGAAGTTATCTTATATTTTTTTATTCTATCCCTGTACAGGTACTTTTTCAATTCTCTGTTTGTTCTATTTTGCTTTTGAGACTTCCACTAAATTTGTATGATAAGCTGAACCACCTCCCATATCTGCCAATCTATCTGATGTAATTTCATTTATTGATTTACCACCTTCAACAAGTTTTGGCCATGTAGATTTATATGAAATAAGTGTTCCTTTTTTAGTTATTGAAGAAGTTACTTTCGCAATTAGTTTAATTGTCCCTCTATCATTAGTCACATCCAGACTATCTCCATCTACAATTCCTCTTTCTGTTGCGTCATCTATGTGGATAAATACGTATGGTTCTCCCATAAGTTCTCTAACTTGAGGTACATTGTGCATTTGACTGTTTAGAAGGTTTTTGGTAGATGAAGTAATGAATGTAAGTGGATATTTTGCAAATAACTCTTTATCTCCTTCTTCACTTTCTGCTGTTGGTACATATTCTGCTACTGGATGAAATCCTGCTTCTTTTAATTTTTCAGAGTAAAATTCAATTTTTCCTGATGGAGTTTCAAATTTTTTGTCTGCAAAAGGAACATCTATATTAAGTTTTACCCAACCCTGTTTTGTTATAGTGTCATAAGTTATTCCTTGTGTTGCAATAATTTCTGTTTCTAAACATATTTTTACTGCGTCATGTTCTGTCTTATCAAATATTGGTTCGGTATAGCCCATTTTTTTAGCTAGTGCATTAAAAATGTCAATATTGCTTTTGCTTTCTCCAAGAGGCTCAATGGCAGGTGCATTATGTCTTAGATAATATCCTAAATAGTCTTGATTTAAGTCTTCATATTCAAAAAATGTAGCAGCAGGAAGTATTATGTCTGCATAATCTGCAGTGTCTGTTCTAAATATATCTAATACTACTGTAAATAAATCTTCTCGGGATAATCCTTCACGCACCAATTTTCCATGTTGAGTTATAGCCATAGGATTGCTATTAAATACTACCAATGTACTAATAGGCGTTTCTTTAGTTGTTTCTAAACCACCTGTAAGTGCTTTACCTAACTCATTCATATTAATAGACCTTACTGGATTTTGCAATAATTCTTTTGCTTGCAGACCACCTACATAATCAGGTGCCCAATATGAAATATTTATATAAATATATCCACTGTTAGCTCCCGCTCCAATGGCACCAATTAATGCTGGCAAAAGTGTTATTGCTCTTACCATTGTACCCCCATTAGAGTTTCGTTGCATTCCATATCCTATTCTAAGTATAGATGGTTTAGTTGTACCATATAATTTGGCAAACTCTTCAATTTGTTCAACACTTACACCTGTAATTTGAGATGCTTTTTCCATTGTATATTCACTAGCTGTGGCTTTAAGTTCTTCAAATCCAATTGTATAAGCATCTATATATGCTTGGTCTTGTAAGTTGTTTTCTATGATATAGTTGATAACCGCTAGAACAAAAACTGCATCAGTTCCAGGTTTTATTTGTATGAATTGATCTGCAAAGTTAGCTATTCCTGTACGAACAGGGTTTATAACTACCACTTTACCTCCATTTTCTTTACATTGCTTAATGAATTTAACTGTATGAACGTTTGTAGCCGCTTCGTTTGCCCCCCAAGATACATACAAGTTAGTGTTAGCATATTCTTCAGGGTCAATTCCTTTATCTTTTCCATATGTAAAAGGTATTGCTTTATCTCCTGCTAATGTACATATATTTGTAGCAAGTTCAGACGCTCCAAGCTTATTGAAAAATGCATGCATCATTCCATAATTTTGGACAAATCCTAAATTTCCAGAGTAGTAATATTTTAATACTGATTCTGGTCCAAACTTATCTACATTTTCTTTTATTTTTGTAGCAATAGTCTCTAAAGCTTCATCCCATGAAATTTGTTCAAACTTTCCTTCCCCTTTTGCTCCAACTCTTTTCATAGGGTATAACAATCTATCTGCATGATATACCCAACTTTTGTAGTGGTTCATTTTTACACATAAACCTCCTGCTGTAATTGGATTAGTAGGGTCACCAGTAATATTTATAATTCTTCCATCTTTAACTTCAGAAAGTATAGAGCAAGTATCATGACAGTTTCTTGGACAAGTTTGACGAGATACTTCTCCTTTTTCTCTAGGGGCAACAGTTTCTAATGGAGTTTCTTCTATAACTGGTTCTGTTGCAGAAGAAACTTCTTCCTTTACTGCTACAACAGTCTCTTCTTCACTCCCACAACCAGTAAGCCCCAATAATGTTATACTAGATGCAACACTAGTTTTTAAAAAAGAACGTCTACTTATCAACTTTGCAGTTAATAATGTTTTAATTCTATCAATAATCATATTGAAATTACCTCTTTTCTGGATATATTTACATACACAAGCACTAATTTTACTTGTATACAATAAATTATATCACTAGTCAATTGAACACGCAATTATTTTTCAGTTCATATTACAATATATACATGTATGTATTTTTCTTCTCACACATCGTTTACAATATAATTTTCTAAGTCAAATTTTACTTGTTGCTTCTTAAGATAGTGTCTTTTATCTTTTGCTCGTATCACTTCGCCATTACATTGGAGATACACTATATTGTTATCTATATCTTCTATACATTCAATGACTACTGCTTTATTTTTTCCATCTTCATTTATTTTTATATCCTCACTCTTGACACATATACATTGATTAGATTTCTTGTTTAACATTTGAGCATTTATAATATTATCATATCCCACTAGTCTTGCTGTTTGCAAATGTATAGGATGTTTATATATTTTATCTTTTTTGCCTTGTTCAATTACATTGCCATTATGTATTATCATGATATCTTGTGAAAATCTATATAGTTCATCTTTGTCATGAGAAACAATAAATACTATACCTGCAAAATTAGATAATAGTCGTATCATATCAAATTCTATGTCTTTTCTCAGTCTTGCGTCTAATGCTGAAAATGGTTCATCAAGCAATATTACTTTTGGCTTGCTTGCTAATATCCGTGCTATTGCTACTCGCTGTTGTTCTCCACCAGATAATTTTTCAGGATATATATTTAGGAGATGTTCTAATCTAAACATTGCTATAATTTGGTTAATATCTTTAGTTTTGGCACAAATTTGTATATTTTTTGCTACTGTCATATTTGGAAACAGCCCATAATTTTGAAACAGATAAGCAATGTTTCTTTGCTGAGGGGGTAGATTTATTTTGGCATTATATAAAACCTTGCTATCCAAGATAATTTCGCCACTGTCCATTGACTCAAGTCCCGCTAAACATTTTAAAAACAAACTTTTTCCACTACCAGATGCACCCAATATTCCAACTATCCCTGTGTTTTTTACTGTATTTATGTCTATACTAAATTTTGGTGTTCGTTTTTTTATATTAATCCTTAAATTCATTGCATCAGCTACTTTCTTTTATTAGTGTTTACGAGTGGAGACTAGTGGAATAGGCCTATTTTAATAATAGACCTATATATAGTTTATAAATTTTATTATCATAAATTGCTTTTTTCAATACATTATGAGAGCTTTATTTATATAAGTATCTGTCAAATTTTTCGTCATAAATCTATATGTGGCTACTCTATATTGCACAACTCTCTAAGTTTTTTTATTTGATCTAATGGCAGTTTTGTTTTTAGAGATATTGTTAAATCATCTAACACATCCAACAACTCTTTAGCTATTTCTATTTGCTTTTGTTCCATACCTTCAGTAATACCAATTTCTTTGCCTTTTTCAATACCTTCGGTAATACCAATTTCTTTGCCTTTTTCAATACCTTCGGTAATACCAATCTCTTTGCCTTCGGTAATGCCAATCTCTTTGCCTTCGGTAATACCAATTTCTTTACCTTTTTTAATACCAATTTCGATGCCTTCTTGAATACCATCTTCAATTAGTTGACTCTTTGTTCCACTCAATTTATACATCACTCTCCTATCTTTTTCACGTAAGCTTTTGCTCCACTTAATTATATTTTCCATATATATATTTTCGCCAATATTTTCACCTGTTATAATAAAATGACACCACAATGCTAGTTCCTTACTTATTTTATACATATCTGGATGAAATACATCTATAATTATTGCACAACCATTAGTATCTCTTTTGTCCACTCTTAATTCTTTTTGTTTCAATTTTCTATGTTTAACACTACTTATAACATTGCTTACTATCATAATAGGTCTATTGCTATAAACATCTGGAAATTCTTTTGTTGCAAGCCATATAGAATATCCTTTCTCTTTGCTTAAAGCATGTGTAACTGATTGATTTTGTATAATTCTATGCCATAATCTACCATATGAATGTGTTTGCATTTCAATAACTATCTGGTCTTCTTTATCAATAAGTAAAATATCAGGTGTTGTAGACCTTTTTACTTTTATACTATCCATTTTTGGTGTTTCTTTAAAGCCATCTAGCGTTAACTGTTCTGGCACCTCTTCATCCAATATATGTTCTTTAGAAAGAAATTCCTCCATTGTAGCAAATTGAGGTAAGTGACTAGTTGATATACATGATTCCTTAAGCTCTTTGTTTATGCCAACTGCTTTAAATATACTATTTATAAAAGCACACGTATTTTTTATTGGGTTGTAATTTTTTATTATAACTCCAAAAGCACTCTTAAATACCGTATCTTTAAATAAAGCTTGTATAATATTTTCTGGATAATATGAGGGCTTTGCATCTTCACGGCAAATCCTATTTTTAACCATTTCCTCGAAATTAATTTCTCTAAGATTCCCTTTCCATTGTTTATTTTGTTGTGAGGGAGTCTTAAGATATTCTTCCCAAAATTCCACTGGTTTATCATCAATATCTGTAATATGTATTTGTTCCCATTTTTTTATTTCGGTATCAGTCAAGTTGTCAAAATGTAATTGATCCATCCTGTGTACTTCCTTTCAAAATTAATTTTTAAAAGTGTTGTATATTTTTTTATTCATTTTTATATTGCTTTATTATATAATTATACCATAAAAATAGTTAAGAATAAATATTTAATTTTTGCTAATGCTAGTAACAATATTGCTGATTATGAAAATAGTTCTATTTTAATAATAGGGAGACTAGTTGTCTCCACCTTGTTTTTAGTCGTAACTTTATTTATAATAAGCATAAAAATAATCGATATTGACATCATTACACCTACCCATATGTATGCTTCTTTATAGTTTCCAGCTTGGATAAGGGAGTATATTCTAATTGACATAGTTTGAGTTTTATTTGGGATGTTTCCTGCTATCATAATAGTAGCTCCAAATTCACCCATTGACCTAGAAAAAGAGAGAACTGTTCCAGTAATAATACTTTTATATGAAATTGGTAAAATAATCTTAAAAAAAAGTACACTTTCTTTAATTCCTAGTGTACGGGCGGATAGTATTATTTCTTTGTTGATAGAAGTAAATCTTGCTAGTACAGTTTTATACATTATGGGTAAAGAGACAATAAACGCTGCTATTATAGCACCTTTAATATTAAATATTACGGATATGCCTATGAAATTTAATACACGCCCAAGCATACTATTAGAACTAAAAAGCGTCAAAAGAAAAAAACCGATAACAGTTGGAGGTAGCACCATAGGTAATGTCAAAATAGCGTCTGCTATTCCATTTATCTTATTTTTTCTAAAAACTATATATGCAAAAAAAATCCCAACAATAGTCGTAAGCATTGTTGATATAACGGCTACTTGTAATGACAAAATAAGTGGTGATAACATTTTATCTACTCCTTTCAAAGCCATATTTATTAAATATATCTGTTGCAGTATCACTAAATAAAAATTCCGTGAATGCATTACCTTTTTCTTTATCTATATTGACTACCGGATACGAAATAGGACTGTGAATGCTTGGGTCTATATATTCTAATATTTCCACGTCATCTGACAAAAGTGCATCTGTTAAGTATACTATACCTACATCCATATTGTTAGTTGCTACCCAATTTAAAACTTGTACTACATCCGTAGCTAAATTTACATTTCCTCTGTTTATATCAAACTTATCTCCTAATACTTCTTTAGCATACTTTCCTGCTGGGACGCTCTCGGGGTCTCCTATAGCTATAGATACTTCATCAAGTCTTGTTAAATCTGAAACTGTTAAATCTTTAATGTCATTTTGTTTACTCTTGATAAGCACTAGAGTATTTGATAGTAACGGTGTACTATCATAATTACTAGCGTATATTCTGTCAGCAGGAATAAAAATATCAATGTCTGCACCATGTTCAATTTGCAATGCTAAAGTTCCACTACCAGCATAAGAAAATATTATATCTTCTCCGTATGTATCAGTATATATTTGGCCTATTTCATCCAATGCATTTTTTAAACTTGCTGCTGCTCCAACCGTAATAACATCATCTTTTTGACCACACCCAACAAATAATAAACTCATCATTAAGGAGAGTATTATTTTCTTGCACATTCTGAAGCACTACCTTTCAATATGTCGATGCCATGACTTAACTCATCTATAATAAATTCCAAATTTTCTTTTACTGCTTTGGGGCTTCCTGGCAAATTAATTATTAATGTAGTATTTCTAACGCCAGCGATTGACCTTGATAACATAGCTCTTTTTGTTATTTGTAAACTATTATACCTCATTGCTTCGGCTATGCCAGGGACTTCATATTCAACAACATCTTTTGTTGCTTGAGGCGTTACATCTCTTTTGGATAGACCTGTGCCCCCTGTTGTTAAAATTAAGTCAGCTTCATTTTTATCACATATTTCTTTTAATGTATTGGCTATCAAGTCCCTTTCATCTGGCAAAATAATATAATTTACTATTGTATATCCTTTTTCTGTTACCATTTCACATATTACTTTTCCTGATACATCTTCTCTTTCATTTGTATATCCTTTGTCGCTAAGTGTTATTATATATACTCTCATTTTATAAAGCTCCTTTATTTGTCAAATATTAATTATATAGGAGCTTTATGTGCTCCCATAAAGTTATAGAGATTTATATTAATTGCTTTATAAAGCTAATTTGCTCCACTACTGCAATATATGGATCTCATCATTCACTTTGATTTCTCCATCTTTTAATACTTTGGCAAATACACCCTCTATTGGCATTATGCATTCACCCATTTTATGATAAATTTGACATTTTGTATGACATTCTTTACCTATTTGAGATAACTCAAGCTCTACTTCGTTACACTTAAACCTAGTACCTATTGGTAGTATTTTAAAGTCAATCCCTTCAACTACAAGATTTTCACCAAACGCTCCATTAAAAACATTTGCTCCTTTTGCATTAAACTCGTTTATTTTCTCTAGTGAAAGTAAACTCACTTGTCTATGCCAATTTCCAGCGTGTGCATCATTTTCTATTCCATGGTTCACAATAAATTTGGCACATCCTACATTTTGTTTTTGTGTTCCTTTTGTCTCGCTTATGCATACTGCTTTTATTACTCCCATTTTTTTATCCCCCAATTTCTACCATTGATTTAATTTCTTCATTAAATATACTGTTTTCATTAAATTTATGACTCTCTGGTTTATTTAGAATTTCGTTTCTTATTAGTTGTGCTAAATTATCACTACACATATGTTTTCTTAAATTTACTTTTGCACTGTATTGTAAACAAGTTTTTAGCTCTCCTTGGGATGTTATTCTTATTCGATTACATCTATCACAAAATTTATGTGTAATTGCCCCAATCATTCCTACCTTTCCTTTTGCTCCATCCATAGTGTAATAAGTAGCTGGCCCATTGCTATTTTTATTTTCGATTTCAGTTAGAGCTCCAAATTCATCTTCCAAAGTTTTTTTCAGTTCTTTCAGTGAATATTGTTGAAATTCTTTTCCGATTCCTATTGGCATCATTTCTATATACTTTATACATATATCATATTGTTTTACTAGCTTGGCAAGCTTAATATATTCATCCTCATTACATCCTTTAATCAAAACACAATTTAGTTTGATATTTTTCATGCCTAATTCTTGCGTTTTCTTTATTGTATCAAATATTTTATCAAAGCAATCCACCTTAGTAATTTTATAAAATAACTCTCGGTCTAGTGCATCTACACTTATATTTATTCCATCTATACCTATTGTTTTAAGCTCTTCCAAATGGGTTCCAAGTAAAAATCCATTGGTAGTAATAGTTACTTCTTTTATTCCATTCAAATTTTTTATGTCTCGTATTATATCTATAATATCACTACGTAAGAAAGGCTCTCCACCAGTGATTTTTATCTTGCTTATTCCTAGTTGCACTAAATTTTGACATAACCTTAGTATCTCAGAATGAGTTAAACTATTGTCTATACTTTCAACTTCATTTGGGAGACAATAGGTGCATTTAAAATTGCATCTGTCTGTAACGGATATACGTGCATAGTCTATAGTTCTATTATATTTGTCTTGCATTTGTCTTTTTTCTAGTTGATTAGTTATGATTTTAACCGCCTCATCTATGTCATTGATATCTAATTTTTGTCCATTATATTCCAAATCTTCAATATCTGTTGCTAATGCAATTACATGACTTATATCACAAACAGGACTTTCACTATTGCCTCTTCTTACTATCTCAATTTTAGGGTAATTAGAATGTTTAAATCCCTCTAAAATAACTATATCATATTCAGAAAAATACTCAATAAATGTATCTTCCTCTACATTGTTTTGATTAGATATAATCATATATTTACTTTTAGAGTATATTGCAGTTGCATCAGCTCCACTTTTTATATGCTTGTAGGTATCACTATCTTTTTTGTCAATTTCAAAGTCATGTCCATCATGTTTTATTGTAGCTACTTTGTATCCCTGTTCTTTTAATTTTGGAATTAACTTTACAATAAATGATGTTTTGCCCGAATTCTTTACTCCACTTATTGCAAATACATATGGTTTTTTATTATTGTTTTCTGTAATATCCACTTCGACCACCCATTTTCTCTTTAAGGAATATGTTTTGTATTATCATTTCTTTGTCGACCGCTTTACACATATCATATATAGTAAGTAATGCTGTTGTTACACCATTTAAGGCTTCCATTTCCACTCCTGTTTTTCCTTCTATTTTCACGCTACATTCTACCATAATTATATTTTGTTCTTCATCTATTTCAAAATCTATACTAGTTTTGCTGATTAATAGTGGGTGACACATAGGTATTAGATTGGATGTTTGTTTTACTCCCATTATGCCCGCTACCCTTGCAACTCCTAATACATCACCTTTTTTAGCTGTTTTATTTTTTATACTTTGTATTACTTCATTGTTTACTTTGATGCTCCCACATGCTACAGCTATTCTTGTTGTAACATCTTTATCTGAAACATCTACCATTATTGCATTTCCTGCATCATCAAAATGTGAAAATCTACTCATATTTAATCTCCCATAACTTTAAAATAAAACTACCTTTACTTTGTCTCCTTTATGCAATCCTTTATTTCCAGATTCTATGTCTATTAAACAGTTACAATATGCAGTATCTGTAAAAGCACCTGATGAATGATTATTTACTTTAATTTTTACTGTTCCATTATCATATAAGGCTCGTATAAATCTTCTTTTATTACTACTTTTATTAAATTCATCTCCCATTATCCCATCAATCCATGTTGGAATAATGTTTATATTTTCTCCAATCAAAGAAACCATTGCTTTAGCCATAAGTTCAAAGGTAACAAATGCTGCAAAAGGATTTCCAGACAAACTTAAAATTGGAGTTTCATTGTACTTCCAGAACATAGCTGGTGTCCCAGGCTTAAGATTTACCTTGTTAAATATTGGTGTTATAGACAATTCTTTTTGAACATCATGAATTATATCTTTAACTCCAACTGAAACACCGCCTGTTGTTACAATTGCATCATATTGATTATGAGTATTTTTTATGTAATTAGCTATTTCTAGTGTTTCGTCTTTAAATGTTTTAGCTAAAACGTTAACTCCCAAACATTTAAGTCTTGATTTTAAAGTGTATAAATTAGTATTATATATTTTTCCATTAGTAAGTTTATCATGGATATCTATTAGTTCATCACCAGTAGTTAAAAGTAAAATATTTGTTTTGCCCTTAACTTCCACTGCTGATATTCCTTGAGATGCTAATATTCCTACATGAACATAATTTAATACAGTACCTTTTTTAAGAAGTAACTCGCCTTCTTTAATATCTTCTCCTTTAAAGCAATAATTTTGGTAAGGTTTGTGGTTCACATATATTTGTACCTCTTTGTCCCCATAGTCAGTATCTTCTTGTCGGATAATACAATCGTAACCACTAGGAATAGGCCCACCAGTCATTATTCTAACGGCTGTCGCTAATTCTCCTATTATATCGTTGTTGTCTCCTGCATAGGTATTTCCAATTACTTTTAATTTCATAGGGGTGTCCTTACTTGCCGCTTGAGTATCGATGCTATTTACTGCATACCCATCTAGTGGAGACCTGTTGAAAGGTGGTTGGTTTATTTTTGCATATATATCTTTTGCTAAAATTCTGTTTTCAATTTCTTCTATATCAACAATTTCTGTTTCATCTTTAACTTTGATATTTTTGCTTATTATTTCTACAGCTTGTTCTAATTCTACTGTCATATCTACACTCCTTTTCCAAACTCGCAATGAGGAAATGCACATATTGGACATCTTAAGCATAATCCGCCATGTCCTAATTTTGCTAAATCTTGCTTAGATAATTTAACTCCTGCTACAATTCTAGGTAACACTAGATCAAACACAGTACTTTTAGAATACATCACGCACCCAGGCAACCCCATAATTGGTAAATCATCTTCAAAATACCCTAGTAAAAACATTGCCCCAGGCAATACAGGTGCTCCGTAACTTATTATGGTTGCTCCACTTTCTTTTATTGCACTTGGCGTTACGTCATCTGGATCTACACTCATTCCTCCAGTACAAATGATCATTGTCGCTCCATTATTTTTTAACTTTTTAATTGCATTCACTATCATTTCTTTATCATCATTTACAATTTCATGATGTTCAACTTCTAAATTATATTGTTTTAACTTCTCAATAATGACTGGTGTAAAAGTATCCTCTATTCTTTTATTATAAACTTCACTTCCTGTAGTTACAATGCCAACTTTATAATCTTTATAAGGTAATACTTCCAAAAGTTTATCTCCATTTGCAATCTTAACTGCTACATCCAGCTTTTCTTGATTAATCACTAGTGGTATAACTCGTGTTCCAGCTAATAAATCTCCTTTTTTTACTGGATAGTTATTATGTCTTGTAGCTATCATAAGTTCATCTTGCATATTAATTTGATTTAGTGTATCCACGTTTATTCTAAGTAACCCATCTATGTCGGAATATATATCAATTTTTCCTTCTTTTACATCAGAAGCCACAGTTCCATTTCCCATACATATATCTCTAAGTATAAAGGCTGCATCATTTTCATGTAACATACCTTCTTTGTGTTTCCATACATACAAATTTTCTTTGCCCATATCTAATAAAACATCTATATCTTCTTGCTGTATAATATGTCCTTTTTTGAACTTAACTCCTTTTTCTATATCTTTTACTATCTTAGTTAAATCATGGCACAAAATTTGACCTACTGCATCTATCGTCCTTATTTTTTTCATATAAAGTTCCTTTCTACAAGCCATAAACATTATAAAGCAATAAAAAGACTCTATTTAAAAAAAGGATAGAGTCTTTTTACAATTATGTATAATATAAAAAGAAGTAATCCATTTATCAAATATATCTTCTTTTTTTTAATTGTATATGTTGTCTTGATTCCTTTTCAAATGGAAGGCTCATTTGTTTCCAAATAAACCCGAAAGCTCTAAGCTTTGGTAATAAAATCCTAGTTTCCCGTAGATTATATTACTCGGAATATTATTATTTTTTCTCTGTATTTATATAGTTTATTATAGCATAAAATATTACTTTTTTCAAGATTAAGATTAAATATACTCATTTGTTCATCTTATATTTGTTGTTATTCATGAATAAAACCAGTGTTCATAAATCAATTTGCAATATTTAATACATTTTTGGAAAAATATGTTTGTTTGCATTATAAGACAGTTATCATATAATAAATAGAGTAAGAACTTATACATAATTTATAAAAAAGAGGAGGAATATCTAAATAAAACCATACAATTTATTGCCAAAAAATTACATAATTTTAAATCTTAATCTATAAAATAATTTACAAGGGTCTGTTAAGATAAAATAGACTTAATAAGACCCATTTACAAGATGGGGAGGATTACTATGCAGAGAAATATATATAGTTTATCAAAAAACATACAAAAGATTTTGGGTACATTTATATTAATAGTAATATTGATAAGTAGTACTTTGCAAATTTTTACTATTAATAGTTTATTAAAAGAAAAGTCAAATGACTATATTACTATGGCAGCTCAGATTACGGGACAAACAGTAGAAGAATGGCTGGCTGAAAAAAGCAAATTTCTATCTACAATCGCAAATGATATGGAAATTCATGGAGTGCCTGATAATACCACATTAAAAGAATATTTAACATTGCATTTACAAAAAGAAGGCAGTGAAGCTATAAAAACAGTATTCTTTGGAGAAACAAATGGAAAATCTATCATCTCATCAGGCAATTTTAGTAGTTCACCTGGATTTTTTGTAAATGACCGAGAATGGTATAAATTAGCCGTTCAGAAAATCGGAATGCCTGCTTATAGTACACCAGAATATTCTGATGGGGAGCAGGAAATGGCGTTTATCATTTCACGTACAATAAAAGATCCATTTGGAGAAATTGCTGGTGTGCTTGCATGTGAAGTTTCAATTGCAGATTTAAATGATATATTGGTTAATCTATTAAAAGATGATGGCAGTTATGTATTTATCGTAAATGATGATAGACAAATTATATCTCATTCAGATGAAAGATATTCTCCAACACCACAAGGCATGATGACTTTAGAAGGTGATTATGAAAACCTATTTAAATATGCACCATTGAGTGTAACAAATGCCGAAACTATAAGTGGCTTAAAAGTATATAGCACATTATATGATGTTGAAGGAACAGATTGGAATGTAATTTCTGATTCTCCAAAAGAAATTGTTACAAATGTTCTTGCAATAGAAGTTATTAAAGTTATAATAATATTTGTGATTGCTATTGCTGCAGTAATATTAATCATAAGAAAATTTAATGTTAAATATATTGCACCCATTAGCGAACTGGCAAGTGAACTAAAAAAGATTAAAGATGGTAATTTAAATATTAATGTTTCAAATATACATATAGAATCAATTGAGTTAAATGAGCTTGTAGGTTCTGCACAAACTATATCAAATGTATTAAAAAATTATATAGGAGACATATCAAATATTTTAGAAACATTTGCATCAGGAGATTTTAGAGTAAGATTTGATCAAGATTATATTGGAGAGTTTGCCTCAATAAAATTGTCAATGCAAAACATTTCAATAGCATTAACCAGTTTGCTAAAAGAAACAACTTCATCTGCTTCAGAAGTAAGCGAAGGAGCAAATCAAATTGCTCAATCGGCAGAAAGTCTAGCAACTTACTCAATGGAACAAGTTCGTCTTTTAAGTGAATTTAAAAACACTACAAATGAAATGATAGAAAATATCTTAGAAAATATTGAAAACGTTGGAAATGCTTATGAAAGTATTCAAGATATGAATACCATTGCTAAGACAGGAAAAGAAACTATGCAAGAAATGACTACTGCAATTAAAACCATTAGTAATAAAACTAAGAAAATATCAGAAGTTATTATGAATATTGATGATATATCACAGCAAACAAATATTTTAGCTTTAAATGCAGCTATTGAATCTGCACGTGCTGGAGATGCAGGAAAAGGATTTGCAGTTGTTTCAACTCAAGTAAGAGAACTAGCTAATAGAACTGGAGAAATCGTTCAAGATATTAACAATATGCTTAAGGAAATGCTTGAAAGTGTTAAAGTTGGAGAAGAAATGGTTAATATTACGTCACAAAATCTTGATGAAATAGTGACTTCTATCGGAAAAACAACAGAAGCATCACAAGTTATAAAAACAAATAGCTCTATCCAAAAAACATATGTTGATAAAATTGTTGTTGGCACTAAGGAACTAATATATAAAGTTGAAGGAAGTTCAGCTATATCAGAAGAAAACGTAGCAATCAGTGAAGAACTAGCAGGGCAATCTACAATATTAAAAGATCAATTATATAAGTTTAAAGTATAACCTTTTATCCTTAAAGGTAGCTATCAGACTTTTTGATAGCTACCCTCAAGGTAATAATGAAAAGATACCGATTTAATTATTCATAAGTTATTAACGATTAAGTTCTAAATATTCATCATAAGTTATTTGTTTATCAAAAATAGTACCATCAGGTTTAATTTCAATTATACGATTTGCAACTGTTTGAATAAATTGATGGTCATGAGAAGTAAAAATTACACTTCCTTTAAAGTTAATAAGACCATTATTAACAGCAGTAATAGATTCCAAGTCAAGATGATTAGTTGGTTGGTCAAGAAGTAATAAGTTTGAACCTTTTAACATCATTCTTGAAAGCATACAACGAACTTTTTCGCCTCCAGAAAGAACCTTAGCAGGTTTTAAAGAATCTTCTCCAGCAAAAAGCATTCTTCCTAAAAATCCTCTTAAATAAGTTTCAGTTGTGTCTGAAGAAAATTGTCCTAGCCAAGTAATTAAATTCAAATCACATTCTTGAAAAAACTCTGTATTGTCTTTTGGGAAATAGGAACTAGTTATTGTAACTCCCCATTTGATTTCGCCCTTATCTGCTTTATCTTCATCTGCTAGTATTTTAAATAGTTCTGTAATAGCAATTTCATTTTCACCAATAATAGCAATTTTATCTCCTTTATTAACTCTAAAAGTAATATTATTTAATAAAATTTCACCATCAATTTTTTTTGTAAGACCTTCAACATATAAAATTTCATTTCCAACTTCTCTATCCATGTTAAACTGAACAAAAGGATATCTTCTTGTAGATGCTGGCATATCTTCAAGAGCAATTTTATCAAGCATTTTTTTACGAGATGTTGCTTGTTTGGATTTGGATTTGTTAGCGGAAAATCTCTTAACAAATGCTTCCAGTTCCTTAATCTTCTCTTCTTTTTTCTTATTTTGAGCCTTTAGTAAGCTTTGAATCAATTGACTTGAATCGTACCAGAAGTCATAATTTCCCACATACATCTTAATTTTTCCATAATCAATATCAACAATATGAGTACACACTGTATTTAAAAAATGCCTGTCATGTGAAACTACTATAACTGTTCCCACATAATCTAGTAAAAAATCTTCAAGCCAATTTACGGATTGAATATCTAAATCATTAGTCGGCTCATCAAGTAATAAAATATCAGGATTCCCAAAAAGAGCTTGGGCTAAAAGTACTTTTACTTTGTCACTACCGTTTAAATCTTTCATTAAACTATAATGAAGTTCTGTTCCAATTCCTAGTCCTTGTAGAAGCTGAGATGCATCGGAATCGGCTTCCCATCCTCCCATTTCAGCAAATTCTGCTTCCAGTTCAGAAGCACGAAGTCCGTCTTCGTCTGTAAAATCTTCTTTTGAATAAATAGCATCTTTTTCAAGCATGATTTCATACAATCTTGCATTTCCACGAATAACAGTTTGTAGTACTTCACAATCATCATATTGATAATGGTCCTGCTTTAAAACAGACATTCTCAATTTTGGTGGAATAACAACTTCTCCAGTAGTAGGTTCTATATCTCCTGATAAAATTTTTAAAAATGTAGACTTTCCAGCTCCATTTGCTCCAATAACTCCATAACAATTTCCAGATGTAAATTTTAGATTTACGTCTTTAAATAATTTAGTGCCTCCAAATTGTAGGCTTAATTCATTAACAGTAATCAATTTTTTATACCTTTCCTTTCTGAAAACCCACTCATGAATGAGTGGGTTTCTTAGGCAATTTATTAACATATTCTAGTTGAAATACTCACCAACAAAATAGAAAGTTTCTATTTTATTACTTGGCTTTTAATTAAATTATATCCAGCTTAGAATATTTTTAAACATTTTTTATGTTATTTTGTCATTATTCATGATAATAGATTTAGGAGCAACGTGACTAAAGACCTTTTCTCATTATTTAGTATTTTTGTAAATATTAGTCAAGTATGATATTAAATTGATTTTTTGGGCTGGGTACCGCAGTCCAAAAATTAATTCTCCATGATATTTATCATATCCACATAAAATTCCTTGTTTAAATCCTTCTTGAAAATAAAACCACAATACGCAAGTGTAATCACTACCATAAATTTTTTGTACTTGACTACTTTTTCTAAATCTATTGCATTTAACATCATCTGCTTTTGCAACTAGTTTGCATTCCATTGAAAATATTGCAGCATAAGCTACGGAAAATAAAATAAACTCATCAAATATAAACCATTCTCCATCACTTTGTCTGATTCTTTTAGTCAAGTCTATTTCAATAATGGTAGGAAATTTATTAACATATTTTATATATTCATACCCATCTCCAGAATCACTTTCTTTTACGAGTTGAATTGATGTATTTAATTTAAAGGCATTTGCAAAAATTATATCTTTGTTTTCGTTTATTATTAAATCTTCCATTGATAAAAATTTTGCATATCCATTCATTATTTGTTCGTTTTTTCCATAGTATTTATGAAAAAGTTTGAAGCTATCAGGAAATGTTACATCAAACTTTTCTTCTATTTCCATTAAAAATGAAATATCATTATCTTGAGGAGTTATATCAGCAAATTTGTTTATGATATTAAAATACCGTTTCATTGAATTCCCCCTTATTTCACAAATACATTCTGATCATTAAATCCTTTTAAATAAATATCATCATATAATTTTTGCAAATATTTTTTAACTTCTTCCATTTCTTCGTCAGTTTTAATTCCAAACATTAGAGTTTCACTCAAAGAAGAATATACACACAAAATATCTTTATATAAAAATATTTTGTTTATCTTAAAATTATTATCAAAAAAAGAAGTTAAGTAAATTTCATCAAATTCAAAATCCATTGGAAGTGTATAGCTTACTTTTAATGGCATAGATAAAACTGTACTATAAGCTACTGAAAAAAGCATAAAATCATTAATATCTAGAAATAACGAAGAATAGTTTTCTTCTATACCCATTATCTCAGACGTAATATCTTCCACATTATCGTATCTATTAATGCGTACTATAGAATTATTGTCTAGTTTAAGAGATGTATAACTATTCCATCGATTGTATTCATCTGCAAAAATAATATTGCCATTCTCTAATATCTTCAAATCTTCTAGTTTATAAAAATTTGCGTATCCATTCATTATTGTAGGATTGTTTGAATAATACTCATAAAAGTCTTTAAATACTTCTGGTATTTTTATTTGATACTTTTCTTCTACTTCTAGTAACTGCTGAATATCATTATGTTCAGCAGTTGTATCGGAATAACTGTTCAACTTATCAAAATATTTTTTCATATTATCGCCACCCTTCTAATTAGATTACCTAAACATAGCTTCTAATGCAACCGTACTTGAAATTTGACTTATATAAATATGATATTTGAATTATATAATTATAATGCGTAATTATATAATTTTTATTATTTGTAAATATTTTAATATAATTTTTTTACCATATACAAAAAATTAAGATATAGAATCAATAAAGTTAAATACTATTTTACTATACAGATCTGGATTAACTGTTATGGACTTTGCATGTTTAGCATTTTTAGCAAGATATAATTTTTTCTTACATTTAGTAGCTTGATATAAATTTATGCTATTTATAGGTAACGTAAAATCATCCATATTTCCATGAATATATAAAATAGGAGTTGTAACGGAACGAAGCATTTTAATAGGCACAATCTTTTTATAGCTTACTCCTGTTACTATTTTATTAAATATGCCAATAAGATTTAATATAGGAAATGACGGTGCGTTATACTCTACCTTTAATCTATATTTAAATTGAAACATAACATCTTGAAACGGACAATCTGCAATAGTAAATTTTGTTCTATTATCAATTGCTGAATGCATAATTGCTGTTGAAGCACCCATTGATTCTCCATGAATGCCAACAGTAGAGTTTTTACCCACTTTTTTGAGAACCCATGTCACCAAATCTTTTAAGTCATATTTTTCATAATACCCTAGAGTACAATTTTCACCTTCACTTTTTCCATGGTATCTGTGGTCATACATTAAAATATTGTAACCTTTATCATAGAACATATCAAAATATTTTAATGAACTATTATGATTGGCAGTGTAGCCATGTACTAAAATAATTGTTTTTGTAGAGTTTTGATTAGGTACCCAAACACAATTTAATTTATATTTAAAGCGTGAGTTAAAATAAAATTCTTGTTTTTGTAAGCTTTCGTATCTTTGTTGATCAAAACTTTTATGTTCAACATGATATTGATAAGTAGAATATAACGAGTGAACGCTTGGATAAAATGAGAGTTTTACAAAAAATCTACATATTGCTAGTAATATAGTAAAAATTAAAGCAGAAAATAACTTACACATATTTAACCTCCATAAATTTAATAATAATCAAAAACATATTATCATGTTAGATCCAACTTTTACAAGGTAGATTATTTAATTTCAATACTTTCCAAATAGGTAAATTTTAACAAAATAACTCAATGACTCCAGTTTAAAAACTAATACAAAATAATTTTCAATAATTGAATATGTCTTAAGTCTAGACACAACTATTTTCAATAATATAAGTATATTTTAGATATATTTAAGTTATATTAAACATATAAAATATTGTATTAATTATAGAGGTGACAAAATGAAAACTGTATCAATAATTTTATTGGGTATATTGTTATGTATACCTGTATTTGGAATGGATAAAAAACTTAATGTTCCAAAGCAAAATTTTACTGTATGTATTGATCCTGGGCATCAAGCAAAAGGGAATAATAAAACTGAAGCTATTGCTCCAGGATCAACTCAAAAAAAAGCAAAAGTATCTTCGGGAACTACAGGAATAGGAACAAAAAAACCTGAATATGAAGTAAATTTGGAAGCAAGTCTCATTTTAAAACAATTGCTTGAAAAAGAAGGCATCACAGTTGTTATGACACGTGAAGATCATAACGTAAATATTAGTAATGCTGAGAGAGCTCAAATTTCTAATAATAATAAGGCGGATATGACGATTAGAATTCATTGTGATAGTATTGATAATTCTGAAAAAACAGGTGTAACTATTCTTGTACCAAGTGATACTAGTAAATATACTCAGTCAATTTATGCAGAAAGTCAAAAATATGCAGAATACTTAAAAGAAGCTCTTATTAGCAAAGATATCCAAGTAAATGGTATTTTTAAACGGGAAGATATAACTGGATTTAATTGGTCTCAGGTTCCCGTTATAATATTGGAAATGGGTTTTATGAGCAATTGGCATGAAGATAAAATGTTGAGCTCACCAGAATATCAAACAAAATTGATGGAATCAGTAGTTGATGCATTAAGAATTTATAAAAACAGCCCTGCGGAGTAAATAACAGATTTAGTCACGTTGTTCCTAAATCCGTTATCATGAATAAAAAAATATAATTTTAAATTTAATATCAATAATTTTAGGTTATTATTAATTTCAAAGAATAAGTATATAATAATGCACTTATTCTTTGTTAAAAAAAAATTTATATTTTTTAAGTTTAATTTTAATGACAAGATAGTAGCTAAATCTTCAAAGGTAAAACTATGATCGCTCCATAAACTAACTAACAAAGGGGAACTGCTTATGAACTATAAAAATGCCACATATAACTTATTAATGGATTATTATGAAAAGTATGGGAAGGATAGGACTATAGAAATTGCATATAATATGTTGCAATCCAATAGGCATAAAGAAGATAAAGCATTTGTGAGTATTGTTCATGGAGAAATATGCGAAGTAATAGCGTGCATTACTATTAAAGATTATATTAAACACAATCCGCAACAGACTAAGGATTGGTTTTATATAAAAGGATTAATTTTGAAAGATTTAATAAATCCAAATAAATTTACAGAAATAGATATAGTGCTATATACACCGCAAATGGTCTATGCAATAGAATGTAAATGTTATAGTGGAGTGAAAATTTTGATTGATAAATGTACAATAGTTAGAGGCAATGCAAAGATAGATGTATATGCTCAACACAAATTACATACACAATTCTTAGAAGAACATATTAAACATGGACGTATTATTACTGAAAAAACTTTGGCTACTCAATTGGTATTGTTTAATTTTTCAGTCGGGAGCACTAAAGATACAAGAACTCCTAAAAATCGTATATTTATGATAAATGCTAATCATGAAACATTGCCTAAATTATTTGATTTTAATAAAAATTTGTCTATTGCATGGGATATAAACTTTTTAAGAAAAGTAAATAAAATTTTAATTGGAGGTTAAAATGATCTGTAAATATTTTATAATAGATATGCAAACAGAAGAAATCGTAAGAGAAACACAAAATTTACAAGATATTATAATTGCTTTGAACCTAGAGATGTTATATATAGAAAATAAGGATATAATAAAATTAAATAAATATGATCCTATTAACTTTATCTTTTCACAAGTAAATTTTTTCCCAAATCCTAAAAATGATTTCACAATTATATACTATAAAAAGATGGTTGGTAAAAACGGATTGAAATATCCTTGTATAATAGAGCTCTCACTAGAAAATTCAAAAGAAGATTTTAAAGAAATTGCTAAAATAATATATAACCTTAGTGGAAAACAATACAAAATAGAAATGAGGAAATTTAATTTAAATAAACAACTTTACAATAACTCTGCATTACAAGATAATTCTGTATTAGAAGAAACTGTGAGTGTAAATCAAAAGGAAGTTTTAAAAATGCTGGATGAATATTATGATACAGCTCCAATTGTTAATAGTATAGATGTAGTAGAAACTGAAAAAATGCTGGACGTTATAAAGGGAGTTAAGTTAATAAACCTAGATCTTATTTTAAATTGTAAAAAGAACACACTTACCTTTGGAAAGAAGATAAAGTGGGATGATGAAGACAATACTTTTGCAGTTACATCCATTGATGATTTATCAAAATTTTTGGGTTTAGAAATACATTATTACATTTTCAACGATAAGTATACTATTCAAGAAATCTCACATATTTACCAAGAATATTCAATTAATATATTAAAGACATTTAATACCATGGATATTGTCCCTAAACTTTGTGCTGTATATAATCCTAAAGTCAATCAAGCGATTTTAATTTGTTTAAATAATAAACCTTTAGATAAATTTTTGCATTACAAAACAGAGATAAATAACCTAGCTAAAAAATCCTGCTAAGATTTTTTATTATGAAAGGACTGGAATGCTAAGCCGTCCTTTCATAACTAATATTTTAAAATATTAGATGATAAAACTGCTTATTATCTTTCTCTATTAATATTGTCATTATCAATTCTTCCAAATAGAGTTAAAGTGTAAATTCCTCCAATACCTATAATGGCATAAATTACTCTGCTTATCCAACTCATCCCACCAAATATTGCAGCAATGGCATCAAATCGGAAAAATCCAATTAATCCCCAGTTAATTGCTCCAATAATTACAAAGGATAGAACGATATAGTCAAACATCTTTGTATTCATAACTTCCTACCTTTCTGCCTTATCTTAAATATAGTATCTGCTAAGTTTTAAAAATTATAAGTGGTATTAACAGGAAATCATTTAATACTATGAGTTGAGTGCTCAATTAATTTTTTAAAGTAATAGTATCTGTTTCAAAATTATGATATAGTTAGTAGTGAATAATTGATTAACAAGTTAATTATTCACCACTATTTTCAAAGAAAGGGTTATGAAAAAATGAATACTCAAGGAAATTTTGTAACAATTAATGAAACAGAATATTATAAAATAACTAATTCCCAAAATTTATCTCCATTCTTTATTCAAGTAGCTTCATCCAGTGATATTTGGATTTTTTTATCCTCTAGTGGAGGGATAACTGCTGGGCGAAAAAACTCATCTAATAATATTTTTCCATATACAACTAATGATAGGTTAAATATGGACTATGACACAGGCTCCAAAACAATTGTTAAGGTAAACAATAAAATCTGGTTGCCATTTGAACAATTTGGAACTACAAAATATGATATAACAAGAAATATTTATAAATCTTGCTATTCTAATAGTATTATTTTAGAGGAAGTAAATAATGACTTACAACTAAGTTATTCATGTAAATATGAAACTAGTGAAAAATATGGAATTATTAAGACATCCAAAATAGTTAATCTTTCAGAAGAACCTCAAAATATAGATATACTGGATGGTTTAATGAACTTATTACCATATGGAGTTAACTCCATATTGCAAAATAACTCCTCTACCTTGGTCGATGCATATAAGGCATCTGAATTAGAAGATGGAACGTTGGGGGTATATTCATTAACAACAACAATAAATGACACACCTAATCCAATTGAAATGTTAAAAGCTAATATTGTTTATAATACTTTGCCAGTTTCAAACGTATATTTAAATCCAGATATAATAAGTAGATTTATAAATAATCAAAGTCTTGATATATCTAAAGAAACTTATGGAACCAAATGTGGATATTTTATTATCTTAAATGACTTTAAGCTAGACTCATTTAAAGAGTGGTCTTTTGTTCTTGATGTAGGGTATGATCATTCTAAAATTGCTGAAACATTGAATTTTATAAAAAAAGGAGATTTCTCTTCAATATTTGAGGACATAAAAAAAGGAACCGATGATATTATCAACATTGTTGATAAAGCTGATGGAATTCAAGAAACAGGAGACAAAGTAGCATGTGCTGCACATTATGTAAACACCCTTTATAATGTGATGAGAGGTGGTATATTTGAAAATGCATATAGTTTTAACTACAATGACTTTTGTAAATTTGTTGCTATAAAAAACAACCGAGCGTTAGAAGTTACGAATTTATTAAAAGACTGCAAAACTATAATGGAATTAAAAGAAATTTCCAAACAAAATCCTGTTTTGCACAGACTGGCTTTAGAATATTTGCCACTTACATTTTCAAGAAGACATGGAGACCCATCCAGGCCTTGGAATAAATTTAACATTGATATTAAAGATGAGCAAGGCAATAAAAAAATCAGCTACGAAGGAAATTGGCGTGATATTTTTCAAAATTGGGAAGCACTGGGATTGTCATATCCAGAGTATTATGAAAATATGGTTGCTAAATTTGTAAACGCTTCTACAATTGATGGATATAACCCATACAGAATCACTACTTTAGGTATAGATTGGGAAAAACCTGACCCAGAAGACCCATTTTCAGGTATTGGATATTGGGGTGATCATCAAATTATATATTTATTAAGACTTTTAGAAGGACTAAATAACCACTTCCCAGAAACTCTTAAAAGTTTGATGAATAAAGAAGTATTCAGTTATGCCAACGTTCCATATATTATTAAATCGTATGACGAGATTTTGAAAAACCCTAAAAAGACTATAATCTTTGATTTTGATAAAGATGAAATAATAGAAAAACTAGTTACTAAAATAGGTACAGATGCTAAATTATTGTTAGACAGTAATGAAGAAGTTGTAACAGTATCTCTTGCAGAGAAATTACTAGTAACAGCACTATGCAAAATTTCTAATTTACTAGTTGGCGGTGGAATTTGGATGAACACCGAAAGACCTGAATGGAATGATGCCAACAACGGAATAGTCGGAATAGGATTGTCAATGATAACGGTGTATCATTTAAATTCTTATTTACAATTTATAGAAAAATTATTTAAAGATAAAGAATATAAAATTTCTTCTAATGTAGTTGAATGGCTTAAAGCTACTACAATAGCTTTGCACAAATATGAAAATAACTATAAGGGACATGAAAAAGCTCTACTTGATGAGCTAGGGCAAATATTCTCGGATTATCGTAGGCAAATTTATGATAATGGATTAAAACCTAAAAAAGCTTTGACTTCAAAAGAAATACTAGAGTGGATTGAAACCGCTAAAAAGGCAATTGAATATACTATTAATGAAAATAAAGGAGATATTTTTGTAACGTACAATCTAATTAATAAAGACTTTTCTGTCACTCCAATGCGTGATATGCTGGAAGGCCAATCAGCTATCATTGGTAGTAAATATTTAAATACTAATGAAACACTTAAACTTATTAATAATATGAATAAAACACTGTATAACGAAAATATCAAAGCCCACACGCTTTATCCAATTAACATGACAAAAAGATTTTTATCTAAAAATCAACTACAAATAAATGTTGATGAAATCGATGGGATTATATTAAAAGATATAAATGGAAATCTTCATTTTAATAGTGATATAAATACAGAAGAAACGTTAATAAAAAAATGTATCGAAAAAAATATATCTCCTGAAATTACTAAAAGTTTGACAGATGAATTTGAAAGAATATTTGCTCATAATAAGTTTAATGGAAGAAGTGAAGTATTTTATAAATTTGAAGGCATCGGATGTGTTTATTGGCATCAAAATGCTAAATTTGCTTTAGCGGTATTAGAAACTGTTCAAAGAGCTTTTGAAAACGGAGAAGATATTACTGATTTGTACAATGAATATCATAAAATTTTGCAGGGGTTTATATTTAGAAAATCACCTATTGAATGTAACGCAATTCCTATTGAGCCATATTCACACAGTTCGTTTAATGGAAAAAGTGAGCAGCCTGGAATGACTGGTCAAGTTAAAGAATCTGTTATTATGAGACGTGGAGAACTTGGTGTAAAAATTTTAAATGGTACAATATCATTTAATCCGATATTCTTATTAGAAAGCGAATTTGATTGTAATGGTGAAATAAATTTTACAATATATGGGGTCAAAGTAAAATATATTAAATCACAAGATAAGAATATGAAGATTTTATTTAATGATGGGACTGTGATTGTTTCAGATAATTTTGTTATCGATCACAAATTAAGTAAGAATATATTTGAAAGGAATAGTAATATAAGTTTAATTGAAATAACATATTAAGTCACGTTGTTACTAAATCCGTTATCATGAATTAATGTTTAAGAAAACTCCCTACAGGGAGTTTTTATTTCTAAAGTAACCTATAACGAACTGTCATTAGTGCAAATCCCAATAAATTTAGTCCTTGCCATTCAGATGGGTCAATTATACGGCTGTCATTTTCACCTAAACCTACACCCCAAATTGTATCATATGGGCTTGCTTCCACAAGAACTTTATCTTTGGTTGACAAAAGATATTGTTTTAAGTTATTATTTTGATGAAATTTTTCCATATTCCCATTGACAACAATCTCTTCCCGATATTTATTCCACTTTTTTTCATTAAAAGATTTAACTTTTCTTCCTAATCTTTTAATCTCTTCTGGATTGTTGCAACTTAATATTGATTCTAAAATTTTATTATCTCTAAATAATCTAGCTTTTTCAGCCATCATAAATTGTTCCATGCACCAATACATTTGATCCTCATAAATAAAAGTGCTTTTCCACCATTGACTTAAACAAGCTTTTGTTATTGTGCCGTCTAAAGAAGGTCTATGTCCCCAAAAATAAATATATTCTTTATTAATACCTTGTGCAAGCTCATCTTTTAAAGATTGTAATGTCATAAACGTTATCCTCAATTTTCTTTAATATAATATGTTTTAATCATATTGTTTCCATATGTGTAATCAAATATTATACCTTGTGGATTTAGTAGTATTTCTTCTTTAAACATATTATACTTAAAAAATTCAATATGAATACTTCTAAATTTTTGCTTAGAAATTTTTTGAACAAATTCTTCTCCAAATTGAATTGCCCATTGTGGATCTTTCAATTTATTTATTATTTCATTTTTATACGGAACTTGATCTAGTGTTGTATAAATAGAAGGAATTTCCTTTACATTTTCATGTGAAAGCATATCCCATCTCAATAGTTCTTTTAAATAATCTATGTTACAATTACTTATATTTTGGGCAAACTCCAATAAATATTTATAGTAGGTTAATTTTTTATGAGATATTTCATCATACTTATTACACTCCCAGTATTCTCCTAACTCTTCAAAAAAATCAAATGGAGTATTAAACAAAGAAAATAAATACTCTATACTTGCATTAAATCGTCTACTATTATAATATTTTTCTAGCATTTCTTCAATCAAGTGTAATTTTAATATTTCTTTATAAGAGATATTTTTTGTATATAAAACTTCATAAGGTGCTTCCTCCTTATAAACTATGCCATATTTGTCGCCATCAAAATACAATCCAGATCCTTTTAAAACCTTTAAAAATCCAAGCTGCAATTGTTCTGGTCTAACACTAATAACATCATTAAATGATTTTTTAAAAGAAGAATACCCCTCATATGGAAGGCCTGCTATTAAATCTAAGTGCTGATGAATATTTCCTAGACTTGCTATTTTTTTAGTTATGATGCTTATTTTCTCAAATGGCATAAATCTTTTTATAGCAATCAAAGTATCTATATTTGTAGATTGAACTCCTATTTCAAATTGAATTAAGCCTTTTCTCGCTCCTGATAAAACTTCTAAGGTACTTTTGGTTAAAAGTTCAGCTGCTATTTCAAAGTGAAAATTAGTTATTCCATTATCATTTTGTACAATATACATCCATATTTCTAGTGCAAAGTCTTTTTTTGCGTTAAAAGTACGGTCTATAAACTTTACTTGAGCGACATTCATATCTAAAAAATGTTGTAATTCACGTTTTACTCTTTCTATTGGCAAAAATCGTACTTGCTTTTCTAGGGAAGATATACAATATTGACAATTAAAAGGGCAACCTCTAGACGCTTCGTAATAAATTATTTTATTCTCTAGACCATCCATGTTTTTATACACAAAAGGGAGTAACGCCATTTTTAATGGTTGTCTGGCATCATTTACTACAATTTGCTTGTTTTGTTTGTATACTAGGCCATCAATATTTTTAATATCTACTCTTTTTTCATGTATATAGTCTAAATATTCCTGCCAAGTTTGTTCTCCTTCACCTTCCATTATTATATCAATTGGTAATTCATTTAATAAATTTCTGGATTCAAAAGATACTTCTGGCCCACCCAAAACAATTTTTATATTTGGCATTATCTTTTTTAAAATTGGTATCAATGATTTAATATATTTGATATTCCATATATAACATGAAAACCCTAATATATCTGGGCTTGCATTATATATTGTCTTAATTATTAAATTTTCTTCATGATTTATAGTGAACTCTATTGTTTCTATATCATATGAGCAATAATCTTTTATATATCGTAATGCTAAAGAAGAATGTATAAACTTTGCATTTAACGATACTAATACTGTTTTCATTTGTATTAACCTTCTTTCAATATTTTTACATAATAGGGCATAAAGCCCATTCCTTTAGGCAAGTTGGATATGAGCTTCATAATAACAATATGACTCTAACATATATAATTATCCTAAATAGTTTGATCGATTTTAGGTTTATAATAACATATGTTTAGAGTTTTTTCTATTATTTTAGATCAAATACTCGACCAAGCATATCAATAATTGGATCTAGTGCGTTCATTGCTTCTTCCACTGTATTATTTTCTGTCCCTAGTTCTATCAGAAGTGAGTGTGGTGCCATATACGTACTATATCTATATATTTTCAAAAATATTCTTCTCATCAAGTCTGGATAATAAGTTAATCCTTGAATTTGCATTTGAATAGTTAAAGCTAAATTATCTTCTACATACGGATTTATCAAATGTGTAAGAGGTTTTAAATTTCCATTTAAATCTCTTTGAGTAGTGATACCATTAACAAGCATTACTTTTGCTGCTTCTTTACCATTTATTGGAGCTGAATCCACAGAAATACCACTATCCCTATGTAAATCTATAATAAGTTGGATAGAAGGATTTTCTTCAACAATTTTTTCTATAACAGGTCCCATTCGGTCATATTCACCATAATCTTGAATTTCTCCATTTAGATAAAAATTATCTGTATTATGCATAACTTCAAGACCGTATTCTTCTTCTAATATTTTTCCAAGCTCTGCTCCTACTGCTGAAACTCCACCTGTTTTATAGTCTTTTTTATCTTCATCAAAAAAAGTTTCTTTTACATGAGTATGAAAAATTAATACTTGAGGTCCATCAACATCAGTATCAATTGTTAACTTTCTATTTGCAAGTTCTTCAAAATCCCACATGTCAAGTACATCAGTATCAAGCTCTAAAGCTGCATCTGCTGTAAACATGTTTCTTAATAAATAAGATGAGTCTCCTAGTTTACTTATATCAATTTTTTGCTTTGGTGGAACTGGAAATTTAGGAATATAAGTATTTTCTGTTTCTAAATTTATGAGCTCATGAGCTTCAGGAATATCAAATCTTCCTATCAAACCTTCACTTTCAAAATAAATAGGCATACTTTTTAGAAATGGCATGCTTTGATAAATATATGTTAAAGGACTTTTTACACCTAGACTAAAAATTTGTTTAGTATATTCTTCCCCAAATAGTTGTAAATCCAATTCACCAGCAATATTTGGCACAGCTATTTTGGTAAAAATTAACGAACTTAGGTTATTAGTTTTAAAGTTTAATTCATTATATGTAGCTGAAAATGAAAATACTAAAAATAATACCAAAATAAGATGATAAGGAAATAGCTTTTGTAAATAATTTTTAAACATAAAAATCCCCCTCATTAGTTATAGGGCGTTTATTAACGCCCTTACATAATATTTTATACAAGCATTTGTGTAAATATGACTAGTACGCATACTTATTTATATCGTCAATTGTTATGCTTGGATGGACAGCTATGTTTATTGCATTTGATATAACATTACCAAGATACATTATAACTTCATCAATATCTTTTGGTGTAACAAATAAATTTCCAATAGTTGGTGTGATGGTTTTCTTTATAAGTGAATACTTTTCTTTATCTCCTAAATCTTTAAGCATTTGATAAAAAGTTGCATCCTGCGTTTCTGAAAGCATACTTTCAATTAAATAATCCATAGTATCATTCACTAGTGTTGCTGCATCAACAACAGTTGGTACGCCGATTGCAATGACTGGGCAACCTATTGTACTTTCATTTAATTGCTTACGTTTATTCCCGATACCAGCCCCTGGAGAAATTCCCGTGTTTGTAATTTGTATTGTTGTATTAATTCTTGAAGCACTTCTTGCACCTAGTGCGTCAATTGCAATTATACAATGTGGCTTAATATGCTCTACCGTTCCCTTCACAATTTCACTAGTTTCTATTCCTGTTAATCCCATTACTCCAGGAGCAAGACTACTCAAATTTGCAACATTTTTTTCAATTTCAGCTGGAACAAACTCCATCAAATGTCTTGTTACAAAAACTTTATCAGTAACATAGGGTCCCAGTGTGTCTGGTGTTGCTTGTCTATTCCCCAATCCAATTACTAAAACTTTCAACTTTTCATCAACTTCTGGTAGCAATGATTTTATAATATCTGCTACTTCTTGTATAATTTTTTTATGAGCTTCTGGATTATTTTCTTTTAATGACTGAGATTCTATAGTTATATATTTTCCAATAGGCTTTCCCATTATTTCTTCACCATGTTTGTTTATAATTTCAATATGTGTTTTTTTAAAGGTCTTTTGTTCATCTACTTGCATACTGACTCCTTCTAAAGTTGTTTCGTTTTCTTGCTTATCTTCAATAATAGCACCAACTTCAATTGCTAAGTCTGTTTGTGGTCTAAACATTTCCGCACTACCTTTCTCATAATTATAATTATTTTTAGGGTGTCCCATTATTTTTTTTACTATGCATTAAGATCATTCATTAAATATATATGGATATATATTTAACGTCTTGTGCTAGTTAATTGCATTTTTTATATTACTATTAAAGGCGATTTTCTTATCTTTATTATGAATAATATTCATAGGTGATGGTCTAAGGGAGATTAGTATAAAATATTTGACTAGTACATCTGGTAAATCAAAAAAATAACTATGCATCCCTTACTAGTGTATCCCTCGAAATTCCAGATATGTACAAACGCTTGGCTTTTTGTGGTAATATTTATTAGTGCAATGAATATTTATGCAAATAAGAGAAAAAGCTCAAAATGCTTTTTCTCTTATCATGAATAACAAGTGAGAAGGCTACATAGCTACCAGTCTGTTCTTCTTATTCGAATTCTGAAGAGAAGTTCTAATTAGGTGTAGGATATGAATTCTGAAGGTATAGGATATGAAATTTGAAGGGAAGTTCTAATTATATGTAGGATATAAATTCTGGTTAAAAAGGTTATTATTAACTATACTAGAGGCTTAAAATTTCTTTAGGTTTATAGGTCTTGTTGCCACTTATCGTGAACAATTTACTTATAATTTAAATTTTTTTACATAATCTGTTTATAATCTCAAATGTACGATTATTAATAAGATAACACTATGTTTAGGATAAATATCAAAGATTTAAATTTCTTGTAGAGATTATAAACAATAGTATACGGACCAAGGCTTATAGCCATGGGTTTGGCTTTAGTTTAAAACATATCTTGCTTTTTTTAACTTTTTTAGTTTTTCTTATTCGTGATAACGGATTTAAGAATAGCATGATTAAATTTGTTATATTAGGGTTGTTAACCAGGTGCTAGTTATTCTTTCACGTCTGCTCTACTACTTATTTTTTCACCTATTGGCTACTTACTTTTCGTGACTACTCTGCTACTTGTTTTTTTCACATGGGTTAACTCTTAAAGTATATACCTATGTCTCACAAAATGCAATTGGCAAAATACCATAATATATTTCTTCTCACTAGTGAATTCTGTCCAATATAATTGGCATTGCTCCAAAATGCATAATTATGCATAAATGCACAATAATAATTTTATCTTTTCTTATATTTTGACATACTATAAAATATGTCATTAATACTTAACTAGTGATTACAACTATGCTAAATATAAATGGAATATGTGGTAATTATACTTTAAAATGAAAACAAAATCTTAGCACTTTGTTAACTTGTAGTAGTGGGAAAAGATGGGCTTATACTATAGAATAAATATCAAGGTACTCTCATAGTAATGATTATAAGCTTATGACTAAGCTAGAGAGATTGTATTTAACTTAATATATAGTATGCTGATGCAAAGATTATTTATATAACGAATGGAGGTATTAACTATGAAGAACACTAATATTTGCCCTAAATGTCAAGATAAAGATATTTTAATGATACCTGGAACTATAGATGTATATAGGACTGGAAACAACATACACGTGGGATGGTTCTGTTCACCAATTCTAGTTAATAGATATGTTTGCTGCAATTGTGGATATTCTGAAGAGTGGATAGATAAGGAAGATATCCCTAAATTAAAAAAGAAATATGAGTAATATGAGGAAATGGAAAGGATTTATCAAATATGCAAACTAGGCTAAAATATTATCGATGTGATTTAAGGAGATAAGATGAAAAAGATAATGAGAATTTTACTATTAATAGTAATTCTATTGGTAACATTATTAGCAGGATTTAAACTTTATGTAGACATTAACTATTCACATATTCGCAAGGACATACGGTTAATGGGTGTTATTTCTGATCTTATGGTTCAGTTTGATGATGAAAAATCACTCAGGAAAGTAAGTGAGAATTTTATATATTTTCCTACAAAACTAAGTGATGAGATTACTCTTGAAGAGGTATGGATAGAAACTAGTGATAAAGATAAAATACGTACCATTATTATGAAGCCTAGCATACAAACTGAAATAACAAATGCAGTTTTATGGATGCATGGTGGCGGACTTGCAATGGGAACTCCAGAAAGTGAGATTTCTATAATGCAAAAATTTGTTGAATATAACGGTGCTGTTGTAATATCTCCTGATTATACGCATTCAATAGATGAACCATATCCTGCTGCAATAGACGATTGCTACGCAACATTATTATGGATAAAAGAGAATGCGTCAGATATTAGTATAGATGAAGAGCAAATTTTTGTTGGTGGCGGAAGTGCTGGAGGAGGATTAGCAGCCTCATTGTCACTTATGGCAAGAGATAAAGGAGAAGTTAATATCGCTTTTCAAATGCCACTTTATCCGATGATAGATAACACAACAATTCCAAATAAAGAAGAAAAAAGCAATACGCTGCTTTGGGATCTGGAGAGAAATGAGATAGTGTGGAAAGTATATTTAGGCGAATACTATGGAACAAAAAATATTCCTTCATACGCAGTTCCGATGTTAGCAGAAAGTTTTGAAAATCTTCCACCAACATATACTTTTGTTGGATCAGAAGATCCATTTTATACAGATACTTTGGAATATGTACATAAATTAAAAGATGCAGGAGTTATTGTGGAATTTGATGTGCATGAAAATGTATTTCACGGTTTTGATATGATTCCAAACGCTGATTCAGCAACACAAGCATGGGATAAATTATTTGAGCAATATGATTATGCTGTAAAAAATTACAGAACACCACAACCATAATATCTGTTTTTGAAACAAAGAAACTAGACCACAAGTGATGGTATATGATCTAGTTTCTATTTTTTATGTTGACAGTTATTTAATCTGTGTTAGCTTCTGCTTAAATAGTTTCGTCTTTAATTGTTTCAATAATTTTATCTTTTCTTATATTTTGACTTGCTATAAAATATGCCATTAATACTGAACCAGCAGTTGTAACTATGCTAAATATAAATGGAATATAGTTAAGTTGTGGTAATATTTGTAATATATCACTTAATGCACCTTGTAAATATAGTGTTGCTAACCATGGCAATATAAATATCGGGACACTAAAGATTATTGGCAATATTGAAAAATAAATTGCTTCATCAATTAATAGTTTATTAAGTTGTTGTTTATCTATTCCAACTGAACGTAGCATAGCAAAATCACGACGACGACTACGTAAACTTGTGTAAATACTAATAAAAGCGTTACTAATGCCTACTAATGCAAATGCGCCTACTATGCCATACATCATCATCATACTAGATTTATTGTTTTCTTCATTTAACGCCATAAAGCTATCAATATCCCACAAATTATAATCTCCTTCTATATAATGCTTTTTACAAATTTGGTTTAGTTCGTTACAAAATGTAGATACGTTTTCTGGTTTTGTAACAATGTAAGCAGTACTTTTTTTATATCCACTAACTTCATTATCATCAATAGCTATTAATATTTGCTTATATATACTACTAGGGACAATTTGCAGTGTTTTATATATATTTGAATTATTCATTGCATTAATTGGCAATTTATCAGCTATAGCTCCAATATAAGTGATTACTTTTTTAGGTATGTCAGTTTCTTCAATAACATTTGTAGATACTTCAATTTTGTCACCTAAATTAACATTTAAAAAAGGAATAGTTTTTTCGGACTGAATGTGCATTCCTTCTAGTGCTACATCAGGTATTTGATTATAAAGTATAGTTTGAAAATTTTCTATATCATAAAAATCTTGTGGGTTAAGTCCAAGACTTATACAGTATTGATTAAAACTTTCATCATCTAACGCCCATAATTCTGTGGAAATTCGATATTTATCATCTTGCTTAAGCACAGATGAGTTTGTAGCAGTTATTGCACTAAGACCACCTTTATTTTGAATTTCAGATGATGTTTGAGCATCAGATATTAAAGTTGTTCCCTTAAACAAATTAGTTGTAACACTACTTTCAATAAGATTATTGTTATTTATTGCATCAAAAATTTCAGTTTCCATATCTCTACCATCAGATATTGTAAGTTTTATTGTATAATCTATAGTTTCTTGCATCCTTAGCTCACTTAAAATATCACTGCTGCCGAACATAAATATATATGTACCGACTATTGCAATTGAAAGTGTCAGCGTTATAATAGTGGTTCTAAAATTTTTTTTGTTATACCAAAATCCATTTCTAACAAGCTCTGTGGAAATACTTTTATAACTCTTTTTTCTTTTTTTATAATTAGTTTTTAAAGTATGATTTTTGATTAAACTAATAGGTAAAAGTCTGCTTACTTTTTTTGCTGGTAAATATGCTGAAATCCATACTGTTATCCAAACAAATAAAATACAAAGTAATATTGTAGTAAAATTAAATATAACTTCAATTGAATGGTAATAACTTGTATCAAAATTTTGTTCAAAAATTTGTTTCGTAATATCATTATTTATTTTTATAAAATTAGAATACAATAAATAGCTTACTATAAATGCAAAGGGTAACGGAATAATTGTTAATATTAACGCTTCAAATGTAACAGATTGTCTAATTTGTTTTGGAGTTGCTCCAACACTTTTAAACATTCCAATTTGCTTAATTCTATTTTGAATAGAAATATAAAAAGCACCTTTTATTATGAATACAAATAATCCGATTATTGTAGCCAATGCAGTACCATATAAAATGAAACTTGTAACAGTTTTGCCTTTAACAACATTGTCGTCGTCAGGAGGAAATGTTAAAAATTCATTGCCTAATAAATTATAATTATATTTTAAAATATACTCCCCATATTCATTTTTTTTGTGACCTGCCAATTCTGCAATGCGTGGTAATTCACTAAAAATATTCTTAGGATTATTCATTCTCATATATATAGTAAGATTATCATCCGCTAATACATTTGCGTGGTCTAAATATCCATAAGCAATATATCCTGGCATAATAGAAGAAGTAATTGCATCAAAAATTCCTACAACTACAAAATCACTTGTTTTTTCAGAAACAAAAATTTCATTAGAATTTAAAGTTTCTCGAGGGTCAACAGATACGCCGTCTATTGTCCTGCTTCCTATTTCAAGAGGTAACACTGTGCCTACTTGAATTTCGGGGTGTTCATCAACAAGTTGTTTTGAAACTACTATCTCATTAGGAGCTTGTGCGTAATGTCCTTCTAATATTGAATTTTTTTCGGACATATCGCTCCAATAATTAGCATCTAAATCTCTTAATATTAAATAAGGTCTTTTATCATTGTCTGAAAATTTACTTGTATACCAATTTCCTTTAACCATTATACTCTCGACACTAGCATCATTTTTTACTACATCTAAATATTCTCCTTTAGTGTCTGCAAATAATTCACCATGCCAATTTCCCGATATATTTTTAATGGTAACTATATTATAATTTCTGGAAGACTGAACATGCATAACAAACATTGAAATTAAAATAGTTGCTATAAAAATAGAGATTATTATACCTATACTATTACGCTTATTTTTTTTTAGATATTCTATTGTATATTCCTGCAATATATTCATTATTTCACCGCCTTATCACTAACGATTTTACCATCTTCAATAGTAATAATTCTGTCTGCACATAATGCAACTTTTTCATCATGAGTAATTAGTATTATTGTTTGATTATATATTGTATTAGCTATTCTAAAAAGTTCTACAATTTCATCTGAATTTTTATGGTCCAAATTTCCAGTTGGCTCATCAGCAAGCAAAATAGCAGGACGATATATAAGAGCACGCCCAATGCTAACACGTTGTTGTTGTCCACCAGAAAGCTCATGAGGCATATGGTTTAATCTATCTTGAAGTCCTAAAGTATGAACTAGACTGTTAAATTCATCTTCGTTTACTTTTCTGCCATCAAGTAACATAGGTAATAAAATATTTTTTCGCACATTTAAAGTAGGGATTAAATTATAAAATTGATAGATAAGTCCAACTTTTCTTCTTCTAAATATGGCTAGTTCTTTTTCAGGCAATGTAACGATATTAGTTTGGTCTATGTAAATTTCACCACTAGTAGGACTATCGACACCACCTAACATATGAAGTAGAGTTGATTTACCAGACCCACTACCTCCAATAATAGCAACATATTCTCCTTTTTGAATTTTAAAATTAATATTGTCTAAAGCTTTAACTTCAACTGTTCCTGCACCATAAGTTTTGCTCAAATTACTACAATTTAACATATCATCACTCCTTAAAAATATTATACATGCTTAAAGTGACAATTAAGTGACAACCTAAAATTTTTTATAAAATTTAATTTCAAATTGTGCACCACCTATTTTTTGATTACTAGCATATATTATGCCATCTTGCTTTTCAAATATTATTTTTGCCAAAGACAGTCCTATACCAACACTTTCTTTAGCCGAATTTTTTCCTTTATAAAAACGCTTAAAAATATAAGGTATATCTTCGGCTTCAAATCCGTTTCCGTTATCAGCAATAATAATACTAGTATAAATTGGATTATCTATATATTGCATTACTATTTGTCCTCCTATAGGAGTATGTTCGATACAATTTTTTACAATATTAATTAGTGCTTCAATGCTCCAAGACATATCTCCTATAAAACCTACTTGAGGATTGTCTGGTGAATTAATTGATAAAGTTTGATTTTTTTTAGCCGAAAAAGGGCACATAATTTCATGCACTCTTAATAATAAATGGTAACAAGATATAAAATCTTCAGCAAATACAATAGCATTAACTTCTAATTTTGATAAAGTAAGTAAAGATTGTATTAGATTATTTACATGGGTTAATTGTTTTTCAATTTGTTCTGTATAAATAAGTACGCTATCGTCTGAGAACTCAGTAATAATTTCATTCATCATTCCAATAGCTGTTAGAGGGGTTTTAATTTGATGTGCTATGTCTGCTAAAGTATCTTTTAATAGTTCCTTATCTTTTAAAGTTTGATTTTTTGTGGTGTGTAACATAGTAACTGTTTTATAAATTTCATCTTCTAAAATGCCAATGTGTCCCTCTTTAGCAGAAAAATTTATATTATTGATTTGACCTCTATTAACGTTTTCTAAATATCTAGTTAGATTTACAATTTGTTTAATATACCTACTTTTTATATAATAAAAAATTACTATAAGCACAACAACATTTATAACAATTAAACTATTAGACATCAGTATCCTCCATAAGATAACCAGTTCCACGAATGGTTTTTATACATTCAGGATTAGCTAGTTTTTCACGTAATCTTTTCATTGTAACAGTTAGTGTATTATCATTAACGAAATTTCCGTTTGCATCCCATAACTTATCAAGCAGGTGTAATCTTGACAAATTGCAATTTTTATTAGTTAGCAGTATTTTCAGTAATTTATATTCGTTTGCAGATAATTTAATAATTTCACCATTGCAAATGACCATATTTTTATTTAAATGCATTTGGATATTGTCACAAGTCAAAATATCTTTTACAGTTGTTTCTTTTTGTCTTCTTAAAACAGCCTTAATTCTTGAATATAGTACTTTTAAAGAAAATGGCTTGGTAATGTAATCATCAGCTCCTAAATCTAATCCCTGAATAATATGTTCTTCATTATCACAAACAGTAATAAAAATTATAGGAATATCCATAGTAGATTTAACATGTTTGCAAAAACTAAAACTTATACCATCAGGCAAAGTCAAGTCAAGTAAAATTAAACTAACTTGAGCATCAATATGCTTATTAGCGTCTTTTAAATTATTTACAGTTTTAACTTTTAAATTTTGTTTAGATAAGAATGTAGTTATTCCTAAAGCAATAGTCACATCATCTTCTACTAGTAATATATATTTATCCATTTTAAGCTCCTTCTTTAAACATATTAAACCTGCTAAAAAAAACTCTAACATATGTTAGAGCTTACATTTGATTATAACACATATATATAAAACTAAAAGCCATAATAATCTACAAATACCAAATCCATTTTTACCTCATGTCGCATTATCTCTAGTGAAGATTTCTCATCCACTGCCACCAAATAATATTTCTTTGTATTGCTATACTTTTGATTCTTAAAAGTAAAATTTAATCTAAATATCCTATTGTGTGTGTCACCTTCTTTTTTATCCGCAATATAAATATTGTCACTAGATATTTTTTCACCGTCATCAGCAATAAAATATAGTTTATAGCTCGTTTCCTTGTTTACATCAGTCACAGGTTCAGTTTGTATAAAATCTACATTCAAATTTAAATTTGTAACTTTCTTTAATATACTAACCATAGCAATAGTCACATTTTGAGTCCCCATGTGATATTTATTAGTTTTTACCTCAATTACAGGCACAATCATTTCCTGAAGTGAACCACCACCATGTACATAGTTACTTCCACCACCTGCAATATCAAACACATCACTACCTATTGGTAAATATACGTTCCTTGTATCTTGATTTTGAAATATCGTCCCAAGAAGAATTTTATAAGTCCCCTCTATTTTCAAATCCTTTGCTGATACAATATAACGTCTACCCTTAAAACTGTCTTTTGGAACAGTTATTTTATTACTAGCAGTGAGTTTTTCTCTTTTATAAATAAATCCATGATCTGAGGTAATAATAAATCTCGTATTATTAGCACTAGATAACCTTTTTATCATATTATGAATTTCTTTTATAGCTTCCTCACACGCCACAAAAACTTCATTTTCTGTAGCAAGCTTATCACCTCTAGCATCTATTTGGTTGTGATACATATAAACCACTTCTTGCCCTTTTATAATTTTCTTCGCTTCCTTAGCAGTTTTAACATCGTCAAATCTTATAGCCTTGCTATTTTTGTTACCACTCTTTAAAACTTCCTCTCGGGATTTTAAATCATCTCGCTTTTTCTCATCAACTAAAATTTCATATTTTTCATTCATTTTAAGAGTTGTATATGGTAGTAATGCTGACATTCCCAGCCTAGTGTATGATGGTAACATACTTTGCATAGAATGAATTTTTACCATTTCACATTTTTCATCCGCTTGTAATTTTTCAAATAAAGCCTTACCTACTTCATAACGTAATGCATCAGAAATAATTACTACTACTCTTTCTTTTAAACTCCTAACATAATCGTTATAAAAACTTAGTTGATAATCTGTCATTTCTGAAGTTTGACTAAGTGCATTACTCCACGCCACTGCAAGAGGATTTAAAAATCTATTGGTATAGATATTTTCTACTAGTTGCACCAAGTCATCATATATTTCGTTACTTTCTAATTTGTCATAGTAGGTGTAAAATAACCTATATTGACTATCAACTATATAATCCTTTTCTACATAGCTATTATAAATTTCATCTCGCTGTTGTTTTGGGCTAAAGTGAGAACAAGACACTATATAAAAAGCATTTTCTAGTAAATGATAGTGTATCATTGTTTTTTCCTTAAAGTGTAGTTTCCTTCTATGTTGGCATATTTTCGGAATGTTATATTCACCAATAGTTGCACCCAAATTCTCATGTAGCAACCTTTCAATTATCCAATTAATAATTTTCTTATCCACTGCAACAAATATATCAAGATTTACTAGTGAATTTATGTTTAGTTCGATAATAACATTTTCAATATTTAAGTCATCATAGACCATATTCGATAATTTAGTGAAATTATCTGTATATACAATGCTATTCATGATACTATCCAAAAACGCCACTACATTACCTGATTTATGCGATTTATAATTTGATAACTCCTGTGGCAACTCTTCTGGTATAACCTTGCTCATATAGGTAACAAATAAAGTATATACAAGCACTAGCAAACTACTAGCATCAGTTCTTTCACCAAACATCTCAGTGCACATTCTCCAAAATGCCTCTGTTATATTGTATTTATCAAACTCGGCCAAATACTTATTATTCATATCATTAATGACCACTCTTAATACTTCTTCAAATGACGTATTTTTTACCTTACAAATAACGCTCATTATCCCTATTTCAATCAGATTTTTATTAAAATGGTCTATTTCTAGTGCGTAAAATTTCTGAGTTCTATCCTTAGCACCAAAAAATTTAATATATTTTGCTATTACATCTTTATATTTATCATCTATTCCCAAATCTGCTGTGATTAATGAAGCTCTATCTGCAAAAAATTCCTTAGAATACCTTATAGTATCTGCTAGGTGATTTTCTATAAGAGCAGGCTTAGGAAATGGAGCGTATATTAAATAATTAGTGGTGGGGTCTTGCCTTTCTAGTAGATACTTAGTCAAAAATTGATTATCTTTTTCTAAGTAGTGTATCTTTGCATTTGTCAAGCTTATGCTGTCTATATCAGCGACAAACTCTGCGTTATTGTCATACCAAAAAATCAACTTTCTATGACTATTTGGTTTAAATTCCTCGTTTAACTTACTTTCTATCTGGTTTAAATTTAACTCTGCCATTGTTTATTACCTCAATTCAAATGAACCAAATAATTCAGATTTTGATTACTTTGTAGTTATCTTCTTCTTAGAGTATTAACTAGACTAACTATACTTAGTCTAAATTTTCCCAAGTATATTAAACACTTTCCCATCTGGACTAGTTTGTACTTTTTGGTAGTTCACCTTTACGCCGTCGTCTAGGTCAATTTCAATTCGTGCTAGTGCCAAATATGCTATTTTCTCATCATAGTCCTTTGCTTCTTTTAGTTGCTTTGCCAATTTTTCTAGTCTTTTTTGAGATTTTGCCACTTCAAAATTATTATCTACATTTTCTTGCATACGTTCCATTTCTCTATAATAAACTCTTTGGAGCTGATGAAGATAATCTACACGCACCCGTCCTGTGGTGTCTAGGTTATATCTGTGCATATAAATTAATGCCTTAAATCCGTCTGACTTGCCAGCATCATAAAGCCAATATATAGGGCGTTTCTGATATATTTTAATGTGGTCTTTATAAAAGTCTTTTAGGAAGTATCTTCTTAACTTTTCTTTTGGTGACCCCTTGCCACTTAATACGCTTGCAATAAACTCTAGGTTTTCTTGTAAAGTTTCCTCTCCATATACTACTTTTACAAATTCTATAAATCGGGTTGTTATGTCATCTGTAGTGTAGTCGTCATCTGTTATAAGAAGTACATTATCTTCTGTTGGTATACAAGTTTTATACCTAGGCAAATCAAAATCCCCACCTGCATACACAAGCCCTTCTTCATCAAGTGAATATCTGCCAAACATACAGCCCACTCCGTAAGATATAAGTGACTTTATCTCACGAGTAAGGTCTGCCTTGCGTACTGTTACGTCTTTATCCTCTACTTCTGGAGTCAGTTCGTCTTGCAATCCGTATATATCAATAAAAATTTTGTTTAGTTCTTCCTCATTGGCTTTTAGAGTATTGAAACGGTTGTTGCACTCGTTTTCCCATTCATTAAATTTATCTGCTATTAATTTACTCATATTTTCTCCTTTATTTTTTGGTCAATAGCTTCACATACTCCTGAAAAATTTTGCCATATTTGTTTGTTACTAAAGCGTATAACTTCCATTTGATATTGTTGTAATACTTCAGTTCTTATTATATCGTACTCCAATCCTTCAGTTGTGTAGTGTTGTGATCCGTCTAATTCTATTACTAGTTTTGCTTTTGAACAGTAAAAATCAACTATATAATTATCTATAATTCGTTGTTTATAAAATCTTATTGGATATTTGCTTAGAAAGTCATACCATAGATGTTTTTCTTCTCTTGTCATATTGTTTCTTAATGATTTTGCATTTGATAATAAATTTTTATTATACATTCGTTTCTCCTTCTATCCCAGTCACCCCTTACCCCTCCGCCTCTTTCATCGGCACCTCCCCTTACAAGTGGAGGCAACTCTCACCTCATCCCAGTCACCCCTTACAAGTGGAGGCAACTCCCATCTCATCCCAGTCACCCCTTACAAGTGGAGGCAACTCCCATCCCAGTCACCCTTATAATTGGAGGCAACTCTCATCTCATCCCAGTCACCCCTTACAAGTGGAGGCAACTCTCACCTCAACCCAGTCACCCCTTACAAGTGGAGGCAACTCCCATCTCAACCCAGTCACCCCTTACAAGGGTGGAAATCGCCATAGGCGATAGGGGGGTCAAATCAGCGGATGGCGTTTAAAATTCCATGAAGTTTCAAAACTATCCCAATCAGTTTTTGATATTTCAATGTTTTCTTCCACTATATTTTCTATATTACTATTTTTTTCTTTATCCATTATTAAGGGTATATTCATAATATCATTAATTTGAAAATTTAAAGTTGGATTAATTAAATCAAGAAAATTACCAACAACTTTGCTACACAAAAACCCTAAAATATACTTCCTGCTATCAGTTATAAAAGCAATAGGTCCTGCATCTCCAAATAAAGTTCCTTTTGTTACTTCTCTAAAAGCAATCTTGGCCGATGTTATTCTTCCCCAAGTTATTCCTTCTTTAAAGTATAAAGATGTATCTCTAAGACGGTAATTTTTTACATTGTTTCTTATATTAAAACCTTCACGCCATAAATCTACTACCTTTTCATTATTACCATGCCAGTTCCTAAAACTGCCTCCACTATTTAAAGGAAACCATTTATAATTTTCCATATCATTAAAAGAAATGCAATCAAATTTAATTTCTTTATTAAAAACCTCATACCAAAATTTTATAAATTTTTCATCTCCTGTCATAATGCCTGATTTGCAATTAATAAAGTATGATAAAGGTTTAGCTTCAAATGCCTTAAGTATATTCTCGCTTGCCCAATAAGCAATAGGACTTCCAGGGATTTTTGCAAAATTTTCTGAGGTAGTCTCATACAAATATCCGCTTGCTAAAAAAGCTTCTTTTTTACTATTTCGGCTATTAAAATCTATCAACCTTTTATACACTCCGACATAACCTTTTATACAAGATTTTCTCATAATCCAAGCAGTAGTTTGAACAACTTCACCACCAATTTCTTCAAATGCTCTAGTTCCTAGATGTGCCATGCTTACAATATCTATATTTAACAATTTTGTTCTTAACTTTTCATAGCGTGATAAAAACATCCAAGAATGCATTGTAATCATTGCCACATATCCATTTTTATTTGCTAGTTGTAAACAACGTTCAATAAATGTTGCAAACATATCAGCTTTACTGTCTGGAAAATATTCTTTGATATAGTTGTTCAATGTGTCATTCAAGTCACCACTACCTTTATACGGCGGATTAGTAATAACCACATCATATTTTTTACTTAGCACTTTTCTAAAATTCCAAGTATTCAAATTTAATTTATGATCTTGCTCTTGTGACATTTCTTCTAGCTTATCTACAATTAATAATGAACCAAACTCCTCACCATCTGAATAATTTCTGGGACAATACACTTGTGGTTCAATACCCCTATTTAAAAATCTTATATCGTATTTTCTGGCTTTCATCATAATTGCAAAATAAGAAAGTTGATAAGCTCTTTCATCAATATCAAGCCCATATAAATTGTTTTCAATAATTAATCTAACTGCTTCTCGGCTAGAATATCCTTGACTTTCATACACTTGCATTAATACATCAAATGCATATACTAAAATATGACCACTACCCATACAAGGGTCGATAATTTTTAGTTCTTCCAACTTAAAATTGTGATTATTCACGATTTTAAGTTGTTGTTTTACTTCTTCGGTTTGTTCAGCTTCAGGTAAATAATACTTCCAATTCATTAATTTAGGGTCAACATCTAATTTTTCTATTATTATTTTACCCAGTGAATTTTCCACCATATATTTTACAATCCAATCGGGAGTAAAAAGTTGTGTGGTAGCAGGAATCTGTTCTTTCATTATTTTAGATTTTTGTGCGTCTACTTTTGCCTTCGGCTCTGTATTATAAAACTGGTATAACCATCCTACAATTTCAACAGCCTCATTAAAATCTTCCTCATTTATATCATTTACAAGGTGTCTTATAATTCCATCTTCATCAGTAAACGATATATTTAAAAGTAACTCTGTATAACCTTTAACTTGTTGTGATTTTCCATCATCTTGTGCTCTATCTTCAAATAGGTTTGGCAAAACTTTCTCTAGTTCATGACACTGCTTTATAAATAAAAATCTAAACAGTTCTTCTAACTTATTGTTATTTTTAAAATTTTCAATTAAATTTTCTTCTTCATCTGTAAACTCAATTCCTGTTAAATATGGATCTGTTACAATATCTGGCTCTGTCTTTCCATCTTTTTCACTAGAAAGAACCCTAACCCCTGTTTGCAAATAGTCATTTACCTCCATAAATCTAATCGCTATAAGCCTGTTAAACCAAGTGTATGCAACTTCTTCTATTACTAATTCATATGCAATTTTGTACTTACAATCGTCTAGTTTTTCTCTTATTCTGTTAGCTATTGCCATTCTCTTTTTTATATCGTCACCCGTAACTTCTACAGGTTCTGTTGTCCCAATATCAAAAAAATGAACCTCATTATTTGACTGGTCTAATGGTTCAAGGATTGAATCTTCTGTTATCCCTACCAAAAGCATCTTATCTGTTATAGTACTTATTAATTTTTTCCTCGCCCATATGGCAAAATTTTTTATGGCTATTTTGTTCATGATTTTCTTCCATCCTTATACTAAACTAACTATACTTAGTCTAAATTTTCCCAAGTATAATCTGGGCCAGTTTTTCTAGTCTTTTTTGAGATTTTGCTATAATAAACCATTCACCCCACCGCCCTTTGTAATGGGGATCAAATCAACGGATGTTTAATAAAATCCCATGAGGTTTCAAAGCTATCCCAATCTTTTTTTGATATGGAGATGTTTTCTTCTACTAAAGTATCAATATCATTTTTTTCATCATTATTAATAATTAGTGGTAGTGCTTTTATATCACCTACTTGACAATTTAAAGTAGGATTTAACGTACTTAAAATGATTTTTCCAATACTATTAATAAATCCTAAAACGTACATTAAGTTATCTGAACTTTTAAATGCTGGACTTCCTGAATCAAATAAGCAATTTCTAGGTATATATCTTAATGTAGTGCCTTTACTTGTTATTTTAGACCAACACAAAATCTCGCTGAAATACATATTTTTCCCTTGTAATCCTGAATTTTTCTCTTGTCTAATTTCTTCTCCGTTGTTCTCCCAATTTATTACATATTCTAAATTTCCATACCACTTTCTATATTCTCCACCTTTATGATGAGGATACCATTTGGATCCTGTTTTTTCCTGAGCGAAAGAAAATTTGGATGAATTGACTTCAAACCACAAGCGTAAAAACCTATTGTTATTACCAGTTTTTATACCTTCTGAAGCTATCCCATAATCACCCATTTTTGTTCCATTCTCAAATACTTTAAGCATATTCTCGCCCATCCAATAAGCAATTGGACTACTAGGAATTTTCGTAAAATTTTCTTGACTAGCTTCATACAAATATCCACATTTGTTATTGCTTAATGCCTCTAATACTTTTTCTTTTTGAACTTGCATACCTCCCTTAAAATCCGATAATTTAAAATATAATCCTTTTTCTGTTTCTTTACAATTTTTTAAAATAAACGAACAAATTGGCACAGTTGATTCTTCAAAAGCAGAATATTCCATTTGAATTAAACTTATAATTGATTTATTGTTTATAATATATTGTCTTAACCGTTCGTATGTTTTAATGAACATCCACACAAATGGAGTCATAAAAGCAGAATATCCATTAGGTTTACAAAAATCAAAATTTCTATATATAAATACTGAAAATAAATCTCCATCATAGTCCTTATAATTATCGTTTATATACTCTTTTAACCTAGGATTATATTTATTCAAATATGGAGGATTAGTGCAAACTACTGTATAAGTTTTACTTAGCAATCGTTTAAAATTCAAGTTATTCATGATAGCGGGAAGTTTTTCAGGCTCAACTGGTTTAAATATAGAACCGAGGTTTTCAAGCTCATCATTATCAATAGGGCAATATACTTGTGGGGATATTTTTTCACTAAAAAAACTTCTGTCATAACTACGTGCTTTCATCACTAACGAAAAATATGCTAGTTGGTAAGCTCGCTCATCAATATCAAGTCCATATATATTATTTTTTATAATTAATTTTGCAGCCTCTTTTTTGGAATATCCACATTCTAAATAAATTTCTAAAAGTAAATCAAAAGCATACACTAAAATATGACCGCTTCCCATACAAGGGTCAAAAAAGGTTAATTCTTTAGGGTGTATTTTTTCATCAATATAATTACTAGGTGTTACAAAATATTCTAATTTATTTTGTAATGTACTATTTGGATTTCTTTCTACCCAATATCTCCCTAAAGAATTATCGGTCATATACCTAACTACCCAATCTGTACTAAACAATTGAGTTGCTATTGGAATATCATTCTTTGATATAACTCCTTTATATATATTTACAACCTCATTTTTACGCTCAGACATATAAAACTGATATAACCATCCTACAATTTCAACAGACTCTTTAAAGTCTTCTTCATCTATATCATTTACAAGGTGTCTTATAATTCCATCTTCATCAGTAAACGATATATTTAAAAGCAATTCTGTATAACCTTTAATTTGTTGTGATTTTCCATCATCTTGTGCTCTATCTTCAAATAGGTTTGGCAATACTTTCTCTATTTCATGACACTGCTTTATAAATAAAAATCTAAACAATTCTTCTAACTTATTATTATCTTTAAAATTTTCTATCAAAGTTTCTTCTTCATCAGTAAACTCAATTTCTGTTAAATATGGATCTGTTACAATATCTGGCTCTATCTTTCCATCTTTTTCACTAGAAAGAACCCTAACCCCTGTTGGCAAATAGTCATTCACCTCCATAAATCTAATCGCTATAAGTCTATTAAACCAGGTGTATGCAACTTCTTCTACTACTAGTTTGTATGCGAGCTTATACTCACAATCGTCTAGTTTTTCTCTTATTCTGTTAGCTATTGCTGTTCTTTTTTTTATATCAGCACCTACAACTTCTGCAGATTCTGTTGTCCCAATATCAAAAAAATGAACCTCCTCTGTTGACTGGTCTAATGGTTCAAGAATTGCATTTTCTGTTATCCCCACTAGGAGCATCTTATCGGTTATCATCCTTATTAATTTTTTCCTTGCCCATATGGCAAAATTTTTTAGTGCTATTTTGTTCATGATTTTCTTCTATTCCTACTTATTATGTTTTTGTTTATCATAGCCATCCTATACGAATGTTATAACATGAATAAGATTATACAAATATTACTTATTTGCATAATCCTACCTAATATCTAAAATTCTATGTTGATTATCACATTTTCCTTAACTTGATTTTTCAAATCTTCCCTTAACTTTTCTATATATCTATCAACGTCCTGTTCGGTTTCTATTCGCCAAGTGTTTTCCCTATTTACCGTCTTTATGCTAATAACCTTTTGTTGCTTTGGTAGGGTATCTGTAGGCGTTGGGTTTTGATTTGTAAGTTCTGCTGAGCTTTGTAGTCTTGTCTCTTCACTTGCTATTTGGTTTAATAGTCTTATTTTAAGTGCATCAGCTTCTACTTTAATAGTTTGTAAAACAGCTATATTATTGCACGTTTTTGCTTTTTCTTGCAACTCATCAAAATCACTATTTACTTTAGCATTTAACAATTTGGCACATTGTTTTTCCTTTAACTCATCCAAAACCCTCTTTCTCTCTGTGCCAATAGATAACAAAATTGGTTTTGCTGTTTCTTCTAAAAGGTCTGAATATAGATTTCTATAATTATCTAGTAGTTCTGGTAATCTCTTAATTTCTCTATAAGGATTTTTGTTATTTAAGATAGCATTAACGTTTGTTATAATGCCCTCTATTTCTTCATTTGTGATAAAAGTTTTGCTGTCTTCATAGATTTTTGTGAAATTTAGGGTTTTATCCCATATATTTTTTTGTTCACCATCAAAAAATGCTTTTATAGGGGTAAAATCTTCTGCAAAATCTAAGTATACATCTACACTTTTTCCTAAAGTTCTAAAAAATTCAGTAGAATTGTCAATACCTATTATATCTACAAGTAATTTTTTCCCATTCTTAACTACTTGTTGTCCAGGGTAACGTGATTCACTGCTGTAGTGTATCTCCATCTTTTCAATTTCTTGCTTCATATTTTCAGATAACCTTTTAAAATTTCTTAATATAGAATCATCATCCGTATCACTACTAGAAACGTTAAATAACTCTTTGGCTATTCTTTTCACTGCCCTTTTCTGTTTATCGTTTGCCTTTTCTCTCTTCTCCATCAGCAATTTTTCGGAAAACTCTCGCTTAGTCAAATACTTGTATATCTCATCTGGTTGCTTATTAAGTAGAGTAATACTTTCTTGGTTTAAGGTAAATGTTATTTCTCCTTGTTTAAATAATTTTGCCATTATCCATTCAACGTCAGCTTCTATAAACCCGTATGGAGGTTTTTGAAATCTTTCCTTCAGTGTCTTGACAGAAGTTTTGATGTGTCGTCCAGTATTGGTTGCTATAAACTGGCTTGCATCGTCAAGTGCAAGTGCATTTGGTGTTTCATTTGTGTTTTCTAGTGTATTTTGTTGTGTAGAACTACTTTGCAACACTGCCTTTATCTCTGCTTCACCCATAGCCACTGTTATATAGCCCATCTTGTGATAAATGGCTTTTACTAGCTTTCCTATACCCTCATTTAGTTTTCTTGTTATGTCTTTTGCACTAGTTTGTAGGATATCGCTGTTAGTGTATATAGTAGAGTCTTTTAGGGATTCATTTAAAAATATCTCCGCATAATTTCTTCTATCTCTAAGTTCTTTTTTCTTTGCATCTGTTATTTGTTCATACTTAGTCGCTACCGATGTCTTGTTAAGTTTTAGATATTTATCTATTTTTAGTCCTGCACGTATCTCATTAATAAATGCTCTGTCATCTGGTAACTTTACCCATACATAAGAGCCTTGCCCACTTCCAACTCTTAGTGTAGTTTCATCTGAAGGGCCGTCATAATCTGGTGTTAAAATATTTAGGTCAATGTCGTAGTGTTGATTAGATTTATGTGGCTTATTGTCTACAAACTGATTAATTCCTATTGCATATCTTCCTCTAAGATGTTCGCATTTATATTTTGCTTCTGGGAATATCTTATTAAAAATTAGATTTGAAATCTCGCTTGTAATTTCACTAAGTTCTACTGGCTGATTTTCAATTTCCCTGTTTATTTCTTGCTCCTCATTTGACAGAAATACGTATATTTCTCCTGAGCGTTGTGCATAGTTTTGCCTGCATAGTTTTTGTAAGGCTATGTCTACCTTTTCTTTTAGCTCAATTCTGCTTTGATCTATTTCTGTTGCCATAAGACTTGTAATGTTATCCACATTTGCAGTGATGGCAGTGTCTACATACTTAATCATGAATAAAGTTTTTAAAACTTCTACCTCAAAACAATACTTGTCTTTGTCAGGATTTAGCATTCCATTATCCCATGCCCTAGCAATAACTATCCTATGACTATGATCTAAAAATCCTTCCAGAGCGTTGTAAAAGTCACTAAATGGAACAAGTGCTGATTCATCTTTATTCATAACGCCTATTGCTGACTCTCTAAATAATGCAAGCATAGAACGTTCACCTTCTGCCAGGTGTTTTCCACTAGCTCCATGTATTCTGATTGATGTTAGAACGTCTCCTAATAAGTTAAACTGATATGGTATAAATGGGTATATGCTTGCAAAATCTTCTTTGTTTTTATATAACTTCTTTTCTACACCATCATTAAACATTATTAGGTTTCTAATTACTAGTTCTTTTTCTTTAAATTGTAGTTTAAGATTTTGTGAGGCTATTTCTGTTTTTTCTAGTATCCTCTTTTTTATTACCTCTGAAACATCAGCTGATGATAGTGAAAGCCTTGTATCAAATCTACCTTGAATTTTGGAGAAGTCATTTCCTCTTACCGTTGTTATGCTGTCAATATCTTGTTGACTAGTGACGATTATCCACGCCTTGCCCCCACATTCTGTACCCAAATCTTCGGCAACAGTTTGTAGGTTTAACATAAGATCTGTTCTCTCACCTATATATTGTCCTATCTCGTCAACTAGGAACACAACTTGATGTTTACCACCATTTTCATCAATATGCTTTTTAATCCTCTTAGCAAACGAGTTAATATCAATGTCATACGTTCCTGTAAACTTTTCACACATATTTCTAGCTGATTCTATTGAACAATACTCTATTTTAACTAGAGTTTCACATACTCCATCTTGCGAAAATAGAAAGTTGCATCTTGCATCCTCCCAATCCTCACCATTCAACTCTAGGTAGGTATCCTTGAATAGTTGGTATTTATTTTCTTTTGTCAATGCTCTTTCCAAATCTGCTATATATGGATTGTCTCCATAAAACCCTAGATGTTGGTTAAACACTTTTAAAAATACTGATAATATAGCTTCCTTGTTATTTTTACGGTCTGGCATACTGCTTTTGGAATCTATATTAAAAAGTATAACGTCTGCACTGTTATCTGCTGCCAATTGCATGTCTGCTAGTACCAGTTGGTCTGATATTTTGTTATCATCTATAAAATATTGTATCGCTGTCTTTCCATCAACTACACGATTTTCAAGCAAGTAAGATAGTATTTTTAAGAAATGAGATTTACCACTTCCAAAGAAACCAGAAATCCAAACTCCCATTTTATCGGTATTCCCTAAAATACCTTTTTTGTAGCTTGCAAAAAACTCTGCAAAATGTTTTGATAGCTCACGAGTTACCACGTATTCTTCAAGTTCTTGTTTTACGCTTTCATCATCGCCTTGCCCTACCTTAATTACGCCTTTAATATCTCTGTCTACTTTTTTAGTAAACATATTTTTTATAACCATAAATCTCTCCTATTTCTCATTCAAATCCAAATGCTCTGTAATAATTGTCGTCTTTAATTTCTCCAAACAATGACAAGTAACCCTCATCAAACTTCCCAGGGTAAAACATGATTACGGGAACTGTGTCAATGCATTGATGTAAATTATTTAGTATTTTGTGTGAGCGTACAAAAGGAAAAACTTTGCCCACACCCTTTATAATAACGATTGAGTTACTATCTATATTGTCTTTAATGTGCTTTAAAATAAGATTATTGCTGTTGTCCTCTGACATCCTTAACATCTGGTTAAGTCCTGTCGTTATCTTGTCTAGTCCTTGGCTTTTTTCTAGGTTTTTACACTTATCTATAAAATTTTTGTTCTCCAACATTTCCATTATGATGTCGTATAAGTCAAATACCTTTAGTTCAAAATCATATGTGCCTTTTTTATACTTTTGTAATAAATCATCTATTCTATCTCTAATTATGAGTTCATCTTTGGCATTATAATCAAATATGTGATAGTTTACTTCATTAGCCTTGCCTTTGCTAGTTCTAAAATCAGGGGATATTAATTTTTGCTCCAGTTTATCAAATCTACTATCTATCATCTTTCTTCTCCCGTTAGTGCTTTTATAACATGTGCCTCACCATTGTCTATCAAATAAGCTTCTAATTCTATGTCTAGTATTGGTGGCGTTATTGTAAATGATTTATTAACTACTGTAAGTAATCCTGCGTCTGTCATAAAGTTTCTATATCCTCTGTTCAAACGTGATAGGGTTGTCTCATTCCAATTAGCCACAACTTCATCTTGCTCTGCCTTTGCCCGAAAAAATATGCTTACGTCTGCAGGAATTAGATCTATATATTTGATGTTTGCTTTGTCACTATAGACCTCATATAAAAATTCAAAAAACAACCTATTTTCTTTTGCTATAGCTATTAAATTTATTATCTTTTGCGTTTGTAAATCTGAGTGATCAAAAAGTTGTAACATAGATTTGTCTAATGTAGAAATTCTATTTTTAAGATACCTATAAATACTTTTTATCCTAGACATTTTTGCTAGTGCCAACAAGTTTTCCTCATATACCAATACTTGTATTTCTTCCCAAGTAGCCCCATCATTTAACAGATTTATTATCTTCTTTACTTCTACAAACCAGAAACATTGAGAAACTAATACCGAACTATACTTACTCATTTAAACCCTCCTTTTTCCAGTCTGCACGCTCCAATATATTAATTCCTTCTTTAATATATTAACGCAACATCTAAAATTTACATGCTTAAAAAACCCTAACATATGGCATAGTAATTCTAAAAATACGAATTTTAAAGAGAACTATTATATGGTAGAGCTTACATCGGATTATAACACATCTATACAAAACAGGGGCCTACGAGCCCCTTAAAAATTAATTCCAAATTTTATTAAATACTTCAATGTGTTTAGATGAGCAATCAAAGTGATCTGTTACATAACTTGCAACTAAAACTCCTGACATCAAATTACCAAGTTCTTTTTTAGACTTATTAATAGTAATTTCACCTTTTGATTTTGCTTCTTCAACTATGTTTTCAAACAAAGTTTGTAAAGTTAAGCTATTATAGTGGCTATATTCGCCTTCAT
>LJDB01000074.1 GCA_001983455.1 Candidatus Epulonipiscium fishelsonii
ATCCTATATAATTGATATTACTCCAAAATGCATAATTATGCATGAATGTGCATTTTATATACACGATTAATTCTAATGGTTGCCTGCAATATTACATTGACATTTATATTGAAGTACTAAAATGTTTAACTAGCACAAATGGTCATATTATAAATTTTAGGTTAATAAAACAAAAAAACTCAAATCATATATATAACATATAATTTAAGCTTTTCTGATTTTTCTATATTTATATCATACTCACGTTCTCATTTAATTTTTTTATATTTACATCATACTCATGTTCTCATTTACTTGTACTGTTTGGACGGATTATAATACTATCACGTTTAGGGCCGTTTGAAATCATATTTATAGGGTAACCAAGTTGTTTTTCAACAAAATCTATATAATTTTTAGTTTCTGGTGGTAATTCCATATAGTCTTTAACACCGCTAATATCACACTTCCATCCTTCAAGATATTCTATAACTGGCTTAGCTTTATTTAACTCTACTGTATTTGGAAAGATAGTGGTTTTTTTTCCATCAATTTCATATGCAACACACACTGGGATTTTGTCTAGATATCCAAGCACATCAATTAGAGAAAATGCTATCTCGGTTGTTCCTTGAAGCATGCATCCATACTTTGAAGCTACACAGTCAAACCATCCCATTCGGCGTGGTCGTCCAGTTGTTGCTCCGTATTCTCCGTTGTCTCCTCCTCGTTTTCTCAATTGTTCTGCTTCTTCACCAAATATTTCGCTTACAAATGCACCAGCTCCAACAGCTGAAGAATATGCTTTAACAACAGTCACGATCTTTTTAATATATACTGGAGAAATTCCTGCTCCAACGGTTGCAAATCCTGCAAGAGGTGAAGATGATGTAACAAAAGGATAAATTCCATTATCTGTATCTTTTAACGCTCCAAGTTGTCCTTCAAGAAGGATAGATTTATTTTTACAAATTGCATCGTTAAGAAAATAAGCAACATTTGATACAAGTGGTTTCAGCCTTTCACGATATTTAATAAGGTCACTGTAAATATCACTAGGTTCCAATTTTAAATTTTGCTTATAAATTGATGATATATAGGTATTTTTTATGGCACAAGCATTTTGTAATCTTGCTTTTAATATTTCATCATCAAACAGCTCACACACTTGAATACCAATTTTTAAATATTTATCTGAATAAAAAGGAGCTATACCAGATTTTGTAGAACCAAAACTGTTTTTCCCAAGTCGTTCCTCTTCCAATTTATCAAATAAAATATGATATGGCATAACAATTTGTGCTCTATCTGAAACCATTATATTAGGCATAGGAACACCTTTTGCAACTATATCATCAAGCTCTTTAAAAAGTTGTCCTAGGTTTAAAGCAACTCCTTGACCAATTATGTTTATTACATCTTTACGGAAAACTCCTGATGGAAGTAAATGTAGGGCAAATTTCCCATACTCATTTATTATAGTATGACCTGCATTTGCACCTCCTTGAAATCGCACTATTATGTCTGCGTCACCTGCCATTAAGTCTGTTATCTTTCCTTTTCCTTCGTCTCCCCAGTTTCCACCAACGATTGCACTTACCATAAAAACAGCCTCCTAGTTATTTTCAATTTTTAGTCATTAATATAATATCACAGTTATACGCATGAAACAATTCAAAATTATAATTCTGGAAATAACCACAATATAAAATGTGTATTGCAAGCAAGGAAAAAAAATAAGGATAAAAGACTTGTTGCCTTTTATCCTTATCATGTATTAATTTTCCGAAAAGTAATATGAGATAATTGCTGCTGCTGTCATACAAATTATAGAGCTCGTACCATTTGCATTAAAGCTAAATCCAGGATACAAAGTAAAAATTGAACCAACAACTAGTCCTAAAATCACTAAATAAGTATCTTGAGTATAATTCTCCATCAAAATCCTAACAAGCTTACTTCCTCCAACTAATCCAATTAAAACTCCAATAGCAACTGGGATTAAAATTAAGATGTTGCGTTCAGAAATAGCTGTTATAATAGTAGTATACGCTCCAATTGTTAGCAAAATAAATGAGCCACTTATCCCAGGAATAATCATAGTAAATGCACTAATAGCTCCTGCGAAAATAAGCCATAGCATACTCATTGTATTTAACTGTCTAAGAATAGTTGTATTTTCTCCACTATCTCCTTGCATAGACATATAAAGCATTATAACTAGTGGAATTATAAACAATATAATCCCATTAAAACTAATAGGGCCTTCTTGACTTACTTTTTTATAAATCATTGGGATGCTTCCCACAATTACTCCAATAAAAGCAAAACTTGTTTGCATACTATAGTTTTCATATAAATAAGTAATAATACTGCTAAATCCAACAACTCCAATTAGAACTCCAATTCCTAGCATCGCCAAAAAATTAAAATTCTTTTTTAACTTCTCAATATCTAAACTTATTGAATCTAATAATTGATCATAAATCTTAAAAATAACTGCCATTGTTCCTGCACTAACTCCAGGAATTACATTTGCAATTCCTAAAACCATGCCAATAAATACATTTTTCATGTTCTTCTCCTTTTCAATTTGATTTCTCCATTATAAATACTTGACTTTATTTTCATTATAAATACTTAATTTTATCTCTATTATAATATCACACTCCGAACGTAATAAATTTTTTCCTAATATAATCTTATGAAGGCTTATCCATACTAATTCATGTAAGTTCATTTAATATATAAAAAATATGAAAAAAATTGTATATTTTATTAGATTGCCAAAAAAATAACGAAGTGCATAAAAATTAATTCTAATTTTAGTAGCATTGCTGATATTTTATCTGTATTGAGTGTAATAAACAGTAGGTTGTTACCTAAATCAATAAATAATAAATAAATAATACAAGTGGGCAGGGGATGTTTATTAGCTAAATTTATTCGTAAAATTAATTATTAAAGAACCTGTATATTTTTGTGTAGAAAAAATTATTGACGTGTATACAGTGTTATTATATAATGTAAATAAATAATATAAGTGCTTTAACAAATATTATAAGTACTTTAACAAATATTATAAGTGCTTTAATAAATATTATAAGTGCTTTAATAAATATTATGTTGTTCAATATAAATAATAGGGAGATGATTTTTTTATGTTTACACAATGGGAAGGTTTTAACACAGATGGAGAATGGATTAAAGAAGTGAATGTACGTGACTTTATTCAACGTAACTATACACCTTTTACAGGGGATGATTCATTCTTAGCTGGACCGACTGAAAGAACTACTAAACTTTGGGCAAAAGTAAGTGAGCTGATGAAAGAAGAACTTAAAAAAGGAATTATGGATGTTGAAACAAAAATTCCTTCAACAATTACTTCTCATGGTCCTGGGTATATTGATAAGGATGCTGAGCAAATTGTTGGTTTTCAATCTGATGCACCATTAAAAAGAAATATTATGCCTTTTGGAGGTATTCGTACAGTTGAAAATGCTCTTCACTCATATGGGTATGAAATAGACCCACAGACATTAGATCTCTTTACTAAATATCGTAAAACTCATAATGACGGAGTTTTTTCAGCGTATACAACAGATATTAAAAAAGCTCGTAAATCAGGAATTATAACTGGACTTCCAGATGCATATGGACGTGGACGTATTATTGGGGACTATCGCCGTGTAGCATTATATGGAGTGGATCGCTTAATTGAAGATAAAAATCAACAAAAGCTTCAACTTGAAGTGCCAAGTATGACAGAAGATATTATTCGTCTTCGTGAAGAAATTACCGATCAAATAAGTTCTTTAAAAGAACTTGTAGCTATGGCAAAAAGCTATGGATTTGATATTTCCAAACCAGCCCAAAATGCTAAGGAAGCAATTCAATGGACATATTTTGGATATCTTGGAGCTGTTAAAGAACAAGATGGTGCTGCTATGTCACTTGGTCGTACATCTACTTTCCTTGATATTTATATTGAAAGAGATTTGGAAAATGGCATAATTACTGAAGTTGAAGCTCAAGAATATATAGACCATTTTGTAATGAAATTAAGAATGGTACGTTTCTTACGTACTCCAGCTTACAATGAACTATTCTCTGGGGATCCAACTTGGATAACAGAAGTAATTGGTGGTATGGGACTTGATGGCCGTACTCTTGTTACAAAAAGTAGTTTTCGTGTACTTCATACATTAAGCAACATTGGGCCAGCACCAGAGCCAAACTTGACAGTACTTTGGTCAACATATTTACCAGAGAACTTCAAATTATTCTGTGCAAAAATGTCAATAGAAACAAGTTCAATTCAATATGAAAACGACGATCTTATGAGACCATATCATGGTGATGATTATGGAATTGCTTGTTGTGTATCTGCAATGAGAATTGGTAAACAAATGCAATTCTTTGGAGCACGTGCAAACTTAGCAAAAGCATTACTTTATGCAATTAATGGTGGACGTGATGAAAAATCTGGAGATCAAATTGCACCAAAATTTGCACCAATTACAAGTGAATACCTTGATTTTGATGAAGTATGGGAGAAATTCCTTCAAATGACAGATTGGTTAGCAGGTGTTTATGTAAATGCACTTAACATTATCCACTATATGCATGATAAATATTGTTATGAAAAGATAGAGTTTGCTTTACATGACAAAAATATAATTCGTACGTTTGCTACAGGAATTGCTGGTTTATCAGTAGTAACGGATTCACTTTCTGCAATTAAAAATGCGAAAGTTAAAGTTATCCGTGATGAAACTGGTCTTGCTGTTGATTATGAAATTGAAGGTGATTATGTAGCATTTGGTAACGATGATGATGAGGTTGACCAAATGGCATGTGACATTACAACTAAGTTTATGAATAATATAAGAAAACACAAAACTTATAGAAATTCAATTCCAACGATGTCAATCTTGACTATTACTTCAAATGTTGTTTATGGCAAGAAAACTGGAAATACACCTGACGGACGTAGAGCTGGAGCTCCATTTGCACCAGGAGCAAATCCAATGCATGGACGTGATACAAAAGGTGCTATTGCTTCATTAAACTCTGTTGCAAAACTTCCATATAAAGATGCTGAAGATGGAATTTCTTACACATTTTCAATTGTTCCAGGGGCTCTTGGAAAAGATGAAGCTGAAAGAGAACGTAATCTTGCAGGAATGATGGATGGATATTTTGAAAAAACTGGCCAACACTTAAATGTAAATGTATTTAATCGTGAAACATTGATTGATGCGATGGATCATCCTGAAAAATATCCACAGTTAACAGTGCGTGTGTCTGGATATGCAGTAAACTTTATCCGTTTAACAAAAGAACAACAACTAGACGTTATAAGCAGAACTTTCCACGAAAGAATTTAAGTTATAACAAACTAAAAGAGAGCTATAATATGCTCTCTTTTTTTTAATATTTGGTAAAAATACAAAAAAAGGAGCAGTGCAAAATGAAAGGTATAATACATTCAGTTGAAACTTGTGGAACTGTAGATGGCCCAGGTATTAGATATGTGCTATTTATGCAAGGATGTAATTTAAGATGTCAATATTGTCATAATCCTGACACTTGGAAGTTAACTGATGGAAAAGAAATGGATACGGAAATTCTTATTAAGGAGATAGTTAAATATAAACCATATATGAAATCTTCTGGTGGAGGAGTCACTATAAGTGGAGGAGAACCTCTGCTTCAACCTGAATTTGTAGCAGATTTATTAAAAAAGTGTAAAAAACATGGAATTCATACTGCTATCGATACTTCTGGATTTATAGCAATTGAAAAAGCAAAACCTGTTTTAGATTATCTAGACCTTGTTTTACTCGATATTAAGTCTTTTAATCCAGAGATATATAAAGACTTAACTAGTGTATCAGTTGACCCGACTTTAAAATTTGCAAAATATCTTAATGAAAGAAATATCCCTATTTGGATTAGGTATGTTCTTGTGCCAAATATTACTGATAATCCCAAAGATATCAATAATTTAGCAAAATTTTTGACTACACTTAACAATGTAGAAAGAATAGATGTGCTTCCATTCCATAAAATGGGTGAGTTTAAATGGGAAGCACTTGGATATGAGTATAAACTAAAAGATATTTCTGAGCCCACACAAAAAAGTGTAACTGATGCAAAAAATATATTTAAGAAATACAATTTGCCTATATATGGATTAACAGATATTACAGAGAATGAGTTTGTGAAAGATAATTCTGTAGTATAAGGAAATTTGTATTAAGTGTATATTATAGATGAAACATAATACTTCTCTCCAATCATATATATAAGTATAGACAAACTCTAGTCAATAATTTATAATTATTTTAACTAGAGTTAATTTTTTTAACAAAATAGAAATAGTTATTGAGGTATTTATAAAGTTATATAAAATTTTATAATAGTATTGGTAACGGAGGGAATATGTATTTTTTACTTTTAACAATTATAATGATGGCATTTACTAGTTTAGGACTGCCTAGTGCGTTGCTTGGAGCAGCATGGCCAACAATGTATAAAACTTTGAATGTCCCAATTTCATATATGGGAATTATTACTACCATTATTGCAACAACTACAGTATTAGCAAGCTTAAGATCAGATTATCTAACTAAGAAATATGGATCAAATTTGACTATAGTTTGTGCTATGACAATAACAGCAGGTTCATTGTGGGGATTTTCGCTGTCTCACTCATTTCTAATAACATGTTTGTATGCTATTCCTCTTGGACTTGGAACAGGTATAACATATGTAGGCATTAATAATTATGTGGCATTATATTATGAAGCACACCACATGAGGTGGCTACATCTTTCTTGGGGATTCGGTGCATCTATTGGCCCATACATAATGATGGTTTCGCTTAACCATTTGGACTCTTGGAACAATGGATATAAAATAGTTTCAGGAATACAAATTGCTGTAGCATTTTGCGTATTTTTATCATTACCTATTTGGAAAAAAAGACCTCGTTTACAAAAAATAACAATCTTGAAAGTTAGAGACATGCTTCGAATTCGTGGTGTAATTAATATGCTATTTATATTATTTTTTCTTTGTTCTATTGAATATACAATAAAGTCATGGACAAGTACATATATAATAGGAAGATATGGGATTAATATAGATCTTTCTTCTGGACATTCGTCAGCAATGTATATAGGGATTACAATTAGGAGGTTTACATTAAATTTTTTATCTAAGAAGAGTATGGGATACAAAAATTTGGTACGTAGTAGTATTTTGATAATGTTTGTAGGGATTGTTCTTATTAACTTTAAAGTATGGTGTATTTTAGGATTTATTATTATCGGGCTTGGATTAGCTCCTATTCTTCCCGCAATAATTCATTATACACCAAATAATTTTGGCAAAGAATATTCGGGTGCAATTATAGGCCTTGAAATTGCAAGTACATATGTTGGAGGAATTTTTGCACCAGCAATCTTTGGGATTATGCTTGAACATTTTAAAATTGAGATTTATCCAATTTATTTATTAGTACTTACGTTCTTGATGCTTTTGGCGTGTGAAAAATTTAATTATATTCAAAAAAAATATTCTAAATATAGTTCTTAATTTACTTATGTTGGTACTATAATAAAATATAGTTATCGCAATGAATAGATTAATATAGTTGAATTATATTAATTTTATGATTGCGATAGAGGAAAAAGCTACAAATCTTTTTTCTCTATTTTGAAGGGAGGAACTTATGTATTTATTTCTTTTGGCGATTATATATGTTGCCTTTATTAGCTTGGGGTTACCTGATGCTTTGCTGGGTTCGGCATGGCCAAATATGCATCAATATTTAAATGTTCCAGTATCATATGCAGGAATTATTACTATAATTATTGCTGCAGGTACAATTGTTTCAAGTTTAAAGTCAGATTATTTAACTAGAAAGTATGGAACAGGACTAATAACTGCTTGCTCTGTAGCAATGACAGCTTGTGCATTATTTGGGTTTTCTATATCGCATTCTTTTCTTATTTTATGTTTATTCGCAATTCCTTATGGATTAGGTGCTGGTGCAGTTGATGCTGGTATTAACAATTATGTAGCTTTGCATTATAAATCAAGCCATATGAATTGGCTACATTCTTTTTGGGGTGTGGGAGCTTCTATTGGACCTTACATAATGGCATTTTCTCTTATCAATCTAAATTCTTGGAATGGTGGATATAGGATTGTTTCTATAATTCAAATTATATTAACATGTTTTTTGTTTATAACAATACCTCTTTGGAAAAAAAGACAACATATTAATAAGGAAGAAACAGAAATTTTATCTATTAGAGAAGTTTTGGAAATAAGAGGTGTAAGTCTTATATTAATTACATTTTTTTGTTGCTGTGCATTTGAGCATACAGCAGGAATTTGGGCTACGACATATTTAACAAATCACTATGGAATGGATGCAAATATTGCTGCAAGCTATGGAGCATATGTTTATCTTGGAATAACAGGAGGACGATTTGCATGTGGATTTTTCTCTAACAAAGTAGGATATAAACATTTAGTACGTGGGAGTTTAATAGTAATGTTTATTGGATCGATATTCATTAATATCCAGTCAGTTTGCCTTTTAGGCCTTATAATAGTAGGAGTTGGTGTATCACCAGTGTTTCCAGCTATTATTCATTACACCCCTATAAATTTTGAGGCAAAATACTCTGGAGCGATTATCGGTATTGAAATGGCAAGTGCATACGTTGGAATAATTGTTGCTCCTGCAGTATTTGGTTTTATATCTGATTATTTAAGCATGGGTATTTATCCATTCTATTTAGGAATATTAGTTGTGTTAATGATTATATTCTCGGAAAGATTTAATAAAATAATGTCATTATAGTTTGAGGGAGGCACAAGGTGCTTCCTTTTTTTATAGCAAAATATTATATAAGCCTTGAATAGTTAGATATTTTTGATATACTTAAAATATAAGTTAAAAACTTATATTTCTAAAAAATATAATCTTAAATGGAGGAATAAAATGGAATTAAAAATTACTGCTACTTCTGGAACACTGGAATCCAGCGATATTCAAATTATTCTTGAGCCATCAGATGGTGGAATTGAGATAGAATTAGAAAGCACAGTGAAGGCACAATTTGGAGAACAAATTGAAAAGGTAATAAAAAATACTCTAAGAAGTATGGATGTAAGAGATGCTAAAGTAACTGCAAACGACAAAGGAGCTATTGACCCTGTAATAGTTAGCAGAGTCCAAACGGCTGTTTATCGTAGTGCACAAAACACAAATTATAAATGGGTATAAGAGGGGAGAAACAAAATGAAGTTAAGACGTTCAATGTTATTTTTACCAGCTAATAATCCTGCACTTATAAGAGATGTGCATATTTACAAGCCAGACTCAGTAATGTTTGACCTTGAAGATGCTATTGCTTTAAAAGAAAAAGATGCAGCACGTATTTTAATTCATAACATGTTAAAAGTATTAAAAGAGATATATATAGAACTAGGAATAGAGACTGTTGTACGTATAAATGGCCTTGCTACAAAATTTTGGGAACAAGACGTAGAAGCTGTTGTTTCAGCAGGAGTAGATATGGTCCGCTTACCAATGACAGAGGAAGCAGAAGACGTATTTATGCTTGTAAACAAGATTGAAGAAGTAGAGAAAAAATGTGGTCGTGAACTTGGATCAACAAAAGTTATGGTTGCCATTGAAACTGCTTTAGGTGTAATGAATAGTTTTGAAATTGCTAAAACTTCAAGAAAAACAGACAGATTAATTGCTATGGCACTAAGTGGAGAAGACTTTGTTACTAGTATGAAAACTTCTCGTTCAACTAGTGGAGATGAGTTGTTTGTTGCACGTGGCATGGTAGCTATGGCAGCAAGATCATGTGGACTTGAAGTACTAGATACCGTATATGCAGATGTTAACAATGATGAAGGTTTCTTAAAAGAAGCAAATTTAATAAAAACTATGGGATTTGGTGGAAAATCACTAGTGCACCCAAGGCAAGTTGAGCTTATTCATGAAGTGTTTGCTCCTACTGAAAAAGAAATTACACATGCGAAAAAAGTTGTTGTTGCCACAAGAGAAGCTTTAGCTAAAAACTTAGGAGTGTTTACTGTGGATGGTCGAATGGTTGATGGACCAATTATTGACCGTGCAAAACGAGTGCTTCAATTGGCAGTTGCAGCAAAACTAATTAGCGAGGAGGAAGCAAAATAATGAGTAGAGTAGACAAAGATTTATTGAAAACTATAAAAGGATATGAAAATAGAGAAGCATATAATCAACCATATACACATCTTGGAAAAAATGAAATTAAATCAGATAGTCCAAATCTAAAAGACCATGTTAAAAGAACTAAAATTGTAGACTCGATTGAGGAGGCTATCAAAAAAACTGGATTAAAAGATGGCATGACTATCTCTTTTGGACATCACTTTAGAAATGGTGACAAAACGTTGATGCAAGTTGTAGCGGTAATTTCTAAAATGGGTATTAAAAATATACGTATAGCATCTAGCTCATTAACTTCAGGTCATGACGGCCTGGTGGAATATATTAAAAATGGAACCGTTAATAGACTTGAAACGAGTGGTATCCGCTCAAAACTTGCAAAAGCTGTTTCAGAAGGGATTATGAAAGAAAATCCTGTAGTTATTCGCTCACACGGAGGTCGTGCAAGAGCAATTGCTTCAGGAGATTTGAAGATAGACGTTGCATTTTTAGGAGTTCCATCTTCTGATTGTATGGGAAATGCAAATGGAGTTAACGGAAAAGCACCTTGTGGGGCACTAGGATATGCAATGGTGGATGCACAATATGCAGATCAAGTAGTAATTTTAACCGATTGCCTTGCTGATTATCCAAATTATCCTCAAAGTATAAATCAAACACAAGTTGATTATGTTGTAGTTGTGGATGAAGTTGGAGATCCAAAAGGAATTATGACAGGAGCAACACGAGCTGTAAGTAATCCAAAAGAATTGCTTATGGCTAAAAACGTAGTGGAAGTTATGAAAGCTAGTGGATATTTTGTTGATGGATTTTCTATGCAAACAGGTTCTGGAGGAGCTGCTCTTGCTGTTAATAAATTTATCAAAGATGAACTTATTAAACAAGATATTAAACTGGGATTTGCACTGGGAGGACTAACTTCTCCAATGTGTGCAATGTTAGAAGAAGGATACGTGGCTAAAATATTAGATACACAATCTTTTGACCAAGTTGCTGGAGAGTCTTTAAAAAAGAATGAACACCATATTGAAATTAGTGCAGAGTACTATGCATCAATTGGAACCTCTTCGGCTGTAAATAAATTAGACTTTGTTATTCTTTCTGCTTTAGAAATTGACACTGATTTTAACGTAAATGTAATTTCGGGTTCTGATGGAATCATCCGTGCAGCATCTGGTGGACATAGTGATACGGCGGCTATGGCAAAAGTAGCTATAATTGTTGCACCTCTAACACGTGGAAGGATTGCTACAATTATTGATAAAGTAACTACTATTGTTACACCTGGAAAAACTATTGATGTTGTTGTTACAGACTATGGAACAATTGTAAATCCAAAACGTCCAGACTTAATTGAAAGGTTAACTAAAGCTGGGGTTAAAATGCTTACAATGGAAAAAGCTCGTGAAATTGCAACAAAACTAGTAGGTACGCCAAAACCAATTAAATTTGACGACCAAATTGTAGCAATTGTTGAATATAGAGATGGTACGGTTATTGATGTTATAAGAAAAACTAAAACTAAGTAATATATGAGGGGGCACCATGTGCTCCCCTACAAAAATATGAAAGGAGAATGTTATGTTTTATGATGTAGAAAATATATTAACAGAAAGAGAAAAGCTAGAGGTAGAACAATTTTTGTGGAGGTTTCAACTTAAATATGAAGAAGTTGATGACACTATTGTTTTAAGAGATAACGGAAAAATAATTGCAACATGTTCAAAGCTTGGTAACGTCTTAAAATGTTTTGCAGTAGATGATGAATATCAAGGGATGGGACTTACAAACATCTTAGTATCAAATATGACGGATAAATTACACGAACAAAATATTTTTCATCACTTTATATTTACTAAGCCTGAGAGTACATATTTATTTGAAATGTTAGCTTATAAAAATATTTACACTACTGATAAAGTAGCATTGTTGGAAACTGGCAATCAAAATATTAACAAATATTTGAAGCAAATTTGCAAGAAATATAACATTGACCCAAATAAAGAGTACGCTGCTATTGTAATGAATTGTAACCCTTTTACTCTAGGACATAGATACTTAATTGAAACAACTAGTAAGGAAAATGAAAATGTTATAGTCTTTGTAGTAGAAGAAGATAAATCAGCATTTAGCTTTAAAGATAGAATAGAACTAGTAAAAAAAGGAACAGAGGATCTAGACAATGTAAATGTTATCCCAGCTGGAAATTACATTATTTCTATGGCAACTTTTCCAAGTTATTTTTTGAAGAAAGAAGATGATGTATTAAAAGTATATACTGAGTTAGATTGTAACATATTTGGGAAATATTTTGCGAAAGAAATGGGAATTACTAAGAGATATATGGGAAATGAACCTACCTGCAATGTAACTAATATGTATAATTCTTCCATGGAAAAAATATTGCCAAAATATGGCTTGGAAATTAAAGTTATTGAGCGTAAACAAATTGGTAACCAAGTTATAAGTGCATCCAGAGTTAGAAATTTATTGGAAAAAGGAGAACTTAGCCAAATTAAAGAAATGGTGCCCAAGACCACATATGATTTTTTGGTTAAGCATAAGGAGAAATATATATGATAAATAAATTTTTATTAAGCCGAGAAGAAAGAGTTAATTATCAGATATCTTTACTAAATAAATATCCAGCTAAAACTTTAGTTACTGTAAAAATAAATTATCCAGGTCTAAACAAATCTAATTTTGTGAACGACCAAATTATTGAAATAATTTGTGACCAAATATTGCTTTATTATAGTACTGAAATTTTACACTATGAATATTATAACTCATTGGAAGGTGTAATATACCATTTTATATTTGATATAGATTTTGAGAATACAAAAAAAGTGATGGTTGCAATTGAAGAAAATCATATTCTTGGTAGATGTGTTGATATTGATGTTTATAAATTGGAAGAAACTATAGTTTCAGCTTCACGAACCCATCTCGGGTTTCCTGCTCGAAAATGTTTTATATGTGAAGAAGATGCTCGAATTTGTTCACGAAAACAAACACATCCATTTGAAGTTATAGAAAATTATTTTAGTGAACTATATATGAAATATGTGGACACTAGAGCGGATACGGAGAAAAAATGTAATCAAATAGCACTATTAGTTTGTAAAGCAATTATATGTGAAGCTTCAACATACCCATCATTTGGCTTAGTTTCTCCTGTTTCAAATGGTGCTCATGATGATATGGATTATTATATGTTTTTAAACAGTGCCTTAGCAATAACTCCTTACTTTAAGCAAATGGCTATAGCAGGATTTACTTTTATTGAACCAGAACGCATTTTTAACGTAATAAGAAATATAGGAATTGAATGTGAACATAAAATGTATGAAGTTACTAAAGGAGTGAATACACATAAAGGACTAATATTTTTGATGGGAGTTTGTATTACTAGTTTGACAAAAAACATGTATGATGACGGAAACTTTGAAAATATTCAAAATATCATAAAACTTATGGTGACAAATATACTGGATGACTTTAAAAATGTTAATGACAAGGAAAAGCTTACTCATGGTGAACGATTATATGTAAAAAATGGGTTTACAGGAATTCGAGGACAAGTTAAAGATGGTTTAGACATTATTTTTTCACACATAATAAAATTATATGAACATAATGACCTTCCTGAGAGAGAACGTAATGTACAAATTTTAATCGAACTTATGGCTCAAGTAGAAGATAGTACTGTTGTTTATAGACATAATCTTCCTACGTTAAGACAAGTACAACAGGATGCAAAGAAGCTATTAAAAATGGGAGGGATTTCAACTCATAATGGTAGAGAATTTATGGATAAATTGCAAGAACATTACATTGAAAATAAAATAAGTTCGGGAGGTTGTGCAGACCTATTGGCTATAAGTATATTTTTACTAGAGATAAAGAGTAAATTTTATTAATTAAATTTATGGGCGAACGATGTTCGCCTTGCTAAATTTGGTGAACGTGAGAAACAGGAAATTTTGTTCAAGATAAGAGTCAAAATTTATAAATTATTATATACTCACAAAAAAAGGTATACTATTTTTTGTAAATACATAACATAGTATGGATGGAAAATATACTCTTTTTCCACATAATTTATGTTATAATAATTTAGAATTGGAGGGATGTTATGAAAAAAATACTTGTAGTAGTGGACATGCAAAATGATTTTATTGACGGTGTTTTGGGCACGCAGGAAGCACAAAGCATTATACCAAATGTAGTTGCTAAAATTAAATCATATATACAACAAGGATACCCCGTTTATTTTACTAAGGATATTCATGAAGAAGATTATTTAACAACACAAGAAGGAAAAAATTTGCCTGTAGAACACTGTATTAGAGGAACACTTGGATCTAAATTTAATAAAGAAATATTAAAATTTGTTAAATCTATACAACAAAACACACTCCAAGCTATTATATTTGAGAAAAATGGTTTTGGGAGTGAACAACTGCCTCAATATATAAAAAATACACTCATAGAAAATGAAGAAGTAGAAATTGAAGTTGTTGGAGTTTGTACAGATATATGTGTTATAACAAATTCCTTAGTGTTAAAAACATTTTTGCCAGAAGCTAAAATTGTGGTAGATTCAAGCTGTTGTGCTGGAGTTACTATTGCAAAACATAATAACGCATTGGAAGCAATGAAATCATGTCAGATAGAAATAGTATAGAGGAAATATACCTCTATACTATTTTTAGTTTACAGTTGTTAATTGTTAACTAGTCTTGCTATGTTTATATTAAAAAAATAAACCTTTATCTATAAATAAAGAAATGAATTTGTCCATGTGTGCATAAGATATATATAGGACTTATAACAAAGTTATGGCAAATTTGCTTAATAAATATGTTTGTCCATATAATTCAAAGAAAAAGAAAAGCGTTAGCGGATTTTTTCTTGATTCATGATAACGGATTTAGAAAAAACGTGACTAAATCTATTATTCGTGATAACGGATTTAGGAACAGCGTGAGTAAATCTGTTATTGACAAAATAAATGATATGCTATAATTTATTTTTGAAACAATATAAATAAACTGTAGTGTGCATATTTAAAAGGAGAACTTATGAATCGATTATTAAAAAAAAGTTTATTTATTATATTTGTTTTATCTTCTTCATCATCCGTTATAGTGTATGGTTCAGATAATTCATTTGACGTAGAGGAAATAATGGACAATGGAAAGCAACTTATTAATTCTATATCTACATCAATTAAGTCATTGGTATTTGATAAAGAGGAAAGTATGGCGGAGCCAACATCAGATAGCTATAATTTAACTGAATATATTGATGAAAAAGTTAATACATCATCTTTAGAACTATATAAGCCACTTACTAATAAAGAAGAAAGTACTACTACAGCGACTTTAAATGTTGATAAAATAGAAACGGATACAGAGTTAATAGAAGATACAGATATGGGTATTTCTGAGTTAATACAAACATCTATTGATAGTGGAGTTGATATTTCTGAATTGATGCAAGATGAAAATACTGCTGAAAAAAGTATTTATCAACTAAGCAATACTGAGTCAGCGGTATATGGTGATGATTTACCAGAAAAATTTTATATTGGTAAAGTTGTTAACAGTGGAAATGGTGATGGATATTCTGAGCAAAATATAATTGACTATAAAGACTTTCATTATGGGTGGGAGTTAGGACATTTTTATATTAGTGATTTTACTGATAATATTGAAGATGAATCAGGAAATCCTATCTTTCTAAAAACTGCAGGTAATTCAATTGCTCTTAATTTTCAGTTGGAACAAAACATTAATAAATTAAATGAATTAGATAGTTTGACTATACAAAAAGATGAAAAAGGTTACCATACTAATTTTGGTGTAATTCAATCAAACTTGGGGCGTGGAACGTTGATGATTAAATATACCGATCATCAAAATAAGAGTCATGATCCAATTATATATACTGATTATTTGTCTGCTATTGGGACAAATGCTAATACTAAAATTGAATTATTTGAAGAAGGAGATTATGAAGTTTCGTTTAATTACCGAATTAAAAATGATTCCAGAATTATATTTGGAGTTTCAATATTACCTACATATAATGACTATAGTATAAACTTTAAATTCTCTATACGAAATGGAAATTGCATGGTGTTTCCCTATGATATAGTTACAGAAAATGAATTGATAAACAAATCTTTTACTGAAAATGGATTTTATCTTGACTTAGCTAACTCACATTATTTGGATGTTTGGATAAAAAAAGGAGTTGTGGCAAGGATAGATGGAACAATCGTTGAAGATGTACGATTTGATAGACCAGTTAAAGAAAACGAAGAGTTTGTTGACGAAGGAATATATACTATTACAATTAGCAATCCATATACAGGCCAAACAAATACTAAACAGATTTATGTGGAACCAGATAATTTATTAAAAGCTCATGCCAATAAAATAGAATAAATTTATACTTTTGGCATAAGTAATACAATAAAAGGAGTGATTTTTAAGTGAAGAAAGTAAGTAAAAATAAGAAAATAACGAAAAAGAAATTAGCTTCTACAGTTTTACTAGTGACAGTGTTTGCAACATCTTGTAGTAACCAAGGAAAACTTATTACACCAGTAGGGTCAACTGATGTGACTCCTCCAATTAAAACAGCTGAAATTAATACCGTATCTTCTTTAAATAGTGAACCTTTATTATCTAAAAATACAACTTATGAACAATTTACATCTCTAAGTGATGCAAACTTACATAAGCATATGGAAGGTGCAATTCATTCAAAACTCCAAAATGAATTGGGATCAGAACTACAATTTGATATTCAAACTAAATATATATCAAATGAATACATTGAAGAATTAGCATATAATTCAAAAGAAAATGTATACTTTGGATTTACTGCTAAAGAGTTATATAATCAATTTAATGGAGCTCCATTTGTATTTACTCTTAATGAAAATAACCAAACTGTAGTGCAAGCATTTGAGGGGCATCATAGTGTTTATGATGAAGTTATTAAAGATGTAGCAATTGGAACGGGTATTATATTGATTGGGGTTACTGTTACAACACTAACTGGAGGTGCGGCAGCTGGATCAATGAGCTTTGTAATTGCTACTTCAGCAAAGACTGCGACAGCTTTTGCTTTAGCAGAATCGACTCTTGCTGGTGCGATATCAGGAATGATAAAAGGTACTCAAACAAATGACTTTAGTGAAATTATTGAAGCTAGTGCACTAGGTGCTAGTGAAGCTTTTAAATGGGGAGCTATTGGTGGATCTCTTTTAAATGGAGCTAAGTTGTTGAATGGAGTAGGAAATGCCATAGAATTAAAAGGCGTTGTTCCAGTACTAGTACCTTAAAGTAATACTAGTTATAGAAATATCTCGGGAGCATATAGTGGATGAAGTTATCTACTCTATGCTCTCAAAATATTATTCGTTAATTATAATATATCTTGAATAGTTGATAATAGTTTTGATAGCTCGTACATTTTTTGGTTATATAAAAATCCAATATCGATTATACTTTGCTCCGTCATCAACAGTAATCTCTTTTTCAAATATTCCATAACTAGCTTGTATAAGTTTGTTGCTGGCAATATTGTTAAAATTGGCTGTTAGAAGGACCTTTCTTATTCCAAAAGACATGCACTCACATAAAAGCAAATTTAGCATTTTTGCACCATATCCTTTTTTTCTTTCTTTTGGATGTATACAACAAGCTATGTTTCCGCCCCATAAACTTAAAATAGGATGATTAAGACTATGTTTAAAATCACACATACCCACAATTTTGTTGTTTTGAATAGCCATATAAGTGCTAGTACGAACAAAATTTTCAGCAGGATTACTTTCTAGTAAAAGTGTACTTTCTATCCAACTGCGTATATCAGAATATCTAGCAAGTTGGTTTGAACCATGCAATTCTCTCCAATTCCGCCAAAAGCCATATTTAAAAGTTTTGATTTCATCGATATAATTTATATTAGGTTTTATTAGTTTCATTTTTTCACCTCGATTAAAATTATAATAATATTATAACATAATTTATAGTATAATTATACTAAGCATAACTAAAAAAAATAATAAATTTATTAACAGGTATATAAAATATAGTTTAGGTCAATAAACAAAATTGATCTCTATAAAAATTAGTTGCTATTGAAATTGGAGGAATTAATGTGGAAAAAAATGAACAGTTAGGTGTGGATTTATTTCAAGATGTAAGAAGATGCAAAGATATATGTTATAGATATAATAATTTATTGCCTTCTGATGATGAGAATAAACAAAAAATATTAGAGGAATTGATTGGCAAAATGGGTAAAAATTGCACTATAACTCAACCTTTTTATTGTGACATGGGATACAATATAGAAATAGGAGATAATTTTTATACTAATCATAATTGCGTTATTTTAGATGGAGCTAAGGTTAGTATTGGCAATAATGTTTTCATTGCTCCAAATTGTTGTATTTCAACTGCTAATCATCCGTTAGACTATGAACAAAGAAATAAAGGAATTGAGTATGCTGTGCCTATTATAATAGAGGATAGTGTGTGGATAGGTGCAAGCGTAACAATTCTTTCAGGAGTGACCATAGGCAAAAATTCGGTTATTGGTGCAGGAAGTATTGTTACTAAAAATATTCCTCCAAATGTTATAGCAGTAGGAAATCCTTGCAAAGTTTTGAGACAAATAACAGATAAAGATAGATATCAACCATAGAAAAATTTTAACGAAAAAAGACAAGAAATTTCTTGTCTTTTTTTTTATCTATTTCAGTTGAAAAATACTTATTAGTGTTTTTACAAAATATTTACTTATACAACACAAAAAAATTTATATTAGTGCACTAAATATTTTATAATTTTGCCATGTAACAGAATAATATACTAAATTAGATTATAATTCTACATATTATATTTAGACATATAAATAATATTAACGAAGTATATTTTGTTTAGTTGATATTAGGATTATTTAAGAATTACCAAATTTTATAAAATTATAAGGAGGAAAAATTTAAAATGAGTAGTATAATAATAAAACGACTAGTCACTATTTTAAGCCTAGCAACAGCAATTTCTGCAAAACCAATTTATGCTGATAATGGGGGATTTAATACTTCTGTTGTTAAAAATAGCAACTTTGCTAATTTTGAAGCATTGTGGGAAGACGATAATAAAGTGTATGTTGAAGAAAAACATGTGGAAAAACATAACTTTTGGGATATTGAAACACACTGGGCAAAAGAGAATATAGAGAACTTAATTGATACAAATATTTTGTCAGGATATGAAGATGGAACTTTTAGGCCGGATGAACCAATGACTCGAGCACAATTAGCATCTAGTATACAAAAGATATTTGGAATACAACAAGACGCTCCAAGAAAAGAATATGTGGATGTAACAATAGAAAATTCGTTATATTATGATGAAATTCAAACTATAGCGGGAGCAGGTATATTAAATGATTATGGAACAGAGTTTAAACCAAATCAGCTTATTACAAAAGAAGAAGCACTGTTTGGAATTGTACAGGCCTATAAAATGAGTGAAGAAATAACGAATCAAAATTTAAGTGAAGCATTTAAAGATGCTCAAAACATTTCTGATTGGGCAGAAGATGCAGTTAATGTATTGTTTTCTCAAGGATATATTTCTGCAAAACAAGATGGAACTTTTGGAGCGGATGACCAAATAACTAGGGCACAATTTATGACGTTGATTGATAATCTTAACCAAGAAATTATTACTAAGCCAGGGGAATATAAATATGGTCATTTTAATGGCAGTTTATTAGTAAACGTTGCAGATGTTACTTTAAAAAATACTATTATTTATGGAGATTTGTATTTAGCTCAAGGAATTGGAGAAGGAGATATAACTTTAGACAATGTTGATGTTATGGGAACACTATATGTTGAAGGTGGAGGAAATGGAACAATCTACATAAAGTCTAGTAAAATTATTAATATGGTAGTCGATAAATACAACAATCAGATATCAATTAGAGGAGATCAAGAAACTGAAATTGGAAAAGCTAATTTAGAATCTTCTGCTAACATTAAAGGGGAATTTACTCTTAAAGAAGCTATTGTTAAAGCACATGACATAACCTTTGAAATTTTACCTGAAAAATTGAAAATAGAACAGCGTGCAGATGACGTTGAAGAGATTGTAGTTAAAGTTAAAGGTGAAAATATTACTTCTGAAGATATTACCGTAGAAAATGAATTACGGCTACCAATACTTGAAAAGATAGAAGAAAAGATAGAAAAAGAGCAAAAAGAATCACTAGAAGAAAAAGAAGTACTAGAAAAAGAAGACAATATTTATGATTATGACGATGATTATGATGATTATAACGGTGATTATAATGAAGACGATGGAGATAACGAAGGTGATGGAGATAATGCACCCACTGGAGAATACGACCTGGATATTACTCAAGTTGCAGAGTCATATTCAGATGCGTATACTACATTATCTAATAGCATTGGAAGGTATGGTCATGTTGCAAAACGTTCAATATTTAATATTGGTGGATATTTGTATGTATCAGATAAAATTGGTGATGAATTATTTGTTAAGAAATATGATGTAGATGGACAAACTCCAAAGCTATTACAAGAGCAAATTATACCATATACAGGTATGAGTATATTTGGTGGATTTACAATGAACGAAGATGCTTATTTTGTTCTTAGCGGAGAAAACAATCTTGAAGAAGATAAATCTAAAGAAGTATTACGCTTACAAAAGTATAACTTTAGTGGTGAAATCATAGATACTCTTAATTTAACAGGAAGCTATGCACAATATGCGAAACCTTTTAATTTTGGTGATGTAGCAATGGATCATAATGGTGATATATTATTAATTCATAGTGGAAAACTTATGTTTGAAACCCCTCATGACGGATTAAATCACCAGTGCCAAATGACAATTGAAATTGATACAAAAAATATGATAGAAAAATATCCACTAGGCGAGACCCAAGATAACCATGTTTCTCATTCATTCAATCACTTTGGGGATTATGATGGAGATAGACCTTATGCTGTAGATTTAGGTGATGCATATCCAAGGAGTGTTACCTTAACTAAATTATCTTCAACGTTTGATTATTCTTCACCACAATATAAGTTGTTAAATATTCCAGGAAGTGTAGGAGACAACACCACAGGAGTAAAAATTGGTGGTTTTGAAATGGCATCTGACACAGGAATTGTGGTTTTAAATAAATATGATTTTGGTCCAAATAACGATAGTACTGAAAATAGAAATGTTAGAGATATTTCACTATTAATATTTGATAAATCCTCAACAAGTAGCAAAGAAATTAAATTGACCGATTATATATCAAAAGGAAATTCAGCGGGCACTCCAAGACTAGTGGATATGGGTGATGACCGATTTATGGTAATGTGGAGTGAATATATACTTGAAGCAGGAAAGACAGTTGATGAAATATTCCACTATGTTGAGATAGACCAATATGGAAAAAAACAGACAGGTATTTGTAGTAATGAAGAAGCTAAACTTTCAAGTGATGCATTACCAGTGTATATTAACGGAAAAATTGTGTGGATGGCAAAAGATATTTGCAATATAATCGATATAGATTCACTAGAGAATATAGCAACTGTTGAAACTCCTAGTGCTGACATTGCTGGCGGAGAATATAGTGAAATTTTAAACGTAACTTTATTTACAGCTACTGAAGGAGCAGATATTTATTATACAATAAATGGAAAGGTTGCAACTAAAGACTCTACCCCTTATAGCGGACCAATTGAAATTAGTAAATCCACTACTTTGCAGGCGATGGCTATTAAAGAAGGAATCAAAGATTCTGAAATATTGGTACAGAACTATGTAATAAACCAATCTAAGAATATAAACTTATTTCCAGATGATTATATCTTAACGGTGACACCAGAAGTAGATCCAGAAGCTGATGTGTTACCAATGCCAGATGGAGGAATAGTTCCAGATATGGAAGTGATACCAGAAACTGATGTGTTGCCAATACCAGATGGAGGAATAGTTCCAGATATGGGGGTGTATATATAAAGGCGAACAATGTTCGCCTTTATACTATTACTTATGATAAAATGTTCCTAGGTTTTTTTGAGCCATAATATTTCCTTGTAAAGCAGATTTTTTCCACCATTCAAAGGCTTTGTCCAAGTCTTTTTCTACACCTTCACCTTTATAATAACAATTGCCTAAATAATTTTGGGCATAACTATCACCTTGTTCAGCAGCTTTTTTCCACCATCTCACTGCTTCCTCTAAGTCTTTATTAACGCCTTCTCCATTATAATAACAAATTCCCAAATTATTTTGGGCGTAACTATCACCTTGTTCAGCAGCTTTTTTATTTAATTTTACAGCTTCTTCTAAATTTATCTGAACACCTTTTCCACTATAGTAACAAGCTCCCAAATTCTTTTGAGCATTGACATCACCTTGATCAGCGGCTTTTTTAAACCATTTTGTAGCTTCTTCTAAGTTTTGCTCCACGCCCTCACCTTTATAATAACAAACTCCCAAATGATTTTGTGCATTAACATTTCCTTGAATTGCAGCTTTTTCCCACCAATTAAATGCTTCAGTCAAATTTTGCTCAATGCCCTCACCTTTATAATACCAAATACCTAAAATGCATTGAGTATCAACGTCGCCTTGTTCAGCTACTTTTTTGAACCATTCTACTGCTTTTTCAAAATTTTGCTCCACACCTTCACCATTGTAATAGCAAGCTCCTAGCTCACTTTGGGCATTCAGATGGCCTTGATCAGCAGCTTTTTTAAACCATTTTACAGCCTTATTAAGATTTTGTTTAACGCCTTCTCCACTATAATAACAGACTCCTAAATTATATTGAGCATTTGCGTTTCCTAATTCAGCCACCTTTTTAAAGCATTTTACAGCTTTATCTAAATCTTGTTCAACACCTTCACCGTTATAATAAGATATCCCTAGTTCGTTTTGAGCAGTTATTGTTCCTTGTTCATACCAATTTATAGCTTCTTCCAAATTTTGTTCAATACCATCTCCGTTATAATAACAATTACCTAGTTGAAATTTGGCTTGAACATGACCTTGCATAGCGGCTTTTGTAAACCATTTTACGGCTTCTTCTAAGTTTTGCTCTATTCCATCTCCATTATAATAACATGTACCTAAATTATATTGAGCATCTACATCCCCTTGTTCAGCTATCCTTATATAATGTGCAAAAATATTTTTTAAGTTCATAATATAGTCCTCCTTTAATATTTAATATAAGAAATAGATATAAAGTCTATATTTTTTATGACTTTAATAGTACTTTATTCGTGTTATTTATCAAAACTAACCTAACAACTCTAGATAGTTATTTTTACATACTTATTATTTACATTTTGATATGTAATATGCTTCTTTAAAAAAAAGACAAAATGACAGATTTAGTTCCGCTGTTCCTAAATTCGTTATTATGAATAATAAAAAGACTGACCTCCAATAAGTTAGATTTTTTGGTCTAACTTATTGGGGTCGATACAATAAACTCGTCTTTTTATATTAGATAGCTTTAGCTGGATTAGATTCAGATATTTTAAACCATCTTGTAGCTTCTTCTAAATTTTTTTCGACTACTTGACCTTTATAATAGTGAATTCCGACATTATATTGTGCGTTTACATCACCTTGTTCCGCTGCTTGCTTGTACAATGTAAATGCTTTTTCATAATTTTTTTCAACACCAATTCCAATTTCATAGCAATTTCCAAGACTATTTTGTGCAGCTGCATATCCTTGTTCTGCAGATTTTTTATACCATTTAATTGCAGTTAAATAATTTTGCTCTACACCACTGCCACTGGCATAATGATACCCTACTTTATGCTGAGCAATTGCATTTTCCTGCTCAGCGGCTTTCTGATACCATTTTATAGCCTCAACAAAATTTTGTTCAATACCATCTCCTTTGGAATAGCAAACTCCTAAGTTGACTTGTGCTTCAATATCTCCTGCCTCTGCTATCTTTACATAATGTTCAATTAAATTTTTTAAACTCATAGTAATTGCCTCCTATAAAAATTATATTAAATTATAATCTAAATCAAATTTTTTTAATCAATGTGAACAGTTTTTATGTGGATTGTTTTAATAAGTTTTGTATTGTATTTTCGACGATGTTTATACTAACATCTAGTTTTTCGGCTATCTTCTGTGCACTAAGTCCTACTTCTAGATAATAAACTTCAATTTGTCCTTCGATTTTACCTTCTTTTTTAGCTTCGATTTTACCTTCTTTTATTCCTTCTGCTTTACCTCTTAGCTCTGCTGTTTCAAGAGCACTTTTTTCATCTCTTAAAATTTTCAATCGTTCGTTGTAGATTGCTATATCGGTAGCTTTGTTGCTAATAATAGAAAGTTTGTCTAGTGCTTTTTTTATAAGTTCATTTTTAATTTCAAGAGTTGCTATTATTTCTCCAGAAGGATTTTTTAGAAACTCCATCCAAATCCCTAATAAGTCGTTTTCATTCTGTGGTTCTTTTGACTTTGGTATTTCAACAAAATATAGTTCCTGTAGGTCTGTTAGTTCCTCATTTGTTGTTTTTTCCTTTAGTTTAAAACAGTGATGAAAATTGTCATTCTTTAAAAATTCAAAATCAAGGATGTTAATGCATATGGTTTTATTTAACTTATCATAGTTTTCATTTTCGGATAATTGTGACCCATATAGTTTGCTCCAATAATATAAAGTTTGCTGAGTCATATAGTATTTGGTATAATATCTCATTAATTGAAGTTCTATGTTAATTAAATTTCCGCATTCAGTGGTTGCTTGTACTTCTATTCTTGAAAATTTATCTATAATATAGTCTTTCTCTGAGTGTATATTTTTAATGTTAACTGTTTTTATATTGTTTGTTTTTAAAATTGCATTTAAAAACGAGGTTAATATTATTTCACTACCTTCTGAGCCAAATATCTTTTTAAATACAAAATCAACTTTTGGACTTAATAATGGTTTCAATGATATTGCTCCTTTCGGCCTTAGTAATTAAGCAGGATCATATTGTGTCTTTTAATTATTATAATACAGGTTATGAGTAGAATACTCTGGATCACAAGTTATATCAATACCAAGTTTGCCTAGGGTAGCCTCATTATTTTTACTTAGCATCCTAGTGGAATGTAACTGGCAATTTTTTAAATCAGGTAACTTATTCAAGGCAATTTGGGCAACGGGATTTGTAGCTGCACAAATAGTTAAGGCAATTAAAATTTCTTCACAATTTAATCCGGCTATAGTGTTTTTTAAAATTTTAGTTTTGAGATTTAAAATAGGCTCTAAAATAACTGGTGAAAGCAAATCCATTTGATCTGATATATTTGCTAGGTATTTTATGCTATTTATTAAAGCTGCTGAAGTGGCATCCATAAGGGTTGAATTTTTTCCAGTAATGATTGTTCCATCAGCTAATTCTAAGCCAACTGCCCAACATAATTCATCCTTATCATTTGTTTTTCTTAGCTTGTTCTCTTTTTCTCTTGCAGGAGTTACAGCTTTTCTATCAGTTTCTTTTAGGTTTAGCTGTTCCATTATAAGTTTTGAATGAGTTAACATTTCTTTGTCAGCATAACCTTTTTTGTAATCACAAGCTGTTTGGAAATATCTTCTAATAATTTCTTGACAAGACGCTTCTTTAACTATTTCATCGTCTATAATTCCAAATCCCGCACGGTTGACTCCCATATCGGTTGGAGATTGATATTCTGATTTTTCTTTTGTGATTTTCTCTATGATTTTTTTCAGCACTGGAAAAGCTTCCACATCTCTATTATAGTTAACTGACACTTTGCCATAAGTTTCTAGGTGAAATGGATCAATCATATTTACATCATTTAAATCAACAGTTGCAGCTTCATATGCAATGTTAAGTGGGTGATTTAAAGGAACGTTCCAAACTGGAAAAGTTTCAAATTTTGCGTACCCTACACTTACTCCACGTTTATTTTCATGATAAAGTTGGCTTAAACAAGTTGCAAGTTTTCCACTTCCTGGTCCAGGAGCTGTCACGACTACAATAGGTTTTGTTGTTGTAATATATTCATTTTTACCGTAGCCTTCTTCGCTAACTATAATGTCTACATCAGCTGGATATCCTTCAATTGCCACATGTTTATATACTTTAATTCCACGGCGTTCCAGTTTATTTATAAATACAGTTGTTGCTGGTTGTCCATTATACCTAGTAATTACAACACTATTTACACTAAGTTCGTATTTTCTTAAATCATCAATTAGTCGTAGGATGTCTACATCATAAGTAATTCCAAAGTCACCTCTTATTTTATTTCTTTCAATATCGCCTGCATAGACGCATATTATTATTTCAGATTTATCTTTGAAACTTCTTAACAGTTCAATTTTAGCATTTTCATCAAATCCAGGCAAAACACGTTTAGCATGCATATCAAAGATAAGCTTGCCACCAAATTCTAAATAGAGCTTGTCATAGTTATTTACTCTTTCTAATATATATTTTGATTGTTCTTCCAAATATTTTTTTGAATCAAAACCAAGTTTCATTTTTTTGTCCTCACTTTAGTAAAATATATTAAGAATAAATATAAGACCCCAAATTTTATGAGGTCTCATAGGGTTACCCTTTTATTACACCATTATAAACTAATCCTTCAATACTATTAACTGTAACGGTTGCTCCAGATTTTATTGCTTCTGTTGCGTTTGGTGCATCAAATATAACTGGTATATCTAAGGTTTTTCCAACTATAACTGCGTGGTTATTTTCTTCTGGTGTTGCATCTTCAACAACAATTGCACTTGCTTTTTTCATATATTTTAAATAACTATTATCTGTTTTTCTAGCAACTAAAATATCTCCTCGTTTAAAGAATTTTTCTGCTTCGTCTTCAATTTTAAAAACGCTCGCTTTTGCGGATATAACTTTTCCGCCACTACCAAATCCTCTTGCCAAAACATCTCCGATACATTGAATTTTAAGAATATTTGTTGTTCCAGGAACTCCAATTGGAACTCCAGCAGTAATAACAACTGCGTCTCCTTGTTTTGCAACTCCTATTTCCTCGGCTTTTGCAACTGCTTTTGAAAATACTTCATCGGTATCATCTTTGTCAATACTAATTAAATGTGGACTGCATCCCCATACTAAATTTAATTGTCTTTGCACTCTTGGTTCAGTTGTGCAAGCAAGTATTGGGGCTTTGGGTTTGTATTTTGAAATAGACTTTGCTGAATGTCCTGATTTTGTAACAACAATAATAGCTGTCGCTCCAAGATCATCAGCTGCTGTACAAGTTGCCTGGCTTACTGCGTTAGTCATGCTCATTTTGCCAACTGTTGAAACCTCAGTGTTATAAACTCTATCCATTTGTTCTGCACTTTTAGAAATTCTAACCATAGTCTCAACAGCTTCATATGGATAGTCTCCCTTAGCTGTTTCTCCTGAAAGCATAATTATTGATGTTCCATCAAAAACGGCATTCGCAACGTCACTAGCTTCTGCACGTGTTGGACGAGGATTTTTTACCATGGATTCAAGCATTTGAGTTGCTGTTACTACTGGTTTTCCGATGGTGTTTGCTTTATCAATAAGCATTTTTTGTACTACTGGTACATCTTCAGCTGGAATTTCAACTCCAAGGTCTCCACGTGCCACCATTATAGCATCTGCAACTTGTAAAATTTCATCGATATTTTTTACACCATCTCTATTTTCAATTTTAGCAATGATTTGAATATCTTCTCCTCCATTTGAATCCAGAAGATCACGAATTTTTACAACGTCGCCAGCACTTCTAATAAATGAAGCTGCAATAAAATCAAATCCAACTTCTGCACCTAATTTAATGTCTAATATGTCTTTTTCTGTTAGGGCTGGTAAATTTACAAATACGTCTGGGATATTTATACCTTTTCTTGAACCCAATGTTCCGCCATTAATGATTTCACAAATAACTTCTGTTTGGGTTGTATCTTTCACTTTTAATTCAATAAGACCATCATCAATTAGTATTTTGCTTCCTCTTTTTACGTCATAGGGAAGATTTTTGTAAGTAACACTTATTCTTGTTTCATCTCCTTCAATTTCGTCAGTTGTTAGAATAAGGGTTTGACCCATAATTAGTTCAATATCTTGACCATCTTTTAAAACTCCAGTACGAATTTCTGGACCCTTAGTATCTAACACTAATGCTGTTGGAGTTCCCATTTCTTCTCTAGCTTGCATGACTCTTTTTGCTGTGTCCGCATGCATTTCACGTGTATCATGAGAAAAGTTTAGACGAATTGCATCAGCTCCGCAATTAATTAGTCTTTTAATTGACTCTATATCTTTGGTTTTTGGTCCTATTGTTGCTATAATCTTTGTTTTACGCATGTTTTGCTCCTTAATTAATATCTTTGACTCAAAGTATCACATAAATCATATAGATACTTATCGAATGGTTTTCTCATTGTTAATGCTTCATTTATGTCAAAATCTGTATACTCACCTTTAACGTATGCTACGACACGCTTAGTTTTTCCTTCGCATAAAAGGTCTACCGCTTTTGCACCCATCATGGAAGCACGTAATCTATCAAGAGCCGTAGGTGCACCGCCTCTTTGTAAATATCCAAGTATAGTAGCTCTTGTTTCAATACCAGTCACTTCTTCAATATGTGCTGCTAATTCATTACATCCGCCAACACCTTCAGCTACAACAATTAAGAAGTGTTTTTTTCCTCTATTTTTTGTTTCAAGTATTTTTTTAATAATATCTTCGTTTGCAGGTCTTGGAAGTTCTGGAACTAATACTAGTTCGGCTCCTGTTGTTATACCACACCATAAAGCGATATGTCCAGCATTTCTTCCCATTACTTCAACAATTGAACATCTGCTATGTGAAGAAGATGTATCTCTTATTTTGTTTATTGAATCCATTGCAGTATTAACGGCAGTATCAAATCCAATAGTATAATCTGTACATGCAATGTCTAGGTCAATTGTTCCTGGAATTCCAACAGTATTTATTCCTAAGTTTGCAAGTTTTTCTGCCCCTTGAAATGAACCGTCTCCACCAATTACAATTAAACCATCCAAACCAAAAACTTTACACATATGTGCACCACGTTCTTGATATTCTGCTTGCATAAATTCTCTACATCTTGCAGTTTGCAAAATTGTTCCACCACGTTGAATAATATCTGAAACGGTTTTAGCCGTCATATTTATCATATCTCCAGCTAAAAGCCCTTTATATCCATCACGAATACCTAATACATCAATACCTTTTGCTTTTGCAGTTCTCACAACAGCACGAATTGTAGCGTTCATTCCTGGAGAGTCTCCACCACTTGTTAAAACACCAATTTTATTAATTTCCATAAAATATTCCTCCTAATATAATGTTTAAGATATCTTCTGTTTTATTATTTCAAAAATTAGTATAGATTATGAATATTTAAATATAAAATTTCAAGTTTAATTTTTAGTCAGATTTTATTTTATATAACAATTTATTTAAATGCAATATCAGTTTATAAATTTTGTTATTACTATACATTCTTTACCAACTATTTTTGTTAACTCATGTATAATTTTTTCACTTATTTTTATGTTGTATTTCTTTGGAAAAAATTTAATTGTACCATCTTCCATATATTTTACTTGTATTTTAGAATGTCCTGGATACTCCTTAAATATCTTTAGTAACTCTTGCATAATTTCAGCGGTACGCATTTCCTCGTACAATTTTAATGTTAATATGGTTTTTTCATCAATTAAATCTTGTAACATTACAATATTAGAAACACTTATATTAATAGTTTTATCTTCTTTTTTTGTTTTTGCTATTCCGTATATAAGTGCTGCTTCATTTAGTTTTATTTATAGCAATAGGTAAGACTTTGAATTTATCTCCACCTTTTCCCCTGCTCCACACCGTACGTGAGACTTTCACCTCATACGGCGTTCCAACGATATTATTTTACTTCATATTTAATTTCAAAATT
>LJDB01000075.1 GCA_001983455.1 Candidatus Epulonipiscium fishelsonii
AAGTATATACCTATATCGAACAAAATACAATTGGCAAAATACCCTAGTATATTTCTTCTCACTAGTGAATTACATCCTATATAATAGGTATTACTCCGAAATGTATAATTATGCATGGATATGCATTTTATATACACGATTAATTCTAATGGTTGCCTGCAATATTGCATTGCCATTGATAAGTATATAGACTATTATAATAATGAGAGAATTAAAATTAAGTTGAAAGGACTAACTCCTACTCAATTTAGGAATCAGTCCACATACTAGTTAAAATTTATCCAAGAAACTGGAGTCATTTCACCTATAATTTAAAAAAACTCAAAAGGTGTTTCTTGGTAAACATGATAATTAAGCCAATTAGCAAATAATAGATTTGCATGTCCACGCCATTTTACAACAGGCGAAGTATTAGGTTCATTATTTTGATAATAATTGATAGGAATGTTTATATTTAGATTTAAAGATAAATCACGTTTATATTCCTGCTGAAGTACATCTGGGTCATACTCAGGGTGACCAGAAATAAAGATAAATCGTTGGTCTTTACTATTTACTATATATGCTCCTGCTTCGTTGGAATACGCAACCACTTCTACTTCAGAAATTTTTTCAAGCTCATCAATATTCCAAGTGGTATGCCTTGAATGTGGTGCAAAAAATACATCATCAAACCCACGAACAATTGGATTACGTTTTAAAACTCTATGCTCAAAAACTCCAAATACTTTAGAGCTCAGAGATATTTTGTTTAAATTATAGTAATAATACAATCCAGCCTGTGCTCCCCAACATATAAACATAGTTGAATATACGTTTGTTTTAGCAAAATCTAGTATCTTCTGTAATTCATTCCAATAATCTACTTCTTCAAAATTTAAAGTTTCAACAGGAGCACCTGTTATCACCATTCCATCATATTTTTTTAACTTTATTTCTTCAAAATCTTTATAAAATGTTTCTAAATGACTTTTAGATGAATTTTTGCTCTCATGCGTAGACATATGAATAAAATCTACATTAACTTGTAGTGGCGTATTTCCAATAAGCCTTAACAACTGAGTTTCAGTTTGTATTTTTGTTGGCATTAGGTTTACAATTGCTATATTAAGAGGTCTTATATCTTGAGATTTTGCACGTTCTTCATGCATAACAAAAATATTTTCATTTGTTAATATCTCTGTAGCTGGTAAATTTTTAGGCAATACGACTGGCATTTAAATTTCTCCTTATTACGCATGGTTAAGTGCTTGGTCTAAATCGTTTATTAAATCATTTATATTTTCAATCCCAACAGATAGACGAATTAAGTCTGGGCTCAATCCAGCTAAAATTTGATCTTCTTCAGAAAGCTGTCTATGTGTCATGCTTGCTGGGTGCAATAGATGAGTTCTAAGATCTCCAAGGTGTACAACTAGTGAAGCAACCTTTAAATTGTTAATTACATTTTTTCCTGCTTGAACTCCTCCTTTTACTCCAAATGCAACTATTCCACTTGCTCCTTTAGGTAAATATTTTTTAGAAAGTTCATATGAAGGGTTTGTTTCAAGTGCAGGATAATTTACCCAACTTACTTTTGGATGATTTTGTAAAAATTTTGCCAAAGCTAAAGCATTTTCACAGTGCCTATCCATTCTTACTGCTAAAGTTTCTGCACCCAAATTAGTAAGCCAAGCGTTAAAAGGACTCATTGTGCAACCAATATCACGAAGTAGAGTTACTCTTGCTTTTGTGATATAAGCACTTTCCTTAAATGCATCACAATACACTAGCCCATGGTAGCTATTGTCTGGAGTTGTAAAATCTGGAAATTTGCCATTTGCCCAATTGAACTTACCACTATCAACTAGTATTCCACCTACAGAAGTAGCATGTCCGTCAATATATTTAGTAGTAGAATGCACCACAATATCGGCTCCATGTTCAAATGGTCTACAAAGATAAGGAGTAGCAAAGGTATTATCTATAATCAATGGAACACTAGCATATTTAGCTAATTTACTAACTTTTTCAAAATCTAATACTCCTAGGCTTGGATTGCCTATTGTTTCACCAAATATTGCTTTCGTATTTGGTTTAACATGTTGCTTCATTTCTTCTAGACTCGCATCTGGATTTACAAAAGAACAATCTATACCCATTTTTTTTAAGGTTACTTTAAACAAGTTTAATGTTCCACCATATAGGTTTGACATAGCTATAAAATGATCTCCCACTGATGCAATATTTATAATTGAAAACATCACTGCAGATTGCCCAGAGGATGTTGCAACAGCTCCAACCCCACCTTCTAATACAGATATTTTTTCTTCTAATACAGCACAAGTTGGATTGCTAAGTCTTGAATACATATGTCCAGCAACTTCTAAATCAAATAATTTTCCAACTTCATCAGCATCATTATATTTATAAGTTGTTGATTGTATAATAGGAGCAACTCGAGGTTCGCCATTTTCAGGATAAAATCCTGCTTGTATACATTGTGTCGCAACATCTAAACTTTTAATATTCATAAAACCCTCCATAGATTAAATTTTATATTTTAGTAAACTACTCATTCATGCACCTAGAGAATAGAGTTTCCTGCATAATTCCTATAACTACTAGATATTTTCAAGCTCTACGGGCTGTTCCCATACCTGAATATGATTTAAAATATTATTTTATACTATAATTAGTATTAATTGTAGGGGTATATCGTATTAAAAATTAATTTTATTTATAAAAAAAATAGACTCCATTCATTTCTAAAGTCTATTTCTAAAGTCTATTTCTCTTTAACTATACCACTTTTAACTTATTTTAAATCTTTGCAACTGAGCTTTTAATGCTTCAGCATGAGCTGTTAATTCTTCGCTTATAGCTAGATTTTCTGTAGATATATCAGCATTATATTTTATTCCATCAGATAATTCTTCCGACCCTTTTGATAATTGGTTAATAAGTTGTTTTTGGTTAGATGTATTTTTAGTTAAATTTTTAGACGCTTCTGTTGTCTTTTCAACTGAACTTATAATTTCTTGTAAAGTGTGGGAAGTTAAATCTACCATATTTTCGCCTTGCTTTACACTGTTTAAATTATCCTCTAATAAAGTATTTATTTGTTTAACTATTTTTGAGGTATTAATTGATAACTCCCTAACTTGTGTTGCTACAACTGAAAAGCTTTTACCAGCTTCACCAGCACGAGAAGCTTCAATTGAAGCATTTAATGCTAAAATGTTTGTTTCTTGAGCAATGCTTTCAATTCCTTGAATTACTTCACTTATTTTTTCTGTAGATTTATTAATCGCTTTTATAGCTGTTACCATTTGTTCCATTACATCTTTGCCTTCGTTTGCTCTTTGACTAACTTCATGTATTAATTCTGTTGTAATTTGAATTTCATTTATACTTTCAGACACACTGTTAAATATATTATTGGTATCTTGTTTAAATCCTTCTACTAGAACATTTTGATTTTGAGTCAGATCTGCTAGATTTTGAGCAGAATTTGCAATTTGCTTAGCTCCCGCACCCACTTCTACTGCCGAATCTGTAGTATCTTTTAGAAGTCTTATCAAGGAAACCGTAATGTTATTTATTGATGTATTTATTGCACTAAAATCTCCTATATACTTTTGAGTAGTATTAGCAGTAAAATCTCCATTTGCAAAACATTCCAATATCTCAGCAATTTCACCAATATAGCTTTTCAAAAATATTGATATTGTTTCCGTAGAATTAACTAATGCGTTAAGTTCATAACTATTTTTTGGAATAAGAGATACATTTAAATCAAGATTTCCTTCTTTAACACTTTCTAATACATCGACAACTTTTTCTAGTGGTTTAATATATTCTCTAGTGAGCTTTTTTATAAATAACATAGTAACTACAATTGCAATTGTTCCTATAGCTACAGATCGTATAAATTCTACAGCTAATGTTTGATTTACGTATTTACTTGGATAATTAGAAATAATTTTCCATGCAGTATTTGGGACATTTCTATATAAACCATACACCGACTCTCCTGATGATGTTTCCCCAAAATTTATTTCATTCTCATCCCCTTCCAATACTTTATCAAAATCTGCATTTACTTCGTGTAATGTCAGATATTTTTCTTCTTTAGTTAAATAATTCTCATCAAAGTGTACCAACACTTCTTGTTCATCATTAATAATAAATATGTATCCTCCGTCTGGATTTCTCAAAACTTCTACTTCTTTAAACAAAAGATCTAAAAAAGTATTAGCTCCAACAACTCCAACAACATTATTTTTCTCATCATATACTTTAGTAGAAACAGTTATAATATTTGCTCCACTGCCTGCTCCTTTGTATGGTTTAGTCACATAGATTCCATCTGCATCCATAGCTCCAATGTACCATTCTCTTACTCTTGGGTCAAAGTCGCTTGAATTCCAACCTTTTGAGTCCCAAAAATTTCCTTCTAAATCTGCAAAATAAACTTTATCAAACTCATAGTTTTGGAAACTAGGATTATTTGCTTGATCACTAATAAAATCTACAAACTCATCCATTCTTAAATATAGTTGTTGTTTCTCCACATTATATGCAAAAGATGACACATAATTTTTTCTTCCATCTAACCAACTTTCAACAACTTCCATAGCTACATCAGTTTGCATGTCAACAATTTGATAAGCTTCGTGTTGTATTCTGTTACCTGTATTATAAATATGTATTATAGTGGTCACTAGCAACACTAGAATAATACTAATACAAGTTAAAGAATAAATTCTTTTTACAATTGTTTTATTCATACCTTCCCCCCGTTAATAATAATTAAATCTCAACTGTTTGTACTAGTTGAATGTTTTATTAATAAAATTGGACTTATCACAACACTAAACCTTTTAGTAATAAAAATAAGATTAATATTAATAAGGTTAACTAGCACAAGAAGCAATCTTTTAAAAAGATTACTTCTTAAGACTCTATAATATTAATAGTTTTGAAAAATGTTTTAATAAATAATAAAACATTTTTGGCTCTGTTTGTACTATTAATATATATTAATATTTTTGGAATATTAATACAGCTAACTACAAACTATATTTTAACACAAATATGGTTTGTGATCAAATATAAATAAATAATCTTTTATTTTATAATTACAAAATTTTTATTCAGTTTTTTCTTCTTTTTCAACTATAATATCTGATTCTTTTTGAGTACAAAATGAATCATGCCCTGTAACTTTCACATAATCTTCTATATCCTCTAAAAAATTTTCCATGGCTCCAATTTCCATATTTTCATTACTGAAAACAGTATGAAGTTTTTCTTCTTCAAAATTTTTCAGATGAATTGTAAAGCCATCATTTTGTTCTCTAAAAATGCAACGATATCCTTCGTGATATTTTCTCTTTAATTCCTCCAAATTGTCCATATTAACCCTCCTATTTAAAAAAACACTATAATAATGTTCTTTGTTAATTTCCCCAATTTAATACATGACTTATTTTACTAATTTTAATAGGATTTTTGAGGTTATGGTTCAAATAGTACAAGATATTAATGAAGTATATCATAATTAATATTTGGCTATACTTTAACCAGCATTTTGAAATGACTATTAATTTAAAGGAGATTGACAAAATGGACATATACAATTTTGAGGATGAAATAGATGATATCATACTTGATAGAGGATATGATTACTATATGGATGATGCTATTGCAAAAATTTCTAAAAAAGATGACACTTATAAATTTACTGTAATAGGCACTTATAATTATAAAGTAGAAGTAACTTTAAACGGAAATGAGATAATAAGTTCATATTGTAATTGTCCATATGATATGGGTCCTTTCTGCAAACATGAAACAGCAAGTATGTATAAATTAAGAGATATTTTAACTGGCAAAAGTAAATTGTCAGATGTCTTTAAAGAGCATCAAAATGTATCATCAGATATAGAAAGTCTACTTAAAAATTTATCTAAAGAAAATTTGATTGATATTTTATTACCTATTGTTAAATCAGATAAAGTATTAGAAAAAATGATTTATTTAAAATATACGAAAGTTACTCCAACGGAAGAATTTAAATACGTATCAAATATGATAGATTCTGTTTGTAGTAGCTATACAAAATTGCGTTACTTAGATTGGGGAATGGAAGAGTCATTTATAGACGAATTAGAAGAAGTTTATGATAAAGTATCATTAATACCTTTTAATAATGAAAATGCTATAATTGGTATTGATGAATACGTTTTATTTATTAAATCAGCTATAGAAGTCATGTATATGACAGAGGATTCAAATGGCAGAATTTATGGCTTTATAGAAGTAATGCTTGAAAATTTGGAAAATTATGTGGAAAAAGTAGCTTATATTGGAGAGCCATATAAAAAACAAGCATTTGATAAATTATTAAGGTTAAGTGAAGATGACATATTCTATGAATGGGCAGAATGGAGCTGTAGTATATTAAACTCGTGTGCTACGATTTTTGGAGAAGATAAAATTTACAGAGAAGCATTAATTAAACTATGTGAAGATAAAATAAAATGTACTAAATCTGATTATAAACGAGAACTTCTACATTTATTAATTTACAATTTTATTGACAAATATGAGGATAAAGAAAAAGTCATACAATATATTTGTAATAATTTAAACATTTATAAGTTTAGAAATAAATATCTTGAATTATTAAAAGCTGAAAAAAATTATGAAAAAATTATTAAAACTTCTCTCGAAATTGAAGAAAACCCAAATTACAGAAGTTATGAAAAAGAAGACTGGAAAGAAGCACGTTATATAGCCTATGAAGCATTAGGAGACACCACCAGTCAAAAGAATTTAGCCAGAGAACTTTTACTTATAGGCAATGAAGCATACTATGAAAAATTTAAATCATTTTATGAGCCTGAAGAATTTGCCACTGAATATACTAAGATAAAAAATGTACTAAAAAAATCAGACAAACAGACTTATCAATACGTTATTGATAAAGAAAATGATTTGCCAGCATTGCTTGAATTTGTTAAAAATTTTCCGTATTTATTGCCAAAATACGTCTTTAGATTAAAACCTACTTATTATAATATAATTTTACCTATATATGAAGACATGATAAGAAGCAAAATGAAATTATCTTCTTGTAGAGCACAGTATAAAGAAATAGGTCAACACTTGGAAAACTTTAGTAGAGAAATAGGCTCAAAAGAAGCATTTAAACTTAAGCAAGAAATTCAGGAAGCATATCCTAGACATAGAGCTTTACAGGATGAGCTTAATAAGATTAACATTTAAGATAGATAAAAAATGAGGATAAATCTTAAGTTTATCTTCATTTTTTAGTAAATATGAGTTTGATCTATTTCGCAGTTTACTTATTATAAAAAAACTTGTATAATTTTAAATGGGATAATACTAGTTATAGGACAACATTCTCATTGTATATAATTTCAAGGTAAAAGGAGGGAAAACAATGGATAAGATAAGAGTATTAGTAATAGATGATGAAGAAAACATAGTAGAATTAATAAAATATAATCTTGAAATAAATAATTTTGAAGTTAGGATTGCTTATAATGGAAAAGATGGACTAATATTAATTCAGCAAGAAAAAATAGATTTACTTTTGTTGGATGTTATGTTACCAGATATTGACGGAGTATCAATGTTAAAAAACTTGAGAAAAGCTGAAAAAACAAAAGACTTACCAGTTATTATGATAAGTGCTAAAGGGGAAGAGATAGATAAAATTATTGCTTTAGAGTTAGGTGCAGATGATTATATTACAAAACCGTTTAGTGTTCGTGAATTGGTTGCTCGTATAAATGCACTAATAAGAAGAAATAAAAAAAGTGAAGTTGGAGAAAGTCAAGAATATAAATTTAGAAATCTAAGATTGGATCCTTCAACTCATAAAGTTTATTGCAATAATGTTGAAATTGAATTAACAAATAAAGAATTTAAACTATTAAAATTATTTATTTCCAATCAAGAAAAAGTATTTTCACGTGAAACATTGTTAAATAAAATTTGGGGATATGATTATTTGGGAGAGACTAGAACTGTAGATGTACATATTAGGTACTTGCGAGCTAAACTTGATGTATATAATCTAGGAGATCTAATTGAAACAGTACGAGGTGTTGGCTATAGATTTGCTAAAGAAGAAAGTTAATATCATAAGTATTTAAAATATTTTTTTAGCATAAACCTTAGTGAATTATGGAGACAAATCAAATATGGAAATAATATATATACTTATAGGATTTATAATAATTAATCAAATAATGATAAATTATTATTTAAAGCCTTTAAAAGTTTTAAATAGAACTTTAATTATTTCGGATAATATAAAATATAAAACTATAGACCAAAAATTTATGCCATCTGTAATGAAAGAGTTTCTTTCTAAGTTTGAGGACAATGTAGAAAAACTAAATGATAAACTCCGAATATTAGAATATGCAAATAGAAAGGCTAATTCTATTTTGGAATATTTAGACAGTGGAATTATCATCGTAGACGAATGTGGAAATATTTGCGAATATAATAAATTAGCAGATGATTATTTTAAAATTAATGAGTTCAATAAAATGCATTTAAAACATATTTCAAAAGAACTTAATAAAAAAATAGGTACAAAAGAACTGTACAATAATAACGAAAAATTTATTATTGAATTAGAAAAAGATAACCGACTATTATATATCAAGATGGGTGCAATGGGACAGGTGAATGCACATGGATATTTAATTTCTGTTATGGATGTAACTAAAATTCGTAGACTAGAGAGCATAAAATCAGAATTTATTACAAATATAACTCACGAGTTAAAAACACCTTTAACAAGTATTCAAGGATTTGTAGAAACACTTCAAAATGGAGCTTTAGATAATCCGGCTATTGCAAAAAAATTTTTAAATATTATAAGTATTGAAACTAAACGATTATATAGCTTAATTCAAGATATCTTAAGTTTATCAGAAATTGAAAGCATGAATATTTTAAAAGATGAAGAGGATATTAAATTAAAAGATATCATCCTTGAAATAGTGCAGCTCTTGGAGCCTCAAGCTTTAGAAAAAAATATACAAATTAATCTACTACATTTAGAAGATGTAACTTTAAAAGAAGTTAATCAAGATTATGTTAAGCAGTTCGTAACAAATTTAATAAGTAATGCTATAAAATATACTGATGAAGGAAAGGTAGAAATTTCTTTAAATGTACTACAAAATAAAATTATTTTAGTTATTGAAGATACAGGTATTGGCATATCTGCACAAGATATAGATAGAATTTTTGAGAGATTTTATAGAGTAGATAAAAGTCGCTCTAGAAAAAGCGGTGGAACAGGCATTGGTCTCTCAATTGTTAAACATATCGCTCAACTTTATAACTGGGAAATTGAAGTAGATAGCGAAGAAGGAAATGGAACAATGTTTAAAATTACTTTTAACAATTGAAATGATAAAGAGAAAAAACTGAAGATCTTTTCTCTTTATTTTTTTTAACATGAATTTAACACAATCCAAATATCTTTTTAATAATTGAATGATATATTATTTACATAACAAATTTAAATTATCGAACAAATTATTTGGAGGAATGAAAAATGAATTTCAGAAAATTATTTAAAATTGGTGCATTATTAACTTTGAGTGTGAGTGTACTTGTTGGATGTGGCGGAACAGAAGAAAGTGCAAATAATTCATCAGCTCCATCAGCACAAGGAGAAACTGTTGCAGCTGAACCAGAGGAAGTTGTTATTTCAATAGTAGGATCAACAACAGTAACTCCTGTTGTTGAACAAATTGCGGAAGCTTATAAAGAATTGAATCCAAATACTAAAATTGAAATTCAAGGAGTTGGATCTTCAGCAGGAATTAAAGCAGTAATGGAAGGCTCAGCAGATATTGGAATGGCGTCTCGTGAATTAAAAGCAGGAGAAAAAGCAGCTGGTCTTAAAGAAACAGCGGTTGCACATGACGCTATAGCTATCGTTGTTCATCCATCAAACTTTGTAACAGGACTTACAACTGAGCAAGCTAAACAAATTTTTGAAGGAAAAATTACAAATTGGAGTGAAATTGGTGGAGATGATGCTCCAATAACAGTTGTAACACGTGAAGATGGTTCAGGTACTCGTGGTGCGTTTGAGTCAGTAATGGGGCTTGTAGACGAAGATGGAGTATCAACAATTTCTCCAGTAGCACTAGTTTCAGAAGGAAATGGAGCAGTTAAAGCCTCTGTTGCATCCAAAGATAACTCTATTGGATTTATTTCTCTTGGCACATTAGATGATACCACAAAAGCCTTAGAAGTTGATGGAGTTTTTCCTTCTTCAGAATCAACTATTGCAGGAGATTATAAAGTTTCAAGACGTTTATTAGTTTTAACTCCAGAAAATGTTTCATCTGACATTCAATCATTCCTTGATTATGCATTAAGTCCAGAAGCTCAAGTAATTGTTTCAGAACATTATATTCCAGTTAACTAAAAACTTATAAAAGTGAGGTAAAAAATGGGAAATGCACGAAGTAAAAAAATAATTGATTTTATAATGAAAATTATATTTTTAGCTAGTGCTGTTATAACAATAATATTAGTAGCTTTCATAGGAGGGTATGTAGTTTCACAAGGAATACCCTTCTTCAAGCATATTCCACTATTTGATTTTCTATTTGGTACAAAATGGGCACCATCTGGAGATAAATATGGATTGGCACCAATGTTGGTAGCTAGTGCACTAGGTACTTTTGGTGCAATAATTATTGCTATTGTTATAGGAGTTATAACAGCTATAGTCATGGTAGAAATCTTGCCACCAAAACTTGCATCAATACTTTCTGCTGGGGTGGATCTTTTAGCAGGAATACCTTCGGTGGTATATGGTTTTTGGGGATTAATGTTTGTTGTACCAGTCATTAATGAAGTAATACCAAATACAATTGGTCAAGGAAGCAGTTTGTTAGCCGTAATTATAATTTTAGCTATTATGGTATTGCCAATTGTTATAAGAATGACAGAAGTAAGCTTAAGAGCTATACCAAGTGAACTTAAAGAAGGGGCATTTGCTCTTGGTGCAAGTCATTTACAATATATTTTTCAAATTCAATTATTGGCAGCAAAATCAGGAACTTTAGCTGGTATAGTTTTAGCAGTTGGTAGAGCACTGGGAGAAACAATGGCAGTTATTTTAGTTGCTGGAAATGCTGCAATATTTCCAAAATCGATCACAGATCCAGTACGTACGTTAACTGCCAACATAGCATTAGAAATGGGTTATGCATATGGATTGCATCAACAAGCTTTATTTGCAACTGGAATGGTTTTATTTTTAATTATAATTGGGATTAATTGTGTAGTACAAATTTTAATGAGACCAAAAAAAGAAAAATAAATATGTAAGAACAATTAATAACCAGGTTATCAAAAATAATGAGAGGAATGAAATAATAAAATGGAAAATACATTAGTATCCAAAATAATGCGAAATGTAAAATCTCCAAAAAACAAACCACCAGGAAAATCCAACATGCGTTCAGGTGAACGAATAATATATGGGGTAATGGGACTTATTGCAACCACTACATTCATGATACTAGTATGTCTTGTAGGATATTTATTGTTTAAGGGAATTTGGCATATAGATATTATTAAATTAATGCCAGCTATTATCACTACTATATATATGGTGGGTCTAGGATTACTCTTTGCTGTACCAATTGGAATGGGATGTGCAATTTATTTAAATGAATATACAAGAGGTGGAAAGTTTGTTTCAACAATTCGCTTTGCAAATCAATGTTTAACAGCAGTTCCATCAATTATTTTTGGTCTTTTTGGAACAATGTTTTTTGTTACTCAATTAAAAATGGGTTATTCTCTTTTAGCAGGAGCTTTAACTGTAGCGATTGCAATTGTTCCAACAGTTGTTAAAACAACAGAAGAAGCATTGATGACTGTTCCTTTAAGTTTTCGTGAAGCCTCTCTTTCTTTAGGAGCATCTAAAATTTCCACTATATGGAGAGTTGTAATTCCTTCTGCTTTGCCTGGAATTTTAGCAGGAATTGTTCTTAGTATGGGGCGTATTATTGGAGAGACCGCAGCGATTTATTTAACAGCAGGAATGGTTTTTGAAATTCCAAAGAGTGTTATGGAATCTGGGAGAACTTTATCCGTACATCTATATATGTTAGCAAAAGAAGGTTTATCATTTGAAGAGGCATATGGAACTGCCATTGTATTACTAGTAGTAATTTTAACACTTAATTTAATAACATATAGAATTGGAAAGAAAATTGGGAAGAAATAGAGGTAAAAATATGACACCAGTTATTGAAATTAAAGATTTGAATTTTTACTATGGTAATTTTCAAGCCTTAAAAAATATAAATCTTGATATTTTTAAAAATGAAGTATTGGCGTTTATAGGGCCTTCTGGATGTGGTAAATCTACTTTATTGCGTATCTTAAATCGAATGAGCGATCTAGTAGCTGGAACAAAAGTAGAGGGCAGTGTAAAATATAATGATAAAGATATTTTTGCAATGGATGCTATAGATCTTAGAACAAATGTAGGAATGGTTTTTCAAAAACCAAATCCATTTCCAATGAGTATTTATGATAACGTAGCATATGGTCCAAAAATGAAAGGTATAAAAAATAGAGCTACGTTAGATAACATAGTTGAAGATAGTCTAAAAAAAGCTGCTATTTGGGAAGAGGTAAAAGATAATCTAAAAAAAAGTGGCACTAGTCTTTCAGGGGGACAGCAACAACGCATCTGTATAGCAAGAAGTATAGCTATGAATCCAGAAGTGTTATTGATGGATGAGCCAACCTCAGCATTAGACCCAATTTCTACCTTAAAAATAGAAGATTTAATGGCTCAATTAAAAAAAGATTATACAATTGTAATAGTTACTCATAATATGCAACAAGCAACTCGTATATCTGATAAAACTGCTTTCTTTTTGCTAGGAGACTTAGTGGAATGTGACAAAACTGAAAAAGTATTCTCTTTTCCTCAAGATAAACGTACAGAAGATTATATTACAGGCAGATTTGGCTGACATATTATTGAATTTTAGAAAAACACTATTTGTGTTATAATTATACAAATTTTAATGGGAGGATTTATGCGAATAGTATTTGAGCAAGAACTAACAAAATTAAATAACACTGTTATTAACATGGGTGCAGACTTAGAAATTTTAATTAAACAAATGATAGAAGTTATTATTCAAGATAATGAAGATATAGCACCAGAAATTATCAACAATGATATACACTTTGATTTACTTGAACTAGAAATTGAGCAAAGTTGCGTTAAATTAATAATGACTCAGCAACCACTGGCTAAAGATTTACGCAAAATTATTTCTAGTTTTAAAATTGTAACTGATATGGAAAGAATTGCTGACCAATGTCGTGATATATGTATGTATGCAATCCACTTGAAAGATGGGGAATGGTCAAGGGATATCGCATATAAAAGAAATATAGAAAAAATGGCTAGACGTGTTGAAAATATGTTAAAAAATACGATGGACAGCTTTATTAATGAAGATATTGAAAAATTACAAGCAGTTAGAGATTATGATGATAAAATAGACGATAATTTTGAAAAGATATGGAATGAATTAGTCCAAGAGATGAAAAGTAATATATCATTTACAAAAAAAGGTGCAAAATATATTATGATTATAAAGTATCTGGAACGCATTGCAGATCATATAACAAATATTGCAGAATGGTTTATTTATGATCTAACAGGTCAATACATAAAATATATAGATTAATCACAAAGAATAAGAGTTTACTAATCTCTTATTCTTTTATATTTTTATATAAAAAATATATTTGTTAATTTAAAGCTTGTACTAGTAATTAGTTTATAGTATAATTAATACATACATAATATATTTAAAAATTATACATAAAGAAAGGAAAAATTTTATGTTAAGTATGATTTTAGGAGTTCTTCTTATTTTATCTGGGGGAACTTGTGCAATTTTAGTTAAAAAGCTTCAAGAGTATCACCAAGAAACTATAACATTAACTAATATTCTCGATGCTATTCCTTCAATTGTTTCAGCAACAGATATGAATAGAAAGTGGATATTTGTTAATAAAGCAGTAGAAAAACAGCTAGGGAAATCAAGAGCAGACTTGTTAGGGAAAACTTGTAATAATTGGAGAGCACCCATTTGTTCAAGCTCTGAGTGTGGAATAAACTGCTTAAACAATAATAAAACCAATACTACCTTTAAAATGAATGGTGAAGATTATAACGTAGATATTCAACATATTAAAAATAACTTAGGACAAAATATTGGACATGTTGAAATTGTGAGTACTATTCCAATTTTTAACGAACTATCAGAAACAAAATATAATCAAGATTCTATAATTAATGAAATTTCCGATAATTTAAGTCAATTTTCTAATCTTTCAAATCAAGTTAGTCAAAGTGCAATTGATTTATCTGATGGAGCTACAAAACAATCACAACTAATCGAAGATTTTATTGACTCGATAACTAGATTATCAAATAGCATAGAAAGCGATGTTATTAAAATTGAGGAAACAAATAAGATTTCTCTTATTGCTAAAGATAAAGCAAAAATTGGTACAAACTATATGAAAAGCTTAATTGAAGCTATGACAGACATTAATAAGTCTAGTGTAAATATTGCTGAGGTAATTAAAATAATTGAAAACATTGCAAGTCAAACAAATCTACTAGCTTTAAACGCCGCTATAGAATCAGCGAGAGCAGGAGAAGCCGGCAAGGGGTTTGCTGTTGTTGCAAATGAAATTCGTGATTTAGCAACTAAGAGTTCTGAGACTGTAAAAGAAATTGAAAGAATTATCAAAGATAGTATAAACAGCGTGAAAAAAGGTCAATCACTAGTGAATGAAACAGATTTAGCTTTAAACAGCATTGTTCAAACAGTTGATGATACCGCAAGCATTAGTGATATATTGCTTGAAAGTACACATCAGCAAAAACAATCTGTAAGTCAATTAAATAAAGGTATAGCGGAACTTGAAAATATCACTAATACGAATACTATTAATTCAGAGAGAAATTTAAATATCAATCAAGATTTAGGAAATAAAATTGAAGAATTACAAAGAGTTGTGAGTAGAAGATAAAATAATAAGAAGAAAAGGCGAACGGTCTTTTCTTCTTATTTTTGTTGGTCAAAAAATTTTTTTATTTTCTTGGAACCTTATTAATTTTTAGTGCGTCTATATATTATAGTTTGAAAAAATAAAAAATGTGAGGTAAAAATTATGAAACTAAAAACTTTATTATTAGGAACAGTTTTGATGAGTATGAGCATTCCAACTTTTGCTACTGAAACAACGCCAGCTCCACCGACTTTAGATATAGAAGCACCAATAGCTACTTTAGAATTGCCAGTAGGTGAGTCTGAACCAGTAGCAGATTCTCAAATAGTATCTACTGAAACTAAATTTACTTTAAATGGTGCTCCAGTGCTTGAAGGTATTCCAACTTTTACAAAAAATGATCATATTTATATACCATTTATGGACCTAGTGGATTTATTCAATATTGGATGGGAAAAAGATGATGCTGGAAATATAAATTTCACAAGTGAGCCTCTACCTGATAAATTTATCAATAATGTTTCATTAGCAATTGACCCTGTTAGAGTTGCTGATGTAGCTATGACTGGAGATGCAAATATGCCAGTAGTTCCTTTGCCAGACTTCTTAGAAGGTGGCCCTGTTGCTGACGGCCCATGGTCATCAGATATTCCTGACGGACCTACTCCTGTTATTTATGTACCAGACCCAGAAAATCCAGCACCTGCTGAAAATAATATTGTGTTTGAAGAAGAGGGAATTTTAATGGAACATGTATGTATTGTAGATGTAAAAGATAATAATGGGCAAATTAGTGTTGTTATAGGAAATCCACAAGACCCACAAAACCCAATGGATCAAACAATATTCCATTTAACTGAGCAAACCACTATTAAGCATATTATGAATAAAAGACTTTATACTTCAGCAGATTTGAAGTCAGGCCAAATTGTAAATATTGAACATGCACAAGCTATGACTATGTCAATTCCTGCTCAATCAACTGCATATGCAATTACTTTAATTAATGATGGAGAAGAAGCTAACGATGCTTCTGGTATCTCAACTGTTATGGAAAAAGTAAAAGTGCTTGATGTTGCAACAAAAAATGGCAAAGTTACAAGTATTACTGTTGGAGATTCTACTTCAACTGAACCACACACTATTTTTTCTTTTACAGAAAACACTGGTATTCAACACATTAGAGACCGTCGTATATATAAACTAGAAGATTTAAAAGCAGGTCAAACAATCAGTGTTTCTTATTCTAGCCCAATATTAGAGTCTTATCCCGTACAAATAATTGCTGACCATGTTACTATTATTGACGCACTAGTACAATAAATTTAAAAATGCTATTACATTCATTCTATATATTATAGTTCAAACAAATAAAAAGGTGAGGTAAAAATTATGAAACTAAAAACTTTATTGTTAGGAACAATTTTAACGTGTATGAGTATTCCAACTTTTGCTACTGAAATAAAGCCAGCTCCACCGACTTTAGATATAGAAGCACCAATAGCTATTTTAGAATTGCCAGTAGGTGAGTCTGAACCAGTAACAGATTCTCAAATAGTATCTACTGAAACTAAATTTACTTTAAATGGTGCTCCAGTACTTGAAGGTATTCCAACTTTTACAAAAAATGATCATATTTATATACCATTTATGGACCTAGTGGATTTGTTCAATATCGGATGGGAAAAAGATGATGCTGGAAATATAAATTTCACAAGTGAGCCTCTACCTGATAAATTTATCAATAATGTTTCATTAGCAATTGACCCTGTTAGA
>LJDB01000076.1 GCA_001983455.1 Candidatus Epulonipiscium fishelsonii
TAGTATTTGTTATTGAGTGTTGCAAAACACAAACATTTTTGGTGATTATACGACTATGGGAAACACCCGTTTCCATACCGAACACGATGGTTAAGCCATAGTCGGCTGATGGTACTAGTTTGGAGACGAGCTGGGAGAGTAAGTGATTGCCAAATTAAATGTATCCATAGCTCAGCTGGATAGAGCAACGCCCTTCTAAGGCGTGGGTCCGGGGTTCGAATCCCTGTGGATACGTATTTTTAGAGAAAAGGATGATCTTTGAGGTCATCCTTTTTTTGTGTAGATTAAAACTCTATTAAAATTATAATTAGTTATTATATATCCTAGAATGTCCCAGAAGATAAGATGAATTTTATATTAGAAATTAACCGATATAACTACCGTTAGATACGAGATTATAATCCGCTATTATATATCCTAGAATGTCCCAGAAGATAAGATAAAGTTTATATTAGAAATTGACACATATAATTATCGTTAAATACGAGATTATAATCCGCTATTATATATCCTAGAATGCTTCAGAAATATAAGATAAATTTTATATTAGAAATTGACCGATATAACTACCGTTAAATACGAGATTATAATCCGCTATTATATATCCTAGAATGTTGCAGAAGATAAGATAAATAGAAATCAGAACTAGAGAAAATTTGGATTTAAACTCCCAAAATCTAAAAGACACTTTCACTTATAGAAAATTTAATCCATATGCTTAAATGCAGAAGTTCAGTGCTTTTAAACTGGATAAACATGTTATATGATAAAATATTAATACACTAACGAACAATATATATATTATTTATTAAAAGGGTTGACAAGTTGTACGAATTATATTATACTAACCCAGTAGTCAAGTTTCAAGTCGCAAAACGTTTGGCCCAGTGGTACAGTTGGTTAGCACGCCGCCCTGTCACGGCGGAGGTCGAGGGTTCGAGTCCCTTCTGGGTCGTTTTGCCCGAGTGGCGGAACTGGCAGACGCGCAGGACTTAAAATCCTGTGGGACCTAATCTCGTACCGGTTCGATTCCGGTCTCGGGCATAAAAAACCTCTTTCTTATTCAAAATGAGAAAGAGGTTTTTTGCTATACAGAAATAGGAAACGTTATATGAAAATTTACACCTTCAGAACTATTAGAAACTTCAATAGAACCTCTATAATGGCATACAATTTTTTTTGTTATGGCAAGACCCAATCCAAACTTACCTTGGTTATCTTTATAAAGATGATCAAATATTTTTTCTATCTTATTAGGTGGAATGTTTTCACCGTCATTACCAATAATAATGTGTATAAACTTATCTTTATATACGTATGTTCTAATAACATTCTGTACATATCTAAGTTGATTATCAAAGATATTTTCAATGGCAATTTCTAGTTGTTCACGGTTTGCTTTTACGTATAAATTTTCTTCTAAGTTAATGTCCCAATTTATAGACTTATTAAGTACTTGAAATTTAGTGATAATATAAGAAAGCATTTCGTTTAAACAAATTTGTTCTACATGTAAAGATTTTTGTAAAGTAATATCTAAAGTATTAAAATATAACATTTGAGTTACTTTGGTTTCCAAACGTTTTGCCTCATCAACAATAATTTGAGCAGTTTCCTCTAGGCTTTCTATATACATTTCATCGATAATTGCTTGAGCATGACCTGATATTATCATAATAGGTGTTTTTAAGTCATGAGAAATCGTCTGCAGAAATCGCTTTTCTTGTTCTTCTTTTTTATATAATTCATCCTGCATGTAATTTATACTGTTAATTAAACTACCTATTTCATCGTTAGTTTCCGCTATAAGAGGTTCCGTAAATTGATGGTTAGCAATTTTTAGTGCATGTTCTTCTAGTCCTTTTAATGGCTTACAAATATAATTCGAAATATGCTTTGCAATCCAAAATGAACAAAATGTGAATGCAAGACTAATTGCTATAACTTCAAATTGCAAAAAAGATGGTGTTATACTCTTCACATAACTTACTAAATACGAATTATCACTAATATATGTTGATATAGTGTATATTTGTTCATTGATATGAAGATCATTAATGCTGAACTGATATATTTCATCAGAATTAATAATGTTTGGAATTTCCTGCTTTATCTGTTCAAATTCATTTGGACTAATTCCAAATTTTCTGTTAAATGAAAATACATTAATATTGCCATTATCTACATTGACTAGTAAATGATTCACTCTAATTAAATCTTTTATATCTACTTCCTGCTCAAAAATGGGAACTTGTTGAACTTCGCTTAATAAAGCTGTATGAGAAGTTAATAAGATTTCTTTAACATAATTTCTTTCTAAACTGTTAATAACAAAGTTATAAATGATTGATATTGTAAATATAATAAAAACTGATAAAATGACTAGGGTATACCATATGCGTCTTGAGAGAGATTTAAATTTTAAATTATCCATTTATAACCATATCCATAAATTGTTTCTAGACTTGCATCAGGCAACTTTTTACGAATTCGTCTTACAGTATCATCTACAACTCTATCAGAGCCAAAATAGTCTTGACCCCACACGGCATTTAAAATCTGTTCCCTTGTCACTACGCAATTTTTATTATTGATAAAATAAACTACTAGTTCAAACTCTTTGGTTGTAAGCTGAATAATTACATCATCTAAGCGGATGACTCTTTCTTTAAGCTGAACTTGATAGCTATTTAATTGGATTATATCTTCAAGCTTTTCTTCTTTGCCATAAACTCTTTCTAGTAAATTTTTAGTTCTAAGCACAAGCTCACGTGGCAAAAATGGCTTTGCAATATAATCTTCGCTTCCAAGCTCAAGCCCAATCACTCTATCCAATTCTTCATTTCTTGCAGACATAAAAATGACTGGAATTTTGCTGTTAAATTCCTTTATTTTCTTTATAAGGTCATATCCGCTAATATCTGGTAAATTTATATCAAGTAACCAAATATCTGGACTATCAGGAATACTTTTTAAAGCTGAAAGACCATCGACAAATGCTGTAACAATATATCCTTCATGTTGTAAATATTTAACTAGCAATGTTGATAATACCTGCTCATCTTCCACTAAATACACTGTTTTCATAGGTTCACTCCTTTTTATGAATAATATGCTAAATAAAAGTATATGTATATTATGGGCATAGATTTGAAATTATATTATATTATATTATATTTAAATTTAAGGAAATGAGGAATTATATGGACGCTCCAAGAAAAGAAAGTCAGGATGTAAATCTACCTTCAGGCACAAGAAAAAGAAATGATTATATCTTCTTACTAGCTGGAAACATAATTATTGGATTTGGAATAGCAATCTTTATAAAAGCTAATTTAGGCGTGGACCCATTTACAATGTTTAATATTGGACTAAGCAATACTTTAAATGTTAATTTTTCATTGATACAATGGATAGTGGGCTTTAGTATTTTAGGAGTAGTGTTTTTTATAGATAAAAAGAAGATTAATATTGGAACAGTAGCAAATATGATAATGGTGGCACCTTGTATTGAAGGAGGAGCATGGTTTTTAAATAATTTTACCCCACAAATAAATAGTCTCATTGTAAGCATTGTTGTAGCTATTATTGGCTTTATTATTTTCTCGATAGGAATAGGGATGTATTTGGCTGCTAACTTGGGGATTGCACCATATGACCTGATTTTTGTTATATTAGCAGAGCGAACACCTCTTTCACTTAGAGTATCAAGAATAGCTTCTGATGGATTTTGTTTTTTCGTAGGGTTTTTATTGGGAGGTCCATTTGGCCTTGGAACAATACTTTGTGTATTTTGTGTTGGGCCACTAATTGCTTATTTTACACATAAGAGTGAAGATTTTTTAAACTCGCACTAATTTAATGTTTAAAATAGAGGACTAACAACGTTTGCCCTCTATTTGTGTTATGCTTTCATCGCAGCAAGAGCAGATAAAGCTGTAGCTTTTTTTGCAGGAAAGTATCCAGCCATAAGTCCAATTATAGTAGAAAATACAATTGAACCAATAGACAAATATGGAGTTATAATAGACACATAAGTCTTATAGTCCTCCGAAGTAGAAACAAGACCACTAAAAAATTCTTTACCATATGTATTTAAAAGAAAAGAAAGCAAATAACATAAGCTAATGCCGATAATGCCACCAACAAACCCAATTATAGCAGCTTCAACTAGGAATATCTTTTTTATATCCGTAATGCCCGCACCAATAACTTTCATAACCCCAATTTCTTTGGTACGTTCATAAATTGAAGTCATCATAGTATTTGTGATGCCTATTGCTGAAACGACAAGAGAGATTGCACCAATAAATAGCAGTATAATTTGAATGTTGGAAGACATTTGTTGCATCTCATCAAGTGTGTCTTGAGCTCCATCCGTTGTAAAACCCATCATCTCAATTTGGGCACGAACCATTTCAACATCATTAGAACTAAAAACTTTAATTATAACTTCATCATATTCCACGATAGTGCTTAAATCAGGAGAATTTCCAGAAGTTTTTGCATCTTGAATAGTTTTCTGATTTATAAGATATTGTACACTTTCACGTGGCATAAATAAAACATTATCTGTAGAAGCGTTTCCAGAAGGAAGCTGGCCAGTTATTTCAACAGTGATAGGTTTTGCAGTATAATCTGAGGCAGTATCATTTTTTGGCATGAAGCTTTCCATCCCTGGAGGAAGTCGCATTGAAAAAGTATCGAACGTCACAATTGCACGCTCTGTAAATATATCAACCACATCTTCTTTTTCTCCCATTATCTCTTCCATTCTTTCTCTCATTTCTGATGGCATATCACTCATCATACTGGAAGGTGGCATCATTCCGCCACCTCCTCCACCAGAGGGCATTCTGCCACCACCCCCACCAGAGGGCATTCCACCTCTTGAAGATGATGATGTTTTGCTCATGTCTTCACCCTTTTTTACTAGGTAATCTAAAACATCTCCACCAATAACCATGGTGTTAATATCACCTTCAAAATAGTTTGAGCCTTCTTCACAAATATATCCCAAAGCTTCCAGCTCATCGGCATCATGTCCTTTAACAGTAAGTTGACGCATTGTTCCATAATCACCAATTTGGAGAGTAACCTCAGTTTCAAGAACAGGCATAACTTTTTCCACATTAGCAATCATCTCAAACATCTCTAGTGTGTTTTCATCTAGGGGTTCAATTTCAACCAGACCATTCATATCATCCGCAGGGGTAACTGTAATTAAACTAAGTTCACCCCATTGGTTCATTTGATTTTCATAGTTAACATTCATAGCTTCTGAAAGTGAGAACATCATTATGATAGAAGCAACCCCAATTACAACACCCAAAATGGTAAGTCCTGAACGCAACTTTCTTCTCCATAAATTTGTGGTGCTAAGTTTATATAAATCAGTTGTCTTCATTTTTTACACCACCCTCAGTCATTTTTTTTGGTTTCATCAAGCTCTAGGTCTAACCCTCCGATAAGTTTGTTGCTTTTTTTCTTTTTAATTTTCTTACTTATTATAAATATTACTAAAAGTCCAACAAGACTGGCACACACATACATTAAAGTAGGATCCGCTTTAAACATATTTAATATTTCAGTTAAAGTAGCTGTAATATTTGAAAGAATTGAACTGTCCGTTGGTTGAGTCATGTTATTAGAAATAGGTCTTGTGCCAGTTGGCCCACTTGACATAGCAGGAGGCATTCCTTCTGGGGACATAACTTGTTGTTGCCCACGAGAAGCCTCAACATCAAAATGTAGTGGGTAAGAAGTAGTTTGCATATTTCCAGCACTATCCTCAAACTCTGCTACTAGTGCAATCTTAACTTGATCACTATTTGGTGTAACAATTGGCAAATAATATTCTGTTCCACCCTCAGCAAAACTATTTATATAAAGCTGATTGTCTGTAACAGTAAATCCATTTCCTTCAAGCGAAATCATAACATTTTCAAGGTCAGATTTTCCACGGTTATATAAAGGAATAGTCAAGTCATTGGATTTTCCTTGTTGTAAAGTAGTAGTACTAATTTCACCAACCTCAATGCGTCCTTCTTCAGTCACGGTGAAAAGAATAGCCTCTTTACTAGTTAACTTTTCGGCATCCTCAGTTTCATAATCAAACTCAATTTCTAAAGAATAACTTTGGTTTCCAGCGTCATTTGCTACTTTAAAAGAAAAAGTTTGAGTTGCAGTAGAGTCTGGAGCGATATAAGCAGTATATAAAGTGTTGCCTGAACCTACAGGAGTAATTATTTGTTGGCTATCAAATTCTTGCCCCAATGAAGAGCTATAAGTCGCTGTAAGGTTGTTTACAGATTGCTCACTATTTGTATTTATTAAATCCACTTGTACTGTTACTTCATCTCCTGGGTGAATTGTTTCTGTTGAAAAGCTGTACCCACCAATGATTACTTTTGGCAAAGACGTAGCTTCCTCATCATCTTCTTCGTCTTCCTCATTGTAAACATATACATTTGCATATTGAGCCTCTGTTTGCATTTCGTCATCATATTCATATTTAACAAGAAGTTCAATAGGATAATTTTGAGTGATAGCATCATCTGTAGCCATCATTTTAATAGTGAAATTTTTTGGTGTATTTGGAGAAAGTGTATCAATCATAAATTTGTTTTGAGAAGTTGGTACAATATTTTTTAGCTCTCCCAAACTCACCTCAATATCTTCTGCGTACCCTGAACTTATAATGCCAAAGTTAACTTGAAACTCTTGCCCTGGCAATACTGTTCCTGTAGGTGAAGAAATACTAGTAAAAGTAACTTGTGCATTTTGGTTTGTTTCCTCTTCCTCATTTCCAATAGCACTAAGATATATTTGTTGATTTTCACTAGTTATTTTGCCGTCATCCATCTCACACGTAACTTCAAAATCAGCTGTAAGCAATTTGTCTGTCTCAAAGTCTTCAATTAAAAGATTTAAGTTTAAATGTTTTTCTTCTCCAATTTCCATTGGACCCAAATTAATTAGACTACTACTTCCTGCTATCCCAAGGTTTTCACCTGATTGTAAATTCAATTTAACATTTTTAGCAGCCTCATCCCCAATATTTTTAATAATTAAGTTTAAAGGATTAGTTTGACCAGCAAAAAAAGATTGGTTTGTATTATAAGAAATACTTATATTTGCAGCTGTATCCACCTCTTCTTCTTCACTAGACATGGCTTCACTAGACATGGCTTCAATATAAATTTGCTGACTTTCATTTATATTTTCACCATCTGCTTCATATGTAACTTGAATATCTGCATTTAAAAGCTGGTCATCTTCAAGCTCTGAAATAAATAGTTCCAAATTTACAGTTTTTTCTTCTCTAACAGCAATTGAACCAACGGTAATTAAACTAGTGCTACCAAAAACACCAAACTTATCTCCAGATTGTAAGTTTAACTTAACATTTTCTGTAACAACATCGCCTGTGTTTTTAATGACTAGGCTTAGAGGATTAACTTGACCTGATTGGAAAGTTTGTGTTGCATCATAAGAAATACTTAAGCTTGGTAAAGCTTCGGTTTCTTCCTCTTCCTCTCCCACTCCTATAGCAGAAATATAAAGTTTTTGTGTTTCATTTATAACATCGCCCTGTTCTGTTTCGTATGTAACTTCAAAATCAGCCACAAGAAGTCTATCTTCTTCTAACTCTTCAATTAATAAATCCAAATTAAGTTGTGCAACTTCTCCACCTTCAATTGAGCCTAGGTTAAGCATACTACTATTTCCAGATATCCCAAGCACTTCTTTTGATTGCAAATTTAACTTAACGTTATGTGCAACCTCTTTTCCACTGTTTTGTATACTTAGCTCCAAAGGAGTAACTGTACCAGATTGAAAATTATGATTGTCATTATAAGAAATACTTAAACTTGGCGAGTTACTCGAATTTTTAACTTCCAACCATATAATTTGGTTCATACCATTAATTTCAGCGTTAATTTTATACGTCCCTCTTGGAACATCTTCAGTGGCAGATACTGTAAAGAAAACCTCTTGGCTTCTGCCATATTTAATTGATGAAATATCGATATAGTTTCCTTCTTCAATAGCTAGACCAATTGTTGTTTCTGCAAAATTAATTTTTATAACACTATTAACTAAGTCTATATCACTAGTGTTTTTTATTGTAAGCCCCATGCTTTTTGTTTCACCCGCATTAATACTCATACTCATATTGCTATCAACTTTTGGATCCAACACTAGTGCTCCTGTAATAGTATCATTTGATATTGCATTTAAAGTTATATCTTCAGATACATTACCCGCTCCAGTGGAAACGCTCACTGTTACTTCGTTTCCAACTCCTGTATATGTAAGGCCTGAAATTTTAATATCTACCAGTTCGGCCATTCCTAACTCTGTGTCATCTCGTATGTTGTCTGTATCTCCTTGATATATTTCCCATTCCATTTCAGATGTGTCAACAGCTTCACCTTTAACTGAAACTTGATTTATCTGTGTATCTTTATATGACGAGCCAATTACACTAACAACTATTTCAATTTCGTCATCTTCAAACAAATTATCTCTTGTATATTCTACATCTTCCAATCTAATTTCACTTTCTTCATATGCAAATGTCTGTTGGCATAGCCCTACTAGTAATAAGGTTAATGCAATAAATTTTTTCATATATAATTACCTCACTTATAGTTGTTATGCAAATTTTGAAGTATTCAACTTCACTGATTTTATAAGCCCATTTTGCATGGTAACAATTTTGTCAGAATAATCTGCTGTTTCCAAGTCGTGCGAAACAATGATAATTGTTTGATTATATTTTTTAGCCATACTTGTCATCATATCCATTATTTCAATAGTAGTAGTTGTGTCTAGGTTTCCTGTTGGCTCATCTGCAAATAATATCGCTGGATGATTTACAAATGCTCTAGCGATACTAACTCTTTGTTGTTGTCCTCCACTCATTTCATTTGGCTTGTGGTGCAGTCTTTGCCCTAGACCAACAGCTTCCAGCATTTCCTTTGCTCGTTTGTCACGCTCTCTTTTTGGTATTTCTTGAAATATTAGAGGTAAGCTTACATTTTCCATTGCTGTTAAAGAGCTAATAAGATTATATGATTGAAAAATAAAACCAACATGTAATTGTCTAAACTTTGTAACTTGCTCTTCGTTCATTTTATGAATTGGACTTGATCCAATATAAACTTCACCTTTTGTACACTTTTCAAGCCCTGCAATCATATTTAATAACGTAGATTTTCCTGATCCAGACGTACCAAAAAGACAACATACCTCACCTTTTTGAACTTCCAAGGACACTCCATTTAGGGCATTTACAACTTCATCACCCATTTTATAAATTTTATATAAATTTGTAACACGTACAATAGGTAACATTTTATTCACCAACTCATTTTTTTAAAATTTGTTAATTATATTATGAAGTTTGAATTTGTGTAAATTATCATAGGACTATGTGAATAGTATGTGAAATTGGAAAATATGGGCAAACATTGTTCACCCATATACTTAGGAATAAAAACAGGAAATCAGTTATACATTTTCATATACTCGCCATGTGCATCAATAAGTTCATCACACATAGAAACTATATCATCCATACTTAATTCTGCAGCAGTATGAGGGTCAAGCATAGCAGCCTGATAAATATCTTCTTTTTTCCTAGTAACAGCAGCTTTAATAGTAAGAAGTTGAGGCATAACGTTAGTCATATTCATAGCAGCTAACTGTAAAGGTAACTCTCCAACATAACAAGGAGTAACACCTGAACCATCAACCAAGCAAGGAACTTCCACACAAGCTTCGTTTGGCAGATTAGAAATCAACCCATTATTTAAAACGTTACCACCAATTTTATAAGGAACATTAGTTACAATAGCTTCCATTATCCTTGATGCATATTCGTGAGAGCGTTCATGTGTTAACGCACCACCTTTCAAAAGTTCCTCTTTAGTAGAAGTCCATTTTGCAATTTGCTCTATACATCTTCTTGGATATTCGTCCAGTGGTATATTAAATTTCTCTATAAGTTCAGGATATTTATGCTTAATAAAGAACGGATTATATTCAGCGTTGTGTTCACTAGACTCCGTGCAATAGTATCCAAATCTTTTTATATATTCATAACGAACCATATCGTCATGTTTTTCTGTTTCATTTTTATTTAAGGCACGTTTTTTAATCTCTGGATATAAATCATTTCCATCTTTGTCTTTAATATCTAAAAGCCAACCCATATGGTTAATTCCAGCAATCAGTTCACGTCTTCCTTCAATTTTATCTTCCATCCCTAGTGCTTTTAAAAGATGCTCAGAACATACTTGTACACTATGACAAAGCCCTACAGTTTTAACTTTTGTATATCTTTGCATATATCCCGTCAAAATTGACATTGGGTTAGTGTAATTTAAAAACCATACGTTTGGGCAAACTTCTTCCATATCTTTTGCAAAATCTTGCATAATAGGAATTGTTCTAAGCCCTCTCATTATTCCGCCAATCCCTAAAGTATCAGCTATTGTTTGTCTAAGTCCATATTTGTTTGGAATATCAAAGTCAATTTTTGTGCAAGGCTCATACCCACCAACTTGGATAGCATTAACTGCAAAATCTGCATTTCTTAGTGCTTCCTTACGCTCACCTACACCTAGGTAAGTTTTTATTGTTGCTCTACTTTCGTTGTCATTTTTGTTTATTGCATCAAGCATTATTTTTGATTCTTCAAGACGTTGTCCATCAATATCGTATAACGCTATTTCTGCATCTCTAAGAAATTGCGAATGCATACAATCTCCCAATACATTTTTTGCAAATATAGTGCTTCCTGCTCCAAGAAATGTTATCTTCATAAAATAATTCTCCTTTTAATATATTTTTTTAAAAGCAAAAAAAAATGCTCCCTAAGGAACATTTTATAATTTTCCACCACTAGTTGCAATACCTTGGATGAATTGTTTTTGAAATACTACATAGATTATAATCATAGGAATAGTTGCAATTAAAGATGCTGCCATAAGTTCAGGATAATCTGTTACATATTGGCCTTGCATTTTTGCAAGTGCTGAAGAAAGAACCATTGTATCTTTATTGGAGTTAACAATCATAGGCCACATTAAATCTTTAAAAGCAAATAGCGCTGTAAATATTCCTAAAGCTACCATACTTGAACGAGTTAGTGGTGCCATTATAAATAGGAATGTCTGACCTATATTACAACCATCAATTTTTGCCGCTTCTTCCAAATCTTTTGGTAAGCTCATATAAGCTTGACGTAGCAAAAATGTACCAAATGCAGAAACCATCCCAGGAAATACTAAAGCAAATGTTGTATTTAGCAGTCCCATTTTACTAATCATTAAATACTGTGGAATAAGAAATATTTGCACAGGCACCATCATTTGAATTAAGACTAGTGTAAATGCAAAATTTTTCCCTTTAAAGTTAAGTCTAGCAAATGCATATCCTGCTAAAGTTGCTGTTATTACGCAACAAATTATTCTAAACAAAATCATAAGCAAAGTATTTTTATATAATATTAAAAAGTTCATTTCTTTCATTACTGTTATAAAAGCATCTATTTTCCATTCTTTTGGAAAAATAACAAATGGATCTACTTGCATTGTTTCTGAAACAGTTTTAAATGAAGTTAAGATCATCCAACAAAACGGAATTAACATTGTTAAAGATACAATAATTAATATAATATGAATAAATATTGACATTTTACTTTTTTCTTTTTCCATAATGTTCCCCTCCTTTTAGTTGTAAAATACCCATTTTTTCTGTGCATACATTTGTATAGCAGTAATTATTAGAGTTAATATTAATAATACGACTACGATAGTTGCTCCATATCCCAGATTTTTTTGAGCAAATGAATAGTCGTAGAACAAATACACTAGTGATTGGGTTTTAGAAAGGGCTGGATTTGTTTTATCCATTACCATAAATATCAAATCAAAAACTTGTAGTGCAGAGATTATTCTTGTAATACAAACAAAGAATATGCTTGGTGAAAGTAAAGGAATAGTTATATAGAAGAAACTTTTCATTCCTGTTGCTCCATCAATTGTTGCTGCTTCATAATAATCAGCTGGAATTTCTTGTAATCCTGCAAGAAATAAAATCATATTGTAACCTATAATCGACCAAACTCCTATTAATGCAAGTGTATAAACAGCAATTTTTGGATCTGATAACCACTGAACATCTACACCAAATATATTATTTATTAATCCAAACTTTGAATTTAACACCCATCTCCAAACCATAGCAATGGCCGCTGGAGCTGTTACCATTGGTAAAAAGATAATTGTACGATAAATTGTTCTGCCTTTCATTTTTCTATTTAATAAAGCAGCTAAAACTAGTGCTATGCAAATTGATACTGGCACTTCAACAATTGCATATTTAAATGTATTTATTAAAGACTGCCATACTTCTTCATCTGCAAATACTTTCATATAATTATCAAGCCCAACAAATTTGTTACCTCTACCAAAATCTCCTGTTTTAAAGAAACTTTGGTAAATGGTTTGAAATATAGGAATAATATTTAAAATTACTAATCCTATTAATGTAGGAAGGATAAATATCCATCCCCACATAAATTCATTTTTTTGTTGAGGCGACATTTTTTTACTTTTCATAATTAGTCATACCCCCCATAATATTTTTATTCGTCTGCTAAAACTTTATTTTGTTGAGCAGCCATTTCTTTACAAACTTCTTCCATAGATTTCTCGCCTAAATAAGCCTGTTTTAAAATTTCGTTGTTTTCACTATCCCAAATAAAAGTGTTTCTTGAATATGGATTTATAATCATATTATCCATCATATTTATATAAGCTTGAAGATTGAAGGATGAAGATGTAGCCCATTTATCAGAAGTTCCATTATAAGCTGACATTGTAACTCCTAGCTCAGCTTGTTTTTCTTGAGCTTCTTTTGAACCAAGATATTCAAGAAGTTGCCAAGCTTCTTCTGTGTGATCTCCACTTGCTGAAGCTGCCCATCCCAAACCGTTAAACATAGATACTCTTTCGCCAGTTGATTTAGACATTGGAAGTTCTGCTATATCTATATTTGCTAAAGCATATTCGCTTTCTTCGTATGATGAAAGCATCCAAGAACCTTGTATTGTCATAGCAATTTGAGCTGATTGCATTAAAACTTCAACGTTAGTTTCAGCCATTATAGATAAACTAGGCATTAGTCCTTCATTTATCCAAGTTTCTAAAATTTGCATAGCTTCAATTGATTTAGGATCATCATAGCCTGATTTCTTTTTGTCTTCACTTATTACATATCCACCATTTGAATAAATCATATTATAATATCCCATTTGGCCACCGTCATTTCTTATTGCTACTCCGTATTGGCTACCATCTGGTTTTGTAAGTTTCCTTGCAGCTTCAGTCATATCATCCCATGTCCAATCTGCATTTGGGTATTCAAGACCTGCTTCGTCAAACATTGTTTTGTTATACCATAGTGCAATTGTGTCAATATCTTTTGGAACTGCATAATATTTATCGCTTGAAGTATACAGTCCCCAAATATCTTCTGGGTAATTTTCTGGATCAATTATAGTACTTTCAGCAATTTTATCAGTTATATCTAGCAACATATCATTTTCCATATAACGTTGACTCTCGTTTGAGTGCATCCAAAATACGTCTGGTAATTGTCCGCCTTGAGCTCCTGCTTCTAGTATTGTCCAATATTCCGTCCATGTTATAACTGATAGCTCCGTTTTTATTCCTGTTTTAGCTGTAAAGTCATCAAGGATTTGTTGTAGCCCAGGTTGTTGATAAGTATCCCATATATTTATTGAAAGAGTAACTTCTTCAGGTGTACTTGAAGTATTTATAGTCGCTTCTTCTGAACCACATCCCATTAATCCCATTATCATTGAAGCCGCAAGAACCCCACAAAATATTTTTTTAAATTTCATTTTTAAAATCCTCCCATAATAATTTGTATGTACACTAATATTTAACTTTAAATCATTAATCATTATACTATACATTTTTTGAAATGTAAACAATTTTAATGTGATCAGTTTAATCTATATTATATAAAATTTCAAACTAATATTTTTTTGTTAATTCTCAATAAAAAATATGACTAAAAAGTATAATATAATGTTCCTACGCAGATATTAATTATTAGAAAAGTTGATTACCAATATATACAAGGAGAATGGTATGAGTGATGATAATTTTTTAAATATATTTTTAAATAGATTGGGACAGATATTTTTATTAAACTTGGTTTTTATTTTAAGTAGTATTCCTATTTTTACAATTGGTGCTAGTCTAACTGCATTGTATCAATGTACACTAAAAATTATCAAAAATACAGATGAACATATCCTTAAAATTTACTTTAATGCACTTAAAGTTTACTTTAAGCAGTCTACTTTAACCTATATAATGCTTATTTTAAGTGCTTTTATTATGACAAATAATGTAAATTTTTTAATAAATATAAATGGCGGAATATTCGCTAAAATATTGTTATATTTAAATGTTTTTCTAGGATGTATATGGATTGTACTTAGTGTATATATTTTTCCTGTGATTGCCACCTTTGAAAATACACTGATTAAACTAGTTAAAAACTCGATTATATTTGCACTCACTCATATTATTTCTACTATAGTTATTTTGATAATAACCTTTTTTCCAATAGCTTTAACATATGTTGATAGTGCTTTGCTACCTTTATATTCATTCTGTTGGTTCTTTTTTGGATTTGCCGTTATTGCTTATTTAAATTCTTTTATATTTTATAAAATTTTTGTTCCTTATATAAAATAGGCGAACCCGTGGGCTCGCCTTCACTTATTCAATTGCATTAATTTCAAGATTTGGTGTTATAGAAAATATTCCTTCTTTTAAAGTCAAATGTGAAGTTGATTGGACAGCAAATTTAATTTCATTATTACTACTTTCAATAAGATGAATTTCTCCAGGGATATAAGTATATTTTATAACTCTTTCGTAATCCACATCATATATACAAAGCAGGTTGTCGTCATCGATTTTTTGAGTAAATACAATATAGCGTTCAGTTAAAAATAGTGAGTCCATTATATTTCCAGACACAATGGGTTCAGGTGCTTGGTAATAGTCTGCAACATAGAACAACATAGAATTTTCTTGATTTTGCACAATATAAGAAAATTTAGTATTGTTCGGACATAGAGCAATAGATTTAGATAAAACATTTATTCCACGTGCAAGATATCTATGTTTTTCAGGTATATTTTGATTAATAATCATAAGATATGACTGAGAAACTGCTTTTTCATCTAGTAACAAAATATACGGATATTTTAATATAAAGAATTTCGCATTTTCTGATGTAACTGAATGAAGAAATGTTCTTTCTCCAGTTTTATAATTTTCACTATATAATCCAACATAAGAACCTTCTTCGTTGCTTTCAAGATAAAAACGCTGTGAAGTCTGTGGTTCAGTGTGAATATGAGCTGGTTCAAATGTGGTAAAATCGTGTACAATTTTGCCTTGAGTTAAAATAAATTGTTCATACAACATATTTTGTAGATATGCTGAAAGATGTATAACTCCAAGATTATCAACATAAACATAGTCAAATTGTTCTGTAAATGACAAAATGGCAGTTAAATTGGAGCTGAAATTTATATTTGCACTGATAGCAAAGTTCTCTGGTATGTACTTAGTCAACGAATCTTTTGGAGCCCACAAGATATTACGCCAAAGTATGTTTAACACTGTATTATTTGTTATGCTTATTGTTGTATCAGCATCCACTCTTATTAGGAGTTCTGAAGGTTGAGTTGGAAACATGCTTTCCACTAAAGATAATAAATGTGGATTAGAATAAGTTACAAATTTGGGCCCAACAAATATGTTGATATTGTTAAGAGGCACATCACTTAATATGATTTCTTTGTCTATCTCACCTTGGTGAAGTATAATCTTATATCCATGGTCTTGAGGAATAACTTTTGAATTTAAAGAAATCACTGGTTCACTTAACATCAAATTGTCAAGAAACTCCTGCTTCAACTCGGGTTTTCTTATTGTGGATAAAAACTCTTCATTATGAGGCGTATAAGAATATATTGATATTTCAGTTGTTTTTTCAATATTACTTTGAAGATAATAGTTCTGAATTGGTGCTACTACTGATTCAAAGCTTATTGATGAAAGCATAACAATAATAAACCCTGTTAGGATAAGAGTAAGTTTAACATGCTTGTTATGACTGTCATTAAGGTATAATATAAACATAATTACTGCTCCAAGTGGAATTGTCATCCCCAATACAACAGAGCTCACACTACTGGCTAATAAATAAAATACACATTTCGTTATATAAAATCTCTCTGGATATACTTTTTTTATAAAAGCAAAATTTACATATTTAAAAATAAGACATAGTACAAAAATACTTTTCAAGTTTACACCACCTTTTCTAATTATTTATGATAATAGGAAAAGACTAAAGATTTTTTCCTATTATTTGTTTTAAAGTCATCTCCGCCTCTTCCAGAGGCAAAAGGTCAAAGATTGGCGAGGTTAGTTCTCAAAAAATTACATGATTGGGTCAACAAAAAATACAAAGTGCTTATTATAATAAAATGTTGGAAAAAACAAAAACTTGTATGGCACAATATATTGTAAGTGAAACTCATAATTTTTGTTTGCGATATAGCTTATTGGATATTTTGACTTTATATTAAAAGTATAGTTTAAACTATTACTGCTTCCTTCTATAAAAACATATTGTTCAATTTCTTCGGGTAAAAAATTTTTTATTATATAGTCATCTTCTCTTGATGATAAAGTCGGTGTTATATATATCCAATTGCTATTGGCATCATCTTCATGTAACAATAAATAATAATTTTCAGCAGGGTCTGTCAAAGCGATATTTATTATTTGAAGCTGTGAATCTGACTTTGTAGGAACAACCTCTAATTCAACATTACCTAATGATGGAATAAAATATGGGACAATTAGGTAATATATAAAAATACTAATTAAAATAAATATTGCGATATTTAATATTCGATTTACCATATGAACTCCCTATATATTAATTTAAAAAT
>LJDB01000077.1 GCA_001983455.1 Candidatus Epulonipiscium fishelsonii
AAGTATATACCTATATCGAACAAAATACAATTGGCAAAATACCCTAGTATATTTCTTCTCACTAGTGAATTACATCCTATATAATAGGTATTACTCCAAAATGTATAATTATGCATGAATGTGCATTTTATATACACGATTAATTCTAATGGTTGCCTGCAATATTGCATTGCCATTTATATTGAAGTACTAAAATGTTTAACTAGCACAAATGGTATATTTATGTATTAAGATAAATAGTAAGGCGGGCTTAAATTTTTAAAAAGTACTTTTTAGTAACTAAATGTACAAAATTTATACAACACTATGGCACTATAGATGCACAATTATAAGAGCTCATGGTAAGGGCAGTTCCAAATGACGCATAATTAATAATAACGAACAGGTGGGCAAATGTTTATATTTATAAGGAAAAATACTCAAGGTCTTTTCTTATTATTGATAAATAAGCTAGGCTAAAAGTCTGGTTTATTTGTTTTGTAATTACATAAAAATTAAAGGGGGGATTTTATGGAAAGTTCAGTAAAGGGGAAAAAAGTTAATATAGCAAACTTTGGTAAAGGCTGGGGAATAATACTATATTGTTTGGCTATGTTTTGGTTTTATGTGGGGATGTGTAATGATGGAACAAATGCAACAGCTCCAGCAGTAGCAGAAAAGTTAGCAGTGGATGTTGGTGTGATTTATAACATGAATGCTATTGGGGGACTAATTGGTATCATAATATTTATTGTAGCTGGGCAGGTTAATAGAAGAATTGGTGCAAGAATAACATCTGGCGTTTTTTGTATAATCGCAGGATGTGCATATATGGTACTTGGAAATGCACCATCAGTAGAAATTTATGCACTTGCATATTCTTTTACAATTGGGGGTATTATGTCAGCAGGATACATTGCTGGGGGAACGTTAGTTGCAACATGGTTTCCAAAAACTAAAGGAGTTGTTATGGGTTATACAACTATGGGGCATAACCTTGCATCAGCTTTCTATGTGCCAATAATGATGTTTTTAATGTCACTTAAACCTAGTGGAGTTTCATTTGGAGTTGTGCCTATTGGTGTAGGTTGTATTATTCTAGGCATCATCGGAATAATTTTTGTTAGAAATACACCTAGTGAAAGAGGTCAAAATCCAGATAATGTAACAGATGAAGTTTATAAAACTGAATATGACACATCTTCAGAAGAAAATGATGATGGTTGGACAACTAAAAGTTTGTTAAAATGTAAAGAGTTATGGATTGCAAGTATTGCAACAGGATGTTTCCAAATTTGTTCAACAGGGATAATGTCAACACTTGTGTTAAGAAATTTAGAAATTGGATTTAGTATTGAAATAGCAATGACAATTATGTCAATTTGTGCATTTGTAGGTATTGTTGGTTCTTGGTCAATTGGTATTTTAGATGATAAATTTGGAACTAAAAGAACAATGCTTGGGTTTGGTGTTTGGTATGCATCAGCACTATTATGTAATGCAACCCAAGTAATGCCAATGATATATTTATCAATTTTCATGATTGGTATGGGAATTGGTGGTTCAGCTAACTTTACAACTTCTTTGCCAACTTCTATATTTGGTAGACAAGGATTTGACAAAGTAAATAGCGTTATATTCCCAATTCAAGGTGCAATTACTGCTTTATGTTTTGCAATTAATGGAATTGTTTCACAGCTTACGGGCGGTTCTTATAGATGGTCATATGTAATATTTGCAGGTATTGCAATTTTAGCAAGTATTCTTGTAACCACTATTGATGATAAAAAATATAACCGTGACTTTAAAGCTGAAAATGCTTAAAATTTTTAAAAATTTACAATATGAAAGGATTTATGTATGAGTCAAACAAATAAAAACTCAAAAATGGATTTTTTAGCAGTAGATGTGAAAGGTTTAGATGCCATATTTGGCGATCTAAACCTTTTTAAACAATCAGAAAAAATTGCTGAAGCTAATACTAAAGAAGATGTAAAGAAAATTAAAACTTGCTGTCGTGCTTGTATAGCAAACTGTGGTGTAATTGCAACAGTTAAAAATGGTCGTGTCATTAAACTTGAAGGCGACCCCAAAGACCGCATGAGCAAAGGACGAATGTGTGCTAAAGGTCTTGCAGGGATTCAAGCTTTATATCACCCAAATAGAAATAAATATCCCATGATGAGAGTTGGAAAAAGAGGAGAAAACAAATGGCGACGTGTTTCGTGGGATAAAGCTATTGATGTTATTGCCCATAAACTTATGGATATCTATGAAAATTACGGTGCAGAAACTGTATTTTGTTCAACAGGAGGAGGAGGTAATCCAGAGATTTGGAGCATAGCTCGTTTTTGTAATATTTTTGGAACACCTAACTGGTTTGAACCTGGTTGTGCACAATGTTATCTTCCACGTGTTTTGTCATATGCAATGATGTATGGGGGAGATGACCCAAGTATTGCAGACTCAAATGCTCTAGAAATATATGATACTGAGAATACACCAATTAAAAGTTTGGTTTTGTGGGGAACAGCTCCATCATACTCATGTCCTGCTAGTGGAGGAGGAGCAGTGGTTGATTTACGTGCTAAAGGTGTAAAAACTGTAGTGGTTGACCCTCGTTTAACTCCAGATGCTGCCAATGCAGATGTATGGTTACCAGTTCGCCCAGGTTCAGATGTGGCTCTGATGATGTCATGGATACGTTATATTATTGATAAAAATTTATTTGATAAAGAATTTGTGCTTAAATGGACTAACCTACCTTATTTAGTTGATGTAGAAACTCAAATGTTGTGGCGTGCTGAAAAAAGCCAAGACCCTAATATTCCAGATACATTTATGGTTTGGGACAGTAAAACTCAATCTGCTAAACCGTTATCATACCCTTGGAATGACAATTTAGACCCAGCACTTAATGGAACTTATAACATTAATGGCAGAACTTACAAAACGGGATTTCAACTTCTGTTTGAACAAGTAGAGCCTTTTACTATAGAGTATGCATGTGAAATATGTGACCTAGATCCTAAAAAAGTAGAAGAAGCAATTTTAATTTTTGCTGAAAATACACCAAGTAGTATTGCTATTGGAGTTAGTACAGACCAAACAAACAACTCTACTCAAGCAGCAATGGCAACAGCCATCATAGATTTATTAATGGGTAACGTTGAAAAACCTGGTACACTTATGCAACGTTTCCGTAAAAGCGGAGTATTTGATATGCCTAACTATCCTGTACCAATTGCAGCAGACAGACTTTCTCATGAACAGCTAAAAAAGCGTCTTGGAGGCATAGAGCATAAAGGATTGCACATTTGGTATGCTGGCCACATTACAAGTGTATTTGATGCTGTCTTAACAGGAAAGCCGTATAAACCAAGAGTTTGGATTGACCGTTCTGGAAATAAAATGGCTGCAGTTGCAGACAGTCATAAAGTTAAGCGTGTAATTGATGAATTAGATTTTATTGTTCATATGTACATGTATCCAACATCTTTTTCAGCTTATGCGGATATTTTGCTTCCAACAGAAGAATGGCTTGAAACAGATATGATTGTGGAAACGTGTAATACATTATGTGCTAGGCAACAAGTAACACACTTATGGGAAACTGTTGACGAAACTGTTATTTGGTCTATGATTGCAAAACGTTGTGGAGAGCTTGGGCATGAAGGTTGCAGAAAAGCTTTTGACGCAGAATATATGGGTAAAGACTTGCCATATTGGAACCATGTTAGTGAGCTTTGGGACCATTTCTTATCACGTGTAGGCTTAACCTTTGATGATTTAAAACAAAATACACCATATCAATATATGCCAAAAGAAGAGTGGAAAACTTATTATGTATATATGAATAAAGATGAAAAGACTAGGCTTCCTAAAGGGTTTAATACCCCGTCAAAAAAATGTGAATTATATCTAGAAAGTATGATTACACTTGGAAGAACAGGTCAACCATTTTCTGCATGTGAATTACCTCCCGCATCACAAGACTATTCTCCGCTTCCTTACTACATGGAACCAAATGAAAGTCCAACAGGAGAAATCGCACAGAAATATCCATTAATAATGACTGGAGGACGTATACCATTTTATCACCACAATACTTTAAGAAACATTCCATGGTTACGTGAAATTTATCCAGTTCCAGAACTTTGGATTTATCCAACAGATGCTAAAAAATATGGTGTTGAAGATGGAGATTGGGCTTGGATTGAATCAAAACGTGGGAAAATTCGTGCAGTAGTATCTATAACCGAAGGGATTAAGCCAGGCGTTGTATATATGGAACGTTTTTGGAACCCAGAAACTTTAAATACACCAACACATGGTTGGAAAGAAATGAATGTCAACGTACTGACAAGTGCAGAAGGTCCATTTAATCCTGAAGTTGGAACTTATACATTGCGTGGTTTCCAAGTTGCGGTATCTCGTGCTGAAGGCCCACCAGAGGGAATATGGACTAAGCCAAAAGAATTTATGGCGTGGCTTGCAAAACCTGTTGACCCAACTGAGGAGGTATTAAAATGAAATTTACTTTTCGTTGTATTGGTTGCAAAGGATGCCAAGTAGCTTGTAAGATGGAAAACGGAACAGCACTTGGTTGTGACCGAATTAAAGTTAGAGAAGTTGGGCCAACGGGAACTTACCCTAACCTAGAAATGTATTTCTTACCAACAATGTGCCAGCAATGTGAAAATCCTTCTTGTGTAGAGGTGTGCCCAACTGGAGCAATGTATCAAAACCCTGAAGATGGTGTGGTTTTAATTGACAACAAAAAATGTATTGGTTGCCAAAGTTGTAATAAAAAATGTCCGTATAATGCTACTACGTTCAATGAAATAAGTCGCACTATGGATAAATGCACTTTATGTGCTAACTCTCGTGCAGAAGGTGAAGTTCCTGCTTGTGTAAAAAATTGTTCAGGTAAAGCCTTAAACTGTGGAGATATTGATGACCCACAAAGCAAAGTTTCAAAAATGATTCAAGATGCCACCGAAGCTGGCGAAACAATATTTTCTATAAGAGATTTTGGAAACAATCCATCTACCAAATACATTCTGAAAAATGCTAAATGGCAAGATGTACTACCTTTAGGATTAGACGAAGTATCAAGCAAGAAAGGATATAAATCATTATGATAGATTTGAAAGAATTAATGAACAATCGTCGTAATATATATCAATTATTAACTAGACTATTTCAAAAAGAAATTGATACCGAGCTTTATAATGCTCTAAAAACTATCAAATTTCCAACTAGTCAAGATAAAAATATTTTAAAAGAGTATCATAGTGCTATGGTACGGTTTAATGATTATTTTGAATATGACATGGGTGAAAGTATAGATGATTTAGCAGTTGATTATGCAAAAACATTTTTAGGAGCAGGAATTGCCCAGGGAGCGAGTGCATTTCCGTATGAATCAGTTTATACAAGTCCAAAAAGAATGCTGATGCAAGATGCGTGGGTTCAGGTTATTTCAGTTTATGAGCAAAATGGATTGGAACGAAACGAGGATGCTAAAGATTTGCTTGAAGACCATATTGCTGTTGAGCTAAACTTTATGTCTTATCTTTGTGAATGTACTAATAAATATACCGAACCTCTAAGTGGACTTGAAAAGCAAAAAAACTTTTTAAACACACATCTGCTTAACTGGGTTCCACAATTTTGCCTAGATATTAAACAGTATGCTGATACTGAATTTTACCGTATGGTTGGACAATTAACTAGTACATTTTTACAATTGGATAGTATGATGTTGGATCAACTTATAATGAGTCTTGACACTCCTCATGCCTAAAGTGATATAGTTTTATATTATATTTGCAAGGCCATGCGATATTAATGGATTAAGAAGACTAGACAATATGTTTTTATCAAATGGTAAAGCATCAGATGCATATTATAAACGTCTTCGAGACAAGTTGAAAATATTTATGATAGCTATGTTTGTATAGATGGGCCAGTATTTAATTATGCACAAGCAAAAGATAAATTAATGAATAAAACATTGAATGGCATGAACCTCACCCGTGCCATTCTTTTATACCTATCTGAAGTAAGAAACCATATGTCCAGCTTCTAGTTTTTTCATGTTAAAAGACTGATAAAAATGATTATCCACTTTATCTTCAATATCCGTTACTACATGAAACATTCTAACGTCTTGATATTTGTCCCAGCAACTTTTAAATAAATATGTGCCAAGTCCTTTTTGCTGATATTTTGATAATACTATCAAATCTTGCACTAGAACAAAATATTCTTCATCACCTACACATCTAACAAAACCAACTAACTTATCATCGTCAAATGCACCCAAAACATATTGTGAATTATCAAATGCTCTCTTTAACTTATCATCATTCTTAAGATACGATTGCCAATTCGAATCAGCATATATTGCTTTAATCTCACCTAGTAAATCAGAAGTAAATTCTCTATATTTAATCATTATCTCACTCCTTTCATAATCCTTCTTAAATATGTTATCCGTACTTTATGTTATCCATTCATATTTCTATGCACTAACTTATAACAACATAATAGTTGTTAACATGTTATAATGTTGTTATAATTACCTAGTAGTTATTTATCTATACTAAATATAAAAAAGAGAGGAAATTCTTATGTATCCAAAATTATTTACACCAGGAAAAATTGGTAATTTAACTCTTAAAAATCGTGCAGTAATGGAACCCTTAGCGATGGGAGTTGCAGAGCCTAATCAAACTATTGGAGAAGCTTATTTTGAATATCTAAAGCAAAGAGCAGACGGTGGCGTTGCTATGATTATCTTGGAAAACACCCGTGTTGATGACCAACATGGTGTAGCTGCAAATTGTCAAATGAGTGTAGCAAGAGATGAACATATAGCCCCTTTAAAAAAAGCAGTAGACATGCTTCATAGTAAAGATGTTGTAGTGTTTACACAACTGCATCATCCTGGGAGAGAAACTTTTTCTAATTTAAATAGTAATGAACCAGTATGGTCATCATCATCAAAACCTTGTGGGGTATGCCAACAAGAGACTCATGAAATGACTACCGAAGAAGTGGAACTGGTTATAGATAAATTTGCACAAGGTGCAAGACGTTCGAAAGAAGGCGGATGTGATGGAGTAGAGCTTCATGGAGCTCATGGATATCTTATTTCACAATTTTTAAGCCCATATACCAACCAAAGAAAAGATAGATTTGGCGAAGATAGATTTACCTTTGTAAAAGAAATAATTGAAGCAATAAGAAAAACTTGTGGAGAAGATTATCCTATTGGAATGCGCCTTACTGTAGATGAGCTTCTTGCACTTAATGGAATAAAAGATTATTTTAAAATTGAAGATGGTATTCAGGTTTGCAAACGACTTGAAAGTATGAAAATTGCTTATATAAATGTTTCAAACGGTATTTATGAGTCGTTTAATTCATTATCCGAACCAATGACATATCATCAAGGATGTCGCACACCGCTTATTCGTCAAATTAAAGATAATGTTAATGTTCCTGTAATAGCAGTAAACATGGTAAAAGAGCCATGGTTTGCTGAAAAAATGTTGGAAGATAATCTAGTTGATTTTGTAGGGCTTGGTCGTGCAGTGGTAGCAGATCCAAATTGGGTAAAAAAAGCTCAAGAAGGTAAAGAAGACGATATTAACAGATGTATATCTTGTACGTATTGCTTTGAAACACTAGTAAGTGATACTATAGCAGGAAAAGGACCTGTGAAATGTGCAGTCAACCCTATAGCAGGACGAGAAACAATATATAATTTTAGTAACAAAGATGGAAATGGCAGAGTGGTGGCTGTAATTGGTGCAGGTCTTGCGGGAATGGAAGCTGCTAGAGTTCTTGCAATCCGTGGATTTAAACCAATTATCCTAGAGAAAACATCTAAAGTTGGCGGACAAATTAATGTCGCAAATAAACCACCTGAAAAAAATAAGATTAATTGGATTGTGGATTATGAGACTAAACAACTTGAAAAACTAGGGGTAGAAGTTCGCTTGAATACTCCTGCTACAAAAGAAATTTTACAGTCATTAAATCCATATGCTGTAATTGTAGCTACTGGGGCAAAATCTATAAAACCTAGTAGCATTAAAGGAATTGATTTGCCAAACGTAAAAACAGTGGAAGAAGCACTAGTCTTGGGCAAAGCGTTATCTAATCTTAAAGTATGCGTAATAGGTTCAGGAGTTAGTGGCCTTGAGACTGCAGAAGCTCTTTTGGAAAATGGAAATACCGTTACTGTTATTGAGATGATGGATAAAATAGGCGGTAACATTTATGTGCAACATTACCTTGACGCTATGGATAGATTGTCAAAATATGATGTAACATATATTGACTCTACCAAACTAGTCGAAGTTAAACCAAAGTCCATCGTGGTTGAAAATGTTAAAGACTTCAAAGTTTCTGAAATAGAAGCAGACTATATAGTTCTTGCTATGGGTATTCAATCTTTAAATGATACTTCTATCGCAGATGGAATATGTGATAAGGTATTTCTTGTAGGGGATGCTAAAACTACTGGTCGAATTGAGTCATCAATCCGTAGTGCCTTTGAAGTAGCTTATAATTTGAATTGACAATAAGATATAAAAACCTAGAGGATAATTTTTTCTCCTCTAGGTTTTTTTCATCTTTTAAATAGTTATAACTTATATGTGTGGCAAGTTATTGATAAAAATTTGTCATATTATGAGATTGACATTATATAATAATATATGGTGTTTTAATATTTAAAATTGATTAGGAAAGAAGGTTTCATATGTTAACAATAGAAGGAAAGTATACTACAGCAAAAGTTTTTACAGACAATATTCAGCAAGAAGCAATCAGTCAAATTTATGAAGTGTGTAACAATCTTATTGCTGAATATAGTAATATAGCTATTATGCCTGATGTACATGCAGGAAAAGGTTGCACTATTGGAACCACTATGAGTATAAGCAATAAAATTGTGCCAAATCTTGTGGGTGTGGACATTGGATGTGGAGTAAGGGTACAACCAATTAAGGTGCAAAAAGGATTTGATTGGATCAATGAATTTGATAAAAAATTGAGAGCTACTATTCCATCAGGAACAAAAATACGTGATAATGAACATCCATTTTTAGAGCACATACCACTAGATACCTTAAGATGTCCAGCGATTAAACGTACTCGAGCTGATAAATCTGTCGGAACTTTAGGCGGTGGAAATCATTATATCGAAGTGAATTATGATGAGGATGGTCAATATTATTTAACGGTTCATTCAGGCAGTCGTTATCTTGGAAAACAAATAGCCGAATTTTATCAAGGTCTTGCTTATGACACTTTAAATAACAATAAAACTGAGCAAAGCAAGGAAGTTGAAAAGGCAATTCAGCTATTGCAAAAAAGTAATCAAACACATCTCATCGAAAGCACTATAAGAGAAATCAAGGAAAAATATGCCCGTAATATTAAAGTAAGCAGAGACCTTGCTTATTTAGAAGGAAAGTTTATGGATGATTATCTTCATGACATGCATGTGGCAACAGTTTATGCATATTGGAATAGAAAAGCTATTGCATATAGCATTATTAAAGCTTTGAATGGAAGAATAGACTTTGATAATAAAAAAGATGCGTTTGACACAGTGCATAATTATATTGATATAGAAAATAAGATTTTACGAAAAGGAGCCGTTTCTGCTCAAAAAGATGAAATTCTTATTATACCCATTAATATGCGTGATGGAAGCATTATTGCACGTGGAAAAGGAAATCCAGAGTGGAATTTTTCGGCACCACATGGAGCGGGACGCATTATGAGTAGAACTGTCTCTAAACAAAATGTAACTTTAAATATGTTTAAAAAATCAATGGAAGGGATTTACACAACTTCCGTAAATTCCGCTACAATTGATGAAAGTTGCTTTGCATATAAAGATATGCAGGAAATCCTTGATAACATTGGAGATACAGTTGATATAATAAAAATAATTAAACCTATTTATAACTTTAAAGCATCTTAAATTAGATTATTATATAGTGGTGCAGTGGCACCGCTTATAATAAAATCTTAGGGATAAATTGTTATTCGTGATAACGTATATATGAAATCTTAGGGATAAATTGTTATTCAAACTACCTCTAGTAGCATAAAATAGGATTATAACATAAATTATAAATTAAGAATATACATTTAGGAGGTAATATAAATATGTTATTTATGGTACTTATAATTCTTACAGGAATGGCTTGTATATTAATTCCTATATATGAATTTAAAACAAAAAAATATACTTGGACAGATAGCGTTTTGTATGGAGCAACACTAGTCATGATATTAGGAATATTTGGAGCAATATATGAAGTAAATATGATGTTGGCAAATTTAAGTGTATTCAACTTAGTTGATGGAACACTGTCTGCATTCAAAATGATTATGTGTGGATTAGTTTTTAATATGATAATAAGATTTGTACATAAGATATTTAAGGAAAAGAAAACAAAAGAACGTAATAAAAAGAAAGATGTTGATATTGTAACGGAAAGTATATTATCACTAGAAAAAACGTTAGTTAATATACAAGGGTGCAATAGTAAAAATATCGAACAATGTAACGACGACTTATTAAATAGTTTGAATAGCAAATTTAATTCACTAGAAAATATTACAAAATCAATTGTAGAAACTACAAACTATAATTTAGGAGTTATAAACGACAACTTTATCTCTACCCAATCTGAACTTATAAATAACGTTCAAGCACTAAATAATACTGATGTTATATCACAAAGTATAGAATTACTAACGGCTTCACTAAATTCTATTGAACAAACTATTAAAAGTATGAAAGAAAGCCAAACTCAGTTATTACAAAGTAGCAAAGCTATAGAAGAAAGTCAAACTGAATCATTGAAAATCAGTAAATCTGTAAAAGAAAGTCACGTTGAGTTATTAAAAAGCAGTAAAGCTATAGAAGAAAGTCAAACTGAGTTATTAAAAAGCAGTAAAGCAGTAAAAGAAAGTCACGTTAAGTTATTAAAAAGTAGCAAAGCTATAGAAGAAAGTCAAATCGAATCATTGAAAATCAGTAAATCTATAAAAGAAAGTCATGTTGAGTTATTAAAAAGTAGCAAAGCTATAGAAGAAAGTCAAATCGAATCATTACAAAGCAGTAAATCTGTAAAAGAAAGTCATGTTGAGTTATTGAAAAGCAGTAAAGCTATAGAAGCAAATCAAATTGAATCATTACAAAGCAGTAAATCTATAGAAGAAAGTCACGTTAAGTTATTGCAAAGTACTAAAAACATAGAAGAAAGTCAAGTTGAAATATTACAAAGCAATAAATCTTTAGCTGAAATAATAGATATAGTTTTAGAAGATATAAATGTATCTCAAAAATTGATACATAGTTATTTATCTCAAATAATTAAATTAAATAATACCCCACCAGATGTTAATGAACAGTATAAAGAAGCTATTGATACACTATTTGAAAAATATGATGTTGCTTTAAAAGACCTAACAGAAAACTATGCCCTTAAGGTACAACAGAATGATGGTCCGCAAAAAACAACTTTACAAGAAAATTTACTAAGCTCTATTTTTGAAATCAAACATTCAATGGAGGAAAATTTAAGTCAAATAAGTAGTTCAATATCCAATAAACTAGGTGAGGCAAGTGAAAGTGTGGAGAAATCTATTTCTATTTCTAAACAGTTTATAAAAGATGGTTCTTTGGTTGAAAAGCTAAAAAAAGTGGTAGACGTACCAGAAGAAAAGCAATATAACACAAATTTTCATTTATAAGAGAAACGGAGGCGAACCTATGTGTTCGCCTTATTCATGTTTAATTCAAATTTTATAAGCAGTATTAACTAATGTTTGATTAGCCAATTTAGCGATTTTTTCTATTCTTTCAAATGGTGCAATAGGAGGGCAGGCATCTGCGATATGAAGTATCAGTTTGGTATTGTCTTGTTGCTCCTCAAATAGTGTATTCAGATATTTATCGAATTCATAATCCGATAACACTGCTGGAACCATAATGGAAGATGGAATACCGTTGCCAATATTATTATAAAACTCTATAATTTATTGTTTAATTCCTTTTTCACTCTACCCTCCTATTTAATAAAATACTTTATCATATACATTGTATAATGAATGTTATAACAATATCAAGGATAAAAAGAAATAACAGATTTAGCCAATTGCCTTGGATTTTCTACTTCTATCTTTTAATATTGTGCATTTGTCCTGCTGAAAGAAAGCAAAACGGAGCTTCAAAGCGGTCAAAATATGAAAATGGTATGCCATATTTTGCATTGCAATATGTTAATAGGGCATACTAAACATAAAGTTAATATTGATAAATTAAAAAGACCTATTATAAGAAAGGGTGTACTATATGAAAATTGCAATAGCTGGAACAGGATACGTAGGTTTATCAAATGCAATACTTTTAGCACAACATAACGAAGTCGTAGCAGTAGATATAATTCAAGAAAAAGTAGATATGATTAACAATAAGATTTCTCCTATATTAGACAAAGAGATTGAAGATTATTTAAAGAATAAAGAGTTAAATTTGACTGCAACAACTGATATATATATGGCATATACAGATGCTGAATATATTATTGTTTCAACTCCTACAAATTATGATCCAGATTTAAATCATTTTAACACTAGAACAGTGGAAGCTGTTATAGCAAATGTTTTAGCTATAAACGAAGAAGCTGTCATAATTATAAAATCAACCGTACCAGTTGGATACACAGATAGAGTTAAAAAAATGTTTGATACACCAAATATAATATTTTCACCTGAGTTTTTAAGAGAAGGCAAAGCATTATATGATAATTTATATCCCTCAAGGATTATAGTTGGAGAACAATCTCAAAGAGCAGAAATATTTGCAGGTTTACTAGTTGAAGGTGCAATAAAAAAAGACATACCTATATTGTTTACAAATTCAACAGAAGCAGAAGCGGTTAAATTATTTTCTAACACATATTTAGCATTAAGAGTGGCATATTTTAATGAATTAGATACTTATGCAGAATTAAGAGGACTAGATACAAAGCAGATTATTGAAGGAATTGGCCTAGACCCTCGTATAGGAAATCATTATAACAATCCTTCTTTTGGATATGGAGGATATTGTTTACCAAAAGATACAAAACAACTTAAAGCAAATTACGAAGATGTGCCAAATAATATTATTGGTGCTATTGTTGATGCAAATAGGACAAGAAAGGACCATATATCAGAACAAATTATAAAAAGAAATCCAAATGTAGTGGGAATATATAGACTAACAATGAAAACAAATTCTGATAACTTTAGAGCTTCTTCCATTCAAGGGATAATGAAGCGTATTAAAGCTAAAGGTATAGAGGTAGTTGTATATGAACCAGCTCTAAAGGAAGATAAGTTTTATAATTCAAGAGTGATCAAAAATTTAGATGAATTTAAAAAAATAAGTGATATCGTGGTTTCAAATAGACTGAGTCCAGAAATAAAAGATATTGAAGATAAAGTTTACACTAGGGATTTGTATAGTAGAGATTAAATGAATAATAAGAAAAGACCTTTGGCCTTTTCTTATTATTATGAAGCCTCTCACACAACACATAATATATTTAAAGTGCTATATCAATAGTAATATGTTCTTTGTTTTCTTTATGTTCTTTATCTTTATGTGGTTCTTCTACTTTTTTAGGTATTTCTTTTACATCAACTAGTTCTTCCTCAACATTTTCTACTTGTTTACTCACTTTTTTACTTAATGATAAAGCCAAAGTTTCTAATTCTGCTGCTTCTTTCAACTTAGCTGATTTCATTTCACCATGATACGTGTTAGCTTCAGCTCTTAAAACTCTTGCGTTACTTTCTAGTCTTGATTGTGCAGAATATGTAATTTCTATTTGATTTAACCCAACTGAAGACGAAATAATACTATTCATTTTTTGAGACATAGCTTCTTCTTTTATTTTTGGTTCAGCTTTTATAGTTTTTTCTGAACTATCTTTTGTATTTTTTTCCATTTCTTTTTGTTTAGCACTTGAAATTTCTTTTTCTATTTCAAGCATTTCTTCATCAAGTTTTTCTATTTCATCGCTAACATCTTCTCCAGCTAAAGATTTTTCTAGCAATTCCTCTCTTCTTTCTTGAAGATTTTCTTTTTGCTTATTTAATTTATCAATTTGAGACATAGCTTTTCCGGCTTTTGAAAGAAAAACGCTATCTTGATTAAAGTCAATGGTATTTTTTGGAGCTTCTTCTTTTTTTACTTTATCTACTCCTATTACATTAAAGTTGTTATATTGATCAACTGTATTGTTCATTGTTATGTTCATTTTTATTCTCCTCTTCGATTAGTTCTAGTACTAAATTAATTATTTTCTACATTAGATGTATCGACTATATCAGACATGTCTTTAGTATATATTAAAAATTCTTATCTCCAAATTTTTACATTAAAGAGGCCTGCATGGTATACTTCTATATAACTTTAAAGGATGAAAAATCCTTGATTTCCCATCCTTATCATGATGTTAACCCCTCTATTTAAAGTACTACGTCAATAGTAATATGTTCTCTATCTTCTTTGTATTCTTTCTCGGTATGTTCTTTCTCTTGATGTGCTTCGTCTATTTTTTTATGTGGTTCTTTTACCTCAACTAGCTCTTCCTCAATATGTTCAACTTGTTCAGTCATTTTTTTATTTAATGATAAGGCTATGCTTTTTGATTCTACTGCTTCTTTTTGATCTGTGCTAATTGAAGACGAAATAACATTACTTATTTTTTGAAACATAACTTCTTCTTTTGTTTTTGGTTCAGCTTTTATAGCTTTTTCTGAACTATCTTTTGTAGCTTTTTCTGCTTCTTTTTGCTTAGCATTTAAAATTTCTGCTTCTATCTCAATCATTTTTTCGTCAAGTTTTTCTATTTCATCGCCAATATCTTCTCCAGCTAAAGATTTTTGTAGTAATTCCTCTCTTTTTTCTTGAAGATTTTCTTTTTGCTTATTTAACTTATCCATTTGAGACATAGCTTTTCCAGCGTTTGAAAAAGAAACGCTATCTTGATTAAAGTTAATGGCATTTTTTGGAGCTTCTTCCTTTTTTGCTTTATCTACTCCTATTACATTAAAGTTACTATATTGATCAACTGAATTGTTCAGTGTTATGTTCATCTTGTATTCTCCTATTTGATTAGTTATAACATTAAATTAATTACTTGCTACATTAAATATATCGACTAAATTAGACATATCTTTAGTATATATTAAAAATTCTTATCTCCAAATTTTTACAAAAAAAAGACATGCAATGCATGCCTCTATATAACTTTAAAGGATTTCCCATCTTAAAGTACTACATCAATAGTAATATGTTCTTTATCTTCTTTGTATTCTTTCTCTGTATTTTCTTTCTCTTGATGTGCTTCGTCTATTTTTTTAGATGGTTCTTTTACTTCAACTAGTTCTTCCTCAACATTTTCTATTTGTTTACTCATTTTTTTATTTAATGCCAAAGCCATACTTTCTAACTCGGCTGCTTGTTTTAACTTGGCTACTTTCATTTCACCCTGAGAAGTGTTAGCTTCAGCCCTCAAAATTCTTGCATTGCTTTCTAATCTTGATTGAGCTGAATATGTAATTTCAATTTGATTTAAGCCAATTGAAGACGAAATAACATTATTCATTTTTTGAGACATAGCTTCTTCTTTTGTTTTTGGTTCAGCTTTTATAGTTTTTTCTGCATTATATTTTTCATTGTTTTCTATTTCTTCTTGCGTGGTATTTGTAATTTTGTCTTCTATTTCAAGCATTTGTTTATTAAGCTTTTCTAATTCCGCTTCAACATCTTCTCCAGCTAAAGATTTCTGTAGTAATTCTTCTCTTCTTTTTTGAAGATTTTCTTTTTGTTTATTCAAGCTATCAACTAAAGACATAGCTTTTCCAACTTCTGAAATAGAAACGCTATCGTGCAAACTATTAAGCCCAAGCTTCTTTTTCTTTGCTTCTTCATTTTCTTTTTTATCTACTCCTGTAAAATTAAAAGTGTTATATTGTCCAATTGCATTGTTCATAGTTATATTCATGGTTTTACCTCTTTTCTATTATATGTATCTAGATTATATGTATTTAAACTACGTAATTTTTACATTATATATATCGGCTAATTTGGACATACTTTTAGTACAAAATCAAAATTTTAAAATACAAATTTTGCATGAAAAAGAGATACGCATTGCATATCTCTTATCTCATTATCTTACCTATATTCTGCTATTAATTTATCTACAATTGGATGAATTTTTTGGCCTTTTCCTATAACATATTCTTTTGAGATAATTAAGGCTATATACATTGCTTTATCCAAATCTTTTCGGCAAAACTCTCTTAGCTGTTCAATATCATCTCCTCGACCATATTCAACCATATCCGCAAGATAAATAATTTTCTCTAGTTTAGACATATTTGAGCGACCAACTGTATGAAAACGTATACTATTTAGAATATCTTCGTTGCTTATACAAAAATGTTTTTGCAATATATAAGCTCCAAGCTTACCATGCTTTAAGTGGTCTTGATCCATTTCAAAACTATCCCAATCAATCTTACCTTTATATTCATCAAAATGCATTTTCTTTGCTACGTCATGAAACAAAGCAGCAATATATACTTTATCCAAATCTTCACCATGAATTTTCGCAAGTTCTATCGCCATTTGAACTACACCTTGAGTATGGATAAAACGTTTTTTTGGTATTTTAGATTTTACAAAGTAATACATTGAATTAATTAAATCTTTATCTAAAACTGGATATTGTTTGTACAAATTATATTGATTTATATAGTTTATTACATTTTCAGGCACAATATATTTTATAGATTGACCCATAACAACTCTGGCTCTTATATCCGATGACGAAATCTCTAGTAAAATACTTTTGAGATATTTCATGTCTGCTCCATGTTTTTTAAAATCTCTAATATACTTTCGTGTATTTTCTTCAGAAACATCAGGGCGACTTAATACAATAAATGAACATTTTTTTAATAGATTTTTGCTATCTTTCCAACTTGATATAAATTTTAAATTATCTGCTCCAATGATAAAAAATATATTGTCATCTATATATTTACAACGCAAATCCTTTATAGTGTCAATTGTATAACTAAAGTTCTGTTTATTAACTTCAATATCCGATATTTCAAATTTTGGATTATCCATAATAGCAATCTTAGTCATATTAAATCTATCTTCTTTTGAAGTAACATCATTTTTATGAGGTGGATTTCCAGACGGAATAAATAAAACCTTATCTATGTTCATCTTGTCAATTACTTCTTGAGCAATAGCAAGATGTCCAGTATGAATGGGGTCGAAAGTACCTCCTAAAATAGCAATGTTCATATTCAGCACCTACGCTTTTGGTAAAGTTATTTTTGGATTTGTTTTGTGTGGTCTATATAAAACAATCCGCTTCCCAATAATTTGTACTGGAGTAGATTTGGTTCTTTCACTTATTGTTTGACAAATATCTTGGGCATTTAGTATACAGTTTTGCAATATACTAATTTTTACTATTTCACGTGCTTCCAATGCTTCATCTATACCTGTTGTTAAATCTGGCGTTACGCCATTTTTTCCTACTTGAAAAATGGGTGTAATATCATGAGCTATAGATTTTAAATGTGCACGTTGCTTACTTGTTAAGTTTAACATAAATATTTCCTTTCAATTTTATAAATCATATAACGACTAAAATGTAGACGAACACGGTTCGGCTTTATCATTTGTAGTAATCAAATTCTAGGTTATAAATCCTTACTGTTTCACCTTCTTGAATACCTGCTTCTTCAAGAGCATCAATAATACCTTTTTCACGCAGATATTTTTGGAAAAATGCAAGACCTTTTTCTGTGTCTAAAGAAGTGTATCCAATCATTTTTTCTACACCAACACCTTCAACTGCAAAATATCCTTTTTCTATCTCTGTAATGGTGAATTTTTGATATTTAGGGTCATCCAACTCATCCACAAATTCAGGTTCAAAGACTATTGGTTCAGTTGTTACTGTTTCCAACAAATCTGCTATACCTGAAAGTAAGTCTTGCAAATTATCGTTTCCTGCAGCTGAAATAGGAACAACTTTTATCCCTTGTTTAACTTCAAACTCTTCAACTAGTCTTTCTAAGTTTTCATCAGAAATATCAATTTTGTTAGCTGCTATAATTTGTGGCTTATCTTTTAACATATTTGGATTATATTCTGTTAATTCCTTCTGTATATCATAAATATCTTGCACTGGGTCACGACCTTCAGAACCTGAAGCATCAACCACATGCACTAGTACTTTGGTTCTTTCAATGTGACGTAAAAAGTCATGACCTAAACCGACTCCACTAGAGGCTCCTTCTATTAAACCAGGGATATCAGCCATAACAAATTGCTTTCCATACTTATCTGTCACTACTCCTAAGTTTGGTGCAAGTGTAGTAAAATGATAGTTTGCAATTTTAGGTTGTGCATTGCTTACCATCGAAAGCAATGTAGATTTACCGACATTTGGATATCCTACAAGGCCTACATCTGCAATCATCTTTAATTCTAATATAACCCAATATTCTTTTCCTTCTCGGCCACGTTCAGCATACTTGGGTGCTTGCCTTGTAGGTGTAGCGAAATGCTGATTGCCTTTACCACCTTTGCCACCCTTAAAAATAATCTTCTTTTCATCTCTCTCATGTAAATCAGCTATAATTTTTCTTGTTTCCGCTTCACGGATAATTGTTCCTTGGGGTACTTTTATAATTAAATCCTTTGCATCTTTTCCATGACAACGTTTTTTTCCACCATTCTCACCATCAGTGGCTTTATAGTGTCTATGATGTCTAAAACTCATTAATGTATTATTTCCAGGGTCTACCTCAAAAATAATGTGGCCACCTCTACCACCATCCCCACCATCAGGTCCACCATTTGGGATATACTTTTCTCGTCTAAAAGAAACATGTCCATCACCTCCTTTTCCTGATTTTAAATATATTTTGACGTTATCTACAAACATTTATACGCTTCCTTTCAAAAATCAATAGGTACAAACTATTAACTTACCTATATTATAAAAATAAGGTTTCAACAATAGAATGTTGAAACCTTACTTAATCTTAGTCAATATATTATCTATGCTTCTTTTGCTAATGGATAGATAGAAACTTTCTTCTTACTTTTTCCTTTGCGTTCATATCTTACAGTTCCATCTACTAGTGCAAATAATGTATCATCGCCACCACGTCCAACGTTGTTTCCAGGATGAATTTTTGTACCTCTTTGACGATATAAAATATTACCTGCTTTTACAAATTGTCCATCTGCTCTTTTACATCCAAGACGTTTCGAATGAGAGTCACGTCCGTTCTTTGAAGAACCAACTCCCTTTTTACTTGCAAAAAACTGAAGGTCTAATCTCAACATATTATTCACCTCACATTCATTTAAGTTTATGCTCTATTTTAATGTATTCTCCGTACATATCTTCCATTGATTTAAGTCCCAACACCATACTTTCTAAAAGTAAAGATGTTTTTTCACAATACTTTCCATTTTTAATGTTTGGGAAAGTATAATCTATTATACCATTTTTTTTATCTATTTTATTTTCTTTCATTGGCTCATTTAAAAAATGATGAATTGAATTAATTGTTGTAAAAACAAGTGTGCTAACACCTGCACAAACAATATCAAAACCATTCATACCATATCCAGCATGTCCGACAACTTTAAAACGATAAATTTTATTATCAATTCTATAAATCGTAGCAGAAATCATTATGCTGTAATACTAGTAATTTTTACTTTAGTATAAAGCTGACGGTGACCTTGTTTCTTTTTATAAGATTTTTTACGTTTATATTTGAATACGATAATTTTTTTTCCTTTAAATTGAGCAAGAACTTCACCTTTTATTTTAGCACCTTTTACAGTTGGATTTCCTATGTTCATCCCTTTATCTGTTGACACTGCTAAAATTTGGTCAAAATTCACTGTTTCACCAACAGCCATGTCCAATTTTTCAATATTTATTATGTTACCTTCTTCAACTTTATACTGCTTTCCACCAGTTTCAATAATTGCGTACATATGCACACCTCCTCAAATGTATACTCGCCGAATTTGGTACTATTATATCTTCTTAAAAAAATACTAGTTTATGAAAAAAGAAAAGGCCCCCTATGGTCTTTTCTCTTTTTAACCTATTCGTGCGGTTGAAAACACAATTTAATATATCATAAACTTATTTGTGTGTCAAGCCATTATTTAACAAGATACGTGAATCTAGTTCACTATATTTTTCTTTCTATTCAATATCTAATCAATATCTAAAATTTTTATAGCTAAATACATATTGAAAAAAAATTAATTGTATTGTATAATATATATTAGTATTATAGGGAATGAGGATTTTTTTATGTATGACTTACTTAAGATAGAAGATAGAGCAAAACGTGGTAGATTTTATACTACACATGGAACAATTGAAACTCCAGTGTTTATGAATGTAGCCACTGTTGCAGCAATTAAAGGAGCAGTATCAACTCAAGATTTATATGAAATTGATACACAAGTAGCTCTTGCAAATACGTACCACCTACACCTAAGACCAAGCGACAAATTAATTAAAGAATTAGGTGGATTGCATAATTTTATGGTATGGGATAAGCCCATACTAACTGACTCAGGTGGTTTTCAAGTTTTTTCACTAGCTCATAGGAGGAAAATAAAAGAAGAAGGAGTATACTTTTCATCTCATATTGATGGAAGCAAGATTTTTATGGGACCAGAGGAAAGTATGCAAATTCAATCAAATCTTGGCTCAACAATTGCAATGGCATTTGATGAATGCCCTCCTGCATTAGCTGATAAAGATTATATTATTCCTTCTGTTGAAAGAACAACAAGATGGTTAGAAAGATGTATTAAAGAAATGGATAAACTTAATAGTTTGGACACTACTTTAAATAAAAATCAACTGTTGTTTGGTATAAATCAAGGTGGAATTATTCCTGAAATCCGTATTGAACATGCAAAAGTAATACGTGAATTTGATTTACCAGGGTATTCCATTGGAGGATTGGCTGTTGGAGAAACTCATGAAGCAATGTATAATGTTCTAGAGGAAGTTATACCATATTTGCCACAAAACAAACCTACTTATTTGATGGGAGTAGGTACACCTGAAAACATATTAGAAGCCGTGGACCGTGGAATAGACTTTTTTGACTGTGTTTTACCTGCAAGAAACGGTAGACATGGACATGTCTATACTAACCATGGAAAACTAAATCTATTTAACAAAAAACATGAAAAAGATATGAATCCCATTTCCAAAGAATGCTGTTGTCCAACATGTAAGCACTATTCAAAGGCATATATAAGGCATCTTTTAAAAGCTAAAGAAATGCTTGGCATGAGATTGTGTGTTATTCATAATTTGTACTATTTTAACAATCTTATGACAGAAATAAGAGTTGCCTTGGATAATAATGAATTTAAAAGTTATAAAAAGAAAAGATTAGAAGATTATAAAATTTTAAATTAATAAAAGGGGAATATAGATATGAGTCAAATTTTATTTACAGCTGGTTATATGATATTTTTATTTGGAGTTATGTGGTTTTTCCTAATCCGTCCACAAAAAAAACGTGAGCAACAAACAAGAGATATGCAAAATTCTATAAAAGTGGGTACTAATGTGCTTACAACATCAGGTATATATGGAAAAGTTGTAGACATCATCAACGACTTGTTTATTGTTGAAATAGGTCTAAACAAAGGCATAAGAGTTCCAATTAAAAAAATCGCTATTGTTGGAGTTGAAGTTCCAGAATTAACAGTTAGAAAATCAGTACCTGCTCCAGCTATTGCATCAGAACCTGAAGACGAAGAATACGATGAGGATGATGATGAGTATGAAGAAGATGACGATGATAGCTATGACGACGATGGTGACGATAGTAACCACGGTAACAACAACAGCAGTAGTAACAGCAACTAAAATACTGACTAAAAATACAGGAAAACATATAAATAAAAAATGATTGTACAACTGCCTAATTAATAATATTGTTAATTGGGCAGTTATTCGTGATAAGAAGAAAAGGCTAAAGATCTTTTCTTCTTATTTTTTTGTCTTTTAATTAAGAATATTATATGCACGGGATTTTTATACAACTAATCAATAATGAAATAACTAACACAAGAACTTAATTTAACGTTTGTCATGCTATTGGGCTGTATATAAAAAAGTCAAATAGCATATTGCATAAAATTTTAATCTAGTATTTAGCTTAATGTATCAAAATTTTAAATTACATGGTTATTATAGGGAAATTACAATTAGTTTTTAACTTGTTTTTCATAGTGGAACGTTATACTAAAATTAAGTTGAAAAAGTTTCTAAAGTAATGCTATTATAGATGTAACCTTAAAAACAAATATTTATGTTACTTTTTGTTTTTAATAAAAAATTATGGGGCAATAAATTGTCTTAACAATACCAAAAAATATAAATAACGGATAAAAGGAGTTTTAGAAATGACATTACAAGAAATAAAAGAAAATGTATTTGATGCCAACTTAGAATTGGTACGTCGTGGACTAGTTATTTACACTTGGGGAAATGTTAGTATGATTGACCGTGAAAAAGGAATAATCGTTATTAAACCAAGAGGAATTGAGTATGCTGATCTTTGTGCAGATGATATGTCCGTTACAGATTTAGATGGAAACCTTGTTGAAGGAACAAAATTATTACCTTCTGTAGACCTAGATATTCATATAGCAATTTATAAACAGTTTAAAGAAGTACAAGCTATTGCACATACACACTCAACTCATGCAACAGCATTCGCTCAAGCAAGATTGGATATTCCATGTTTAGGCACAACACATGCCGATCATTTTTATGGACCAATACCTTGTACACGTGCTCTTACAAAAGAAGAAACAGCTACAGACTATGAAAAACATACAGGTGATGTTGTTGTAGAAACTTTCCTTGAACGCAAAATTGATCCAATGCAAGTATTTGGTGTAAACGTTGCAGGCCATGGACCATTTACCTGGGGATCAACTTCTGCTTTAGCAGTTGAAAATAGTGTAATTCTAGAAGAACTTTCAAGAATGGCAATATTAACAAGACAATTAAAATCTGATTCAAAACTTCTTGAAGATTACGCTTTAGATAAACATTTTTTGCGTAAACATGGTAAAAACTCATACTTTTATCAATCTAAGTAATTGGAATAAATAAACTCAACAAATACATTTCATATGAATATTGAAGACATAGATTTGGATACAATATTAATGAGTCAATGAGTTAATATTTTCTTCAATAAGTAGTATGGATGTGGAATCACTATATAAAGTGTTCAAAGATCGAATTGTACAGGCCTTTTATATTCAAAACCTAATTCATAGGATGAAAACAGGCTAATTCAATAACCATTATAACGGAGGTAACAATATGTCGTTGCAACAAAAAGCAAATGAAATGAGAAAACTTGTAATTGAAGGAATTTATCAAGCTAAAAGTGGCCATCCAGGAGGCTCCCTATCAATTTGTGATATTTTAGCAGTGCTATATTTTGACGAAATGAGAGTAGACCCAGCAAAACCAAAATGTCCAAATCGTGATAGACTAGTTTTATCAAAAGGGCATGCAGCACCTGCACTTTATGCAGCACTAGCCTTAAAAGGATTTTTTCCAAAAGAAGATATTAAATCATTAAGAAATATAGATAGTCATCTACAAGGTCATCCTTGTATGAATAAGACTCCTGGAATTGACATGTCAGCTGGATCATTAGGCCTTGGGCTATCTTCTGCAAACGGTATGGCAATTACTGGTAAATATGATAAAAAAGATTATAGAGTATATGCAATACTTGGTGATGGCGAAATCCAAGAAGGTCAAATTTGGGAAGCAGCAATGACAGCAGCTCACTATAAACTAGACAACCTTACTGTATTTGCTGATATTAATGGGTTACAAATTGATGGACCAACTTTAGAAGTAATGAATGTTGGAGATGTTGCCAAAAAATTTGAAGCGTTTGGATTTAATGTTATAAAAATTGATGGACACAATATTGGTGAAATTAAAAATGCAATAGAAAAAGCAAAAAATACTAAAGGTTGCCCAACAGCAATAGTTTGTAAAACTGTTAAAGGAAAAGGTGTTTCTTTTATGGAAAATCAAGTTGGTTTCCACGGAGCAGCTCCAAACGATGAACAATATAAAATAGCAATGGAAGACTTAGAAAAAGAGGTGGCTTTATAATGGGAATACCAACAAGAGAAGCATATGGAAGATCACTTGCAAAATTTGGACATGACAAAGAATTTTTTGTACTAGATGCGGATTTATCAAAAGCAACACAAACTATCTTTTTTAAAAACGAGTTTCCAGACAGATTTTTTAATATGGGAATTTCTGAAGGAGATATGACAAGTACAGCTGCTGGAATGGCTAGTTGTGGAAAAAAAGTATTTACAGCGACATTTGCAATGTTTGCAGCAGGACGTGCGTATGAACAAGTAAGAAATTCAATTGCCTATCCAAATCTTCCAGTAGTAATTGGAGGAACACACGGTGGAGTTTTAATTGGAGAAGATGGTGCGTCTCATCAATGTGTTGAAGATATATCTTTAATGAGAACAATGCCAAATATGACAGTTATTGTCCCATGTGATGCTAAAAGTGTTGAATGCCTAGTTGAAAAAGCAATAGATTTTAAAACACCCATGTATTTCAGAACAGGCAGACTTGCAACAGAAGATATTTATGGAGATGACGCTACCTTTGAAATAGGAAAAGGAAATGTGTTAAAAGATGGAACTGACCTTACAATAATTGCAATTGGCGATATGGTATATGAAGCTCTTGAGGCTGCTAAATCACTTGAAAAAGAAGGAGTGTCTGTAGCTGTCATAGATATGTTCTGTGTAAAACCACTAGACGTTAAGTTGGTTCAAAAATATGCAGAGAAAACTAAAAAAATTATTACGGCAGAAGATCATAATATTATTGGTGGCTTAGGTTCAGCTGTAGCTGAAGTTTTAGCTGAAAACCCAGTGGCAAAATTAAAAAGACTAGGTGTAAAAGATAGCTTTGGTAAATCTGGCGTAAAAAAAGATTTACAAGAATATTTCAGTTTAAATGCAAAAGGAATTATTGATTTATATAAACAAATGTAAATATAAAATAAAAAGATTTGGGGATTTAGGATAAATCCTAGATTGGAGCATGTGGCTCCAATTCCCCACTTCAAAAGTAAAATATTATAATTTAAGAAAGGAACTAGTCATGAAACATATTTATTTAAACTTAAAAAGGTTCGACATTTCTCCAGCAAATGGAGGAGTAAATCGCATTGCTCCAATGAAAGAATGGGCTAAATACATCGTAGATAATACTCAAGAAAACCTTAAACACTATAATAACTGTGAATTTGTAATGTATATGCCAGAAGCACATTTAATTGGAGCGGTAAACACTTTAAAATCAGGAACTCCACTAGAAATTGGTTGCCAAGGAGTATACAGAGCGGATACAGCTGTTGGTGGAAACTTTGGAGCATTTACAACAAATAGAACAGCAAATGCTGCAAAAGAAATTGGTTGTAGTAGTGTTATAATTGGTCATTGTGAAGAACGTAATGATAAAATGGGTCTTTTAGCAGAGGCTGGAGTTGTTGGAAAAGAGGCTACAAAAGTAGTAAATCGCATTTTGAACCAAGAAATTAAAGTTGCTGAACAAGCAGGACTTAAAGTGTTATACTGCATTGGTGAAAAAAGTGAAGAACTTGATGTTTGGGATAGTGTTCTTGGAGAACAACTAGAAATTGGACTTGATGGAGTAAACAAAAATAATATAGTGATTGCGTACGAACCAATATGGAGCATTGGCCCTGGAAAAACTCCTGCTGGCAAAGATTACATCACTAAGATTGCTAAATTTGTGAAAGAAAAAACTGGCGGAATAGATATTGTTTATGGTGGTGGATTAAAAGCTGACAATGCCAAAATGTTAGCAAGTATTGATGAAATTGATGGTGGGCTTATTGCTCTAACAAGATTTAGTGGTGAAATAGGATTTTATCCTGAAGAATACCTTGAAATCATTGCTTTATATCTAAATTAATAGTTTACCTCCAATAAAGGTGGGTTTTGTATGACTCTTAAAGAGATAGCCAAAAACGTTGGAGTATCTGTAACTACAGTGTCTAGAGTCATTAATAAGAACGATACAAAATGTGCATCAAAAGAAGTTAGGGATAGAATATGGGATGTTGTTAGTGCATCTGGATATACCCCAAATAAAGAGGCACAGGCACTAAGACAAACTGCTTCGGATACAAAGATAAAAAGCTTTGTTAAAAATAGAAATATCGCCTGTTTTTTTGCTCGCACACCAGATGTTAATAGTGACCCATTTTTTAACTATATTTACCGTGCTATAGAAAAGGAAACTTTTAGACTTGGATATTTTATTAAATTTTCATTATCTTTTAATCAGTTAAATAATTCTTCCACTAGAGATTTGCTTTTAAATAGTGGATTGGACGGACTAATAATCTTAGGTAAATGTGATAATGAACATTTGAAGTATCTATGTGGCAAATTTAAAAATATTATTTATATAGGCTTGACAGAAGCAGGGGCTTCTATTGATCAGGTTATTTGTGATGGTTATAAAATTGCAAGAACAGCGGTAAATCATTTGTATTTTTTAGGGCATACTAAGATTGGATATATTGGTGAACAAAGTGCGGAAATTCGTTATAAAGGATTTCAAGATGAATTAACTAGTTTAAAGCTCACTATAAATCCTCTTCATTGCATAAATTCAGAACTCAGTGCAGAATGTGGATATAAAGCTATGAATAGTTTAATTAAAAAAAATAATTTACCAACAGCAATAGTTTGTTGTAATGATCTAACTGCAATTGGAGCAATAAAAGCTATTAAAGATGCAAACATTAAAGTTCCTCAAGATATCTCCATAATGGGCATTGATGATATAGAAATGGCATCTTATATAGAACCTTCTTTGACTACTATAAGGGTTCCTAAAGAAGAAATGGGTAAGATGGCAGCAAAAGTTTTGTTTGATAAAATAAACAAAGAACACACCTTACCTATTAAGATTGAATTTCCCTATAAACTTCAAATTAGACAGAGTTGTAAAAATTTAAATTAAATATACATTTATAACAGGAGGAAAGCAAAAAATGAAACTTAATTTTGAGTACGGAACTGGAACAATGATAGCAGAATTACCTGACACAACGGATGTATTCATTCCTGGTGAAACAGTAAAAGACCCTGATTGTCTTGAACAATCTTATGATAATTTATATAAAGCTACTTTAGAAAGTGTTAGAAATCCTATAGGGATGCCTACTCTTACAGAATTAGCAAATCCAGATAGTAAAGTTGTGTTTGTTGTACCAGACATTGTAAAAGGTGGAAACCAGGCAACTAGTCATAGAAGAATGACAATACGTGTTTGCCTTGATGAATTATATTCAAAAGGTGTAAAAAAAGAAAACGTTATGATCCTTATTTCTAATGGATTACATTCACGTGCTACTATTCCAGAAATGAGAACTATTTTAGGGGATATATTTGAAGAATTTTATGCGGATAATAGAATTACTTCTCATGATAGTGAAGACTATGACCATTTAGTATATCTAGGTATTGCTCCAAACGGGGACCCTGTATATATGAACAAATATGTTTTTGATGCAGATATAGCTATAATGGTTGGTCATACACAAGGTAACCCTTATGGTGGATATTCTGGTGGATATAAACATTCAGCTACTGGTATTACTCATTGGAGAAGTATTGCAACACATCATGTACCAAAAGTTATGCACAAAGATGAGTTTGTGCCAGTATCCACAAGCAATACTATGAGAAGTAAATTTGATGTTCAAAGTATGTTTATGGAAGAAAAAATGGGTAAAAAATTCTTCTGTGTTGATGCGGTGCTTGACACAAAAGCAAGACAAATTGCAATATTTAGTGGATGGGCAAAAGAAATGCAACCAAAATCTTGGGAAGTTGCTGATAAAAGAACATATGTTCATTGGGCTGAGAAAAAGTATGATGTAGTTGTGTTTGGTATGCCAACAGGATTCCACTATGGAGATGGTATGGGTACAAACCCAATTCAGTTTATGCAAGCTCTTTCTGCTCAAATTATTAGACATAAACGTGTCTTGAGTGACAAATGTGTTTTCATTGTTTCTTCTATATGTGATGGTTGGTTCCATGATGAAATTTGGCCATATGCACAAGAAATATATGAAATGTTCCAAAATGACTCAAATAATATTTTACCTGATGTTGATAGATATGGTGAATATTTTGCAACTAATGCAGAATATATAAGAAAATATCGTTTTGCAAATGCTTTCCATCCATTCCATGCATTTAGCATGATGAGTTGTGGGCACTTAGCTGAAAAACATACTTCTGCTATATATATGGTTGGAGCTAAAAAACCAGGAATTGCAAGAGGAATGGGATTGAAAACTAGAGCTACTTTTGAAGAAGCGTTAGAAGATGCTAAGAATAAATATGTTGGAGATAATCCAAATATATTAGCACTACCACTAGCATTTAAAACAGCGTCTGTTCATTTATGTATGAAAGACCCATCACAAAATAGTCATTCTAGAGATAACGCAACAGGCGGATGTTGTGGTTGATTTTAAAAATATCAAAAGAGAGTAGCGTGAAAGTTACTCTCTTTTTTGCTGATTGCGGCTTGCATTTATATACATATCAAATAATAGGTTTAAAATTTCCCGATTAGTGGTAAAATATACTATATAATATTAATTTTTTGTACTAGTTAATTGCATTAAGATTATTTACATGGTGCTTTAAGGTGAAAATCTAAAGCACCCGCATATTAAACTAACGCAATGGGTTAAAATATAAATTATTGTAGGCGAATACAACTCGTCTACACGCAAATATACGAGGAGAAAAACATGAAAAGAACACATTATTGTACAGAAGTTGATAACACTATAATTGGCCAACAAATTACCGTTACAGGATGGGTGCAACGTCGTCGTAATCTAGGACAATTGCTATTTGTAACTGTAAGAGATCGTAGTGGACTTCTTCAACTAGCTTTTGGAGAACAAACAGATAAAAAAGTATTTGAAATAGCCGAAAAACTAAGGACCGAATTTGTAATTCAAGCAAGTGGAATAGTTCGTTCACGTGGGGCTGACGTTAACAAATCAATGGCGACAGGTGATATTGAAATAGACGTAACAGAACTTATTATTCTTTCAGAAGCAGAAACAACACCTTTTGAAATAGTGGAAAATAGTGATGTTAAAGATGATTTAAGATTAAAATATAGATACTTGGATTTAAGAAGACCAGATATGCAAAAGAATTTGATATTAAGAAGTAAGGTGGCTGGAAGTGTAAGACGTTTTCTTGAACAAAATGGTTTCTTAGAAATCGAAACACCTATGCTTACAAAATCAACTCCAGAAGGAGCAAGAGATTACCTAGTGCCTTCACGTATTCATCCAGGGAATTTTTATGCACTACCTCAATCACCTCAAATATTTAAGCAACTATTAATGGTATCAGGGTATGATAGATATTTTCAAATTGTAAAATGCTTTAGAGATGAAGATTTAAGAGCAGATAGACAACCTGAATTTACTCAAATAGATATGGAAATGAGTTTTGTTGACCAAGAAGATGTTATTTCTTTGAATGAAAAACTAGTTCAACATGTATTTAAAGAAACATTAAATGTTGATGTAACTCTTCCTATAAAAAGGCTTCCTTATGCTGAAGCAATGTCAAGATATGGTTCAGACAAACCAGATATAAGATTTGACTTAGAACTAGTTGAAATTACGACAGAAATGCATCAGTGTGGATTTAGTGTATTTGAAACTATTATAGAAAATAAAGGGAAAATATGTGCATTAAATGCAAAAGGCATGGGCGAGCTTGGTCGTAAACAAATTGATGCCCTAGTTAAAGTTGGTCAAGACTATGGAGCAAAAGGAGTTGCATGGCTTCAAATTAAACAAGACGGAAGTGAAAAATCTTCTTTTACTAAGTTTTTACAACCCGATACTATTCAATTGATTAAAGATAAAACTTCAGCTCAAAATGGCGATTTAATTTTAATCATAGCAGATAAAGCAACTGTAGCTCAAACTGCTCTAGGAGCACTACGCCTTGAAGTTGCTAAAAGATTAGACTTAATTAATAAAGATGAATTTAAATTTGTATGGGTTACAGACTTCCCTCTTTTAGAGTATGACGAAGAAGCAAACCGCTATGTTGCTATGCATCATCCATTCACAATGCCAAAAGACGAAGATATTGCTATTATGGAAACTGAACCACAAAATGTTAGGGCAAAAGCATACGATTTGTGTTTAAATGGTTGTGAACTAGGCGGAGGAAGCATTCGTATATATCAACATGAAGTGCAAGAAAAAATGTTTAAACTTTTAGGATTTGATAAAGAAACAGCTTATGAAAGATTTGGATTTTTGTTAAATGCGTTTAAATATGGTGTGCCTCCTCATGGTGGAATTGCTTTTGGATTAGATAGAATGATTATGCTTATGGCAAAATGCGATAGTATAAGAGACGTAATTGCATTCCCTAAAGTTAAAGATGCAAGTTGCCCAATGACTGACGCTCCTGATGTTGTTGATAATATTCAATTAAAAGAACTAGGTCTTAATATAGTAGCAACTGAAAAAACTAAGGAATAATATTAAAAAGTATATCCTATATAGGGATAATGAGGGTTTTTGTTGTAAAATTAAAGATAAAGTACTAGTAATAAAGATATTTTAACTAAAAATAGGCTAGAGCAATTATGTTCTAGCCTATTTTTTAAATTAGTATATATAGTAAAGAGGAGGAGAATTATGATTAAAAATACAATACTAATTTTTATTTTAACTAGTATAATATCTATTCCAATTTATGGCAAAGATACAATTAAAATAAAAACAAATAATAATGAACGAATAATACCGTTAAACACCCAAATAATAAAAAAAGAAGGCTGGTTATATTTACCTGTCATTGAATTTGCATCCAAGACAGGTTTAAATATTACTTATAACGAACAAACAAAAAGGACAATATTGGCTTATCCAGAGGATATATATAGCAGAATTTTTGAAATATCTCCTAAATTGTCAACCTATTTTGAAGGAGCAGGAAAAACACCTGATAGCATGACTATTGAAGGAAATAAAATAGAACAAGAATATTCATTTAGACCACCTTTTATTCAGGATGATACTTTATATGCTCCAGTGGAATTGTTTAACGACATATTTAGAGCTGATATATATGAAATTGATAATAAGCATGATAGCTCTATATCAAATACTGAGTTAGAAATAATTTTTAATTTACTTTCTTATATTCCGCCAAATACAGAATATGATGTGTTTGCAAAATTAGAAGATAATTTATATACTTTAGGATTTTATATAACATCATTTCAAGATGAGAACGCAACCACTTTTAATCAAAAGTATGACATTGAAAAATTTGAGGATTATGAATATACTTTGAGTAAATCAAATGCTGAAAAACTATATAAAGATTTATTTGGTGTAGAAACAACTTTTGAAGTAGATACTTCTTTTACTACTAATCAGGAAAGTTATCCTTGGAATTATGTAGAGATGCAAGTTAAAGAGGATGAAATTATAATTTATGCTCCTCTTTTAGACGGTCAAAAAGTAGTTAATAATATTTTTAAAGTTGAAAAAGTAACTTCACTAGAGGATGATTTATATCAACTTGAAATAAATTTATATAGTAAAGAGGATGATCCAAACAAAGTTCTTTGTTCTTATGTTATTTTGGCTAGTAAGATTGAGGACAAATATATTCCACTTTCAATAAATAGTGAAGACAAATCTTATAAAAATCAGAACTTGAGTACATATATCAAGTATAATTTGTAATGATTTTATTCAAAATAATAAGAAAAGATAAAGATCTTTTCTTATTATTCATTGAATTAGATCCATCTTATCTGGAATTATATTTATTCTATCAAAGATCAAAGTTATCATCTTTGCTTTTTTTATTTCTATTGTCATAATACATATTAAAAATAAGTGCCAAAGCACAACTTGCGTATAAAAATCCGACAAATATTTCGTTTCGCATAAAACTCATAAAGCTGGCAATACATAAAATGACTATAATAAAAACTTTAAAATATGTCATCATAATATACACCTCCCACGTACAATAACCCCTTACTAAGCTAAGTAAAAAAATAAACTATCATGAACAATAAGTTACATGAATTATGCTCTACTTCATTGTTTTGAATAATAGACATAAACCTCTCTATACTACTCAAAACTACTATTACATATTGTGCCTCTAAATTTTATTATTATACATTGTTCTTAAAGTAGTACAATCCCCATAAAATAAATAGTAAGAAAAGAAATAACGAATATATCACGGAACATAGAAAGGGGACAAGATTTATGTTATCAGCAGGATTAGCGTTTGTCGCAGAAGGATCAGGAGTTGCAATTGGAATGGCTCTCTTTTATTTATTTAGAATAAAAAATCAAAGATTAATAGGTATGTTATTTGGGAGTACATCAGGCCTTATGATTGCTATGGTGTGTTTTAATATGTTGCCCGAAGCATTTAGTATAAAGAATGATCTTTTTGTATTTATAGGAATAGCAATAGGAGTAGGTTTTGGGTTGTCTTTAGGTCAAGTTACAGAATTTTTAAATACAAAATTACATATTTCTGGTGGGAAAAATATGCAAGCAGGACTAGCTTTGTTGATTGGAATTGCAATTCATGGCATTCCAGAGGGATTTGCCTTGGGTTCTTTTTCAAACGCACCAAGAGAAACACTTATGAATTTTGCATTAATTATATGTTTGCATAGTATACCAGAGGCAATTGCTTTAGCAATATCTTTTAAACAAGCACAGGCAACAAAAGGTTTTCTTATAGCAGTGCCTATGGTTTTAGGTGGAATTATGTCTATTGGAGCTGTTTTGGGATATTTATTAAGTCAAGTTAGTACAGCATTTATAGCAGTATCACTAGGTATGGCGGCAGGTATTATTTTATATGTTGTTTGTGAAGAACTATTACCAGAGTCAAGACATATATGGAATGGAAGAATGACAACACTGGCGACAATACTAGGTATAATTTTAGGAATGTTATTGGTAACTTCTCACTAATTTACCAAAATTATCAACTTATAAATTTTAATTCAGGTGGCATAATAACAATGTAGTACAAAATAATATTTTTTAATTTAAGTGGCATAATGAGCATGCATTACAAAATAATAAAAAAGGGCATCTGACCTTTTCTTGTTGTTTTGGATATTTGTATTTACCGTTTTTTTTACAATTATATTTTATGAGGTGATTATAAATGGCAAAAAACAAAACTAACAAACCAAAAAAATCAGCTACAAAAACAGCAAAAAATTGTGCAAAAAATGCAGCTACTGATGTGGTAACAGATAAAATAGCAGATGGTATGCAAAATTGTGCTAAATAGTAAATAAATATTATTGTTTGTATGATGAGCCTAAAATAGGAGGTATGTATTGTGCCAAGACTTATTTGTAATGTTGATACTTGTGGACATCATTACGACTCGTTATGTGGACTAAATAGTATAGGCATTACGGGATCTTCAGCTACTACTGATTCTGAAACTAAATGTAGTAACTTTATTACCTATGCAGGTGCATCAAATAGTATGACAGGTGGAAGTTTAAATCTTGATGTACAATGTCAAGCAGTTAATTGTACTCATAATGAAAGGCAAAAATGCCAAGCAGATTTTATTTCAATTGCTGGAATTAATGCTTTTACAGAAAGCGATACAGAATGCTCAGGATTTTGTCCAAAATAATTTTATTATGTCACGATAGGTATGAATAACATAATAGTTATTCGCATTAGAAAGGGATGTCTCGGGGGATATCCCTTTCTTTATCCGTTATTTTTTATATCTCTTGATGGATAAGCCATACATATCCAAATTTATCTTTAAACATTCCATTATAAACGTTATGGGTGTCTACAAAAGTTACAGGAAAAATTACTTCGCAGCCATTTTCCATAGCTTTTTCAAATGTTTCTTTAATACTTTCCACTGTAATATCAAACCAACAAGATAATACACCACCTTTAGCTGGTGAAATTAAGTTAAATTGTGCATTTTCGTCCATTATATGAAACCTCAATCCATATATCGAGAAAAAAACTTCGTTATATCCTACTTTTTGAGAAGTTTTAATTACATTTTCTAGTTCAAATATTCGTTTGTATAAACCTAGTGCTTCTATACTATTTGTAGCTACCATGTTAATTTCTGCTTTTTTCATCATAAAATGTTCTCCATCTCTAAATTTTTAATATCTATTTTGCTTCAAACATTATTATAACATATATAATTTAAGAGATATAGTACAGAAATCTGTATAATACATATATAATATATTTGATATTTTTTACAAATAAGAAGAACAGACCTGTGGCCAGTTCTCCTTATCACGAATAA
>LJDB01000078.1 GCA_001983455.1 Candidatus Epulonipiscium fishelsonii
GGCAGAGGTCTGCAACACCTTCACCACCGGTTCAAATCCGGTTGTCGCCTTAAAAAACATATAAAAAGAGATTTAGGAGTTTTTATTCCTAGATCTCTTTTTTCTTGTATAGAATTATAAATAATAAAGCTTAAATTTGTAAAATATATTATTCTAAATTTTAATTTTAACTATTGACAAACAATATAATATAATATCCAAGGAGGGATATTATGCTGAGAATAAAAAAATATATATGTTCTATTTTGGCATTAGTATTAGTAATTGGATGTTTTGGAATGCCAACTTTAGCTCAAAATGTAGGGGTTGAAGGATATTTACCAGAACTTATACGAGAAGCAGATGAATTCAAGTTAATTGAAAATGGTGATAGAAAATCTATCGCATACATAGTACAGGATAATATAAAAATATATGTTGAATGGGATAGACACACAAACGAAGTTCAATTAGTTGAAACAAATATGTTAACAAGAAGTGTAACTAACAATACTAATTTTACTATGGAAATAAGTGAAAATATAGAAGCTAGTTATACAATGGAATTAAATGATCAAATATATCATGTTAATAACAGTAAAATTGAATCTAGAACAGCTATGACTTTAGTACTTTTATTAGGGCAAACTCTTATTGATTATCTTATAAGCATTGCAGCAACTCTTACTATAGGTGATATGCTATGCACTTTGGCTAAAGATGTTATAGATGAATTGAGCAATAAAAAGAATAAATTTAAACATTATAGGGCTTTCTTACAAAAGTTTTATGCAGATGACGGAAAGAATATTGCAATTCATAAGCTTTATATAGGAGATCCTCTTGCTGATACAAATGTTGCAGCAGTTTATTTATTAGAAGGAAATGTGTGGTCAACTAGTCAAAAAAATGCTAAAGCAGTAGCTGCTAAGGCAAGTCCTCCTGGAACTGAACTTAAACCTCATCCACCGCATAAGTGGGCTTTTTTTGGCGATGAGTATTATCCACATTATCATAGATATAATTATGATGGAGGTAACCCTCATAAAGAACATTCATTTTATGGCGAATCAATACCACATTAAAAGGTGATATTTTATGAATAAAGTATATACATTTACTCCTAAAGAAATGGAGCATATCCTTAAAACTAAATTTAAAGCAGTTGATCTTATGGATACTAGTAGCTTCGAAGACTGTCCTAGAAAATACTTTCGCAGAATGGATTTTCTAATTAACGATGCAGAAATATTAGATAGTTTTCGTACAGAAGAAGAAAAAGTGGAAAATGAAGAAGCAAAAATTGATTGGATAAATAGTCAGAGATCACGACAATTTCCAGAAAATATAAATGTTAATTTATATTTTGATGAAAAAAATATACTTATTTATAGTACTGTTTCTGCTTTTATATGTGTAATACCTAAATATATATTAGAAGAAATTCTAATTATATTTAAGGGAAATGATTTCACTAGTTGGCAATCCTATGAATATCACGCTAAATTTTATTTGGATAAACTAGAAGAAACATTAGAAAAATGGAATACAAGACTTTATGATTGCTTAATAAAACATGGCTACATAGATGATTTCCTTGAAAATTATTCATCTGAACGTAGGGCATAGACCTATAACATCTATATCAATTCAAATTTGGTTGTTATCTTAAAAAACATTTAAAAAGAGGTTTAGATATTTTATGAATAAAGTATATACATTTACTTCTAAAGAAATTGAGCATATTCTTAAAACTAAATTTAGAGCAGTTGATCTTGTTGATACGAGTGGAGTTGAAAAGTGTTCTGAAAAATACTCTCACAGAATAGATCTTACAATTAATGATGCAGAAATATTAGATAGTTTTCGTACGGAAAAAGAAAGAGTAAATAATGAAGAAGCAAAAATTGAATGGATAAATGACTGTCCAACACAGCCGTTTCCAGAGCATATAAACGTTAGTTTATATTTTAATGAAAATGAACTTATTTATAATGTTATTTCTTCTCGTGGATGTATATTACCTGAATATGTAGCAGAAGAAATTCTAATTATATTTAAGGGAAATGATTTTACTAATTGGAGAGGTGCTGAATTGTTTCCTGAATTTTACTTGGACAAATTAGAGGAAACATTAGAAAGATGGAATACAAGACTTTATGATTGCTTAATAAAACATGGCTATACAGATGATTTCCTTGAAAATTATTCATCTAAACGTAGAGCATAGACCTAGAATATCTATTAGTTGTTACCTTAAAAAACATTTAAAAAGAGGTTTAGGAATGATAAAATCCTAAGCTTCTTTTCCTGTTATAATGTACCAAGTATAAAGATAACATAATCATATTTATATCTAGTTAAACTTATTAAATTTATATTAGATCATTTATAATTGTTGTAGAGTTGGCAATACTATTATTTATATTATTAAAAAAATTTATGGAGGATATAAGATGTGAAAAAAAAGATTTTAGTTATGTCAGCATATTGTATTGGAATAGTAGGTTTTATAATAATTGTAGGCTACTTCTTTATGGGCAACCCTATCTTGTATATTAATAAATATAAATTAACTTCTGCAATAAGGACCATTGACGATAAAACAATAACATTAAATGAAGTTGTACCATTTGAATGGGAAACAATATATAGTTTTGGGCCATATTCAAATAAAGAACACATGGAAGAAGTAATAGGATTTGAAAGTGATGAAATATATCCTAATAATATAAGCGAGGATATGGTAGATCTGATATTTGTACAAGATGGAGAAGTTGTTGCGAGAGTCTTGGAATATCCCAGTAAACTAGGGTATAAGATACAATTTGTTCCCACTGAAGAATTTGTAAATAAAATAGAATTTAAAGATGAGACTGCTTTTAATGTTGAAAAAGCTAACGGAATTGTAACTTTAGATATGATTGAAGCGTAATATTTTAAAAGTGAAAAGATAAAATTGGTGAAGTACTTTATTGGAGTATAGAAATTTAATCATCGGAATGTTAATGTATGAATAACTGCTAATTGCAGTTGTTTTTTTGTAAATTTTACGTTTGAATTAAGACTTTATAACTTTTGACCAAATTATAAAGTCTTAATTTAGTGGTATATACAAAAATATAACGTATATCAAACTATGTAAGTTATATCTATTGCTTAAGTAAAAAAACTATACTATAATTAATTTGATAAGCACAACTACAAAAATAGTATATCGCTTAATTTTTTGTAATTAAAAAGAAGAGGTGAATAAAAATGTTTAAAAAATTTACTAATGTTTGTGTAAACTTAGTACAGAAATTATTACCAGATCCATTTTTATTCTGCATAATGATTACTTTTGTAATATTTGGTGTAGGAATATATTTTACGGAACAATCTCCTTTTACGATGATTAATCATTGGGGAAATGGATTTTGGAGTTTATTAGCATTTTCAATGCAAATGGCATTAGTACTAGTGCTTGGAACAGCGTTAGCTAATGCACCAGCAGTAAAGAAACTTTTAGAAAAATTGGCAAAAATTCCTCAAAAGCCAACACATGCTATAATGCTAGTAACTTTTGTTTCAGGTATTGCGTGTCTTATTAACTGGGGATTTGGGTTAGTAGTTGGAGCAGTCTTTGCAAAAGAGATAGCAAAGCAAGTTAAAGATGTAGATTATAGACTTTTAATAGCATCTGCATATTCAGGATTTATACTTTGGCATGCAGGGCTATCAGGTTCAATACCTCTTACGCTTGCTAGTGGTGGTGAAGGCGTTGTAAAAGCAACTATGGGAGTTATATCTGCGGAAGGGCTTGCAACTAGTGCAACTATTTTTAATATAACTAATATTGTAATTGTTTTAGTTTTACTTTTTACATTACCTTTCATAAATGTAGCAATGCATCCAACAAAAGATTTAATCGTTACAATTGATCCAAAACTTTTAGAGGACGAACAAGTTATTGAAGAAGAAACAAATAAAAAAATGACACCTGCTGATAGATTAGAAAATAGTGTATTAGTTACATTGTTTATATCAGTTATAGGATTTACCTACATAATAATGTATTTTATAAATAAAGGATTTAATTTAAATTTGGATATTGTTAACTTTATTTTCTTATTTAGTGGAATTTTACTTCATAAAACACCAAAAAGATATTTAAATGCACTTATGGGAGCTGCAAAAGGCGCTGGCCCAATTATGTTACAATTTCCTTTTTATGCAGGAATTATTGGAATGATGACAGGAGTGACTGGAGATGGAGCTTCAATTGCAGGTCTTATTTCAAATATGTTTGTAGATATATCAAATACATTTAATTTCCCAACACTAGCATTTTTGAGTGCAGGTATTGTAAACTTCTTTGTTCCATCTGGAGGCGGACAATGGGCTGTTCAAGCACCAATTATGATGCCAGCTGGTGCAGAACTTGGAGTGGAAGCCGCAAAAACAGCGATGGCTATTGCTTGGGGAGATGCATGGACAAATATGTTGCAACCATTTTGGGCACTACCAGCACTTGGAATTGCAAAACTAGGTGCAAAAGACATAATGGGATATTGCATTATAGTTCTAATTTATTCTGGAGCTATTATTTCATTAGGACTATTATTTTTACAATAAATATGTAAAATATAAACTCTATAGAAACGAAGAAGTCGTTTTCGTAGAGTTTATATTTAATTAATAATGATGAAAAGGTAAAATTATTGATAAGATTGCGTTAAAATAAAGGCGATTTATCCTAAGATTTTGTTTATAGGATAGATTGCCTATTTATATTGTACTGTGCTATTTTCTTCTTATTTTGATAGAACTAAGTATTATGGCTGATTAATGCAGTAGTTCTTTAAATATATAACGTTTTCTACAGGAAAAATATGTGTGTTGTGTCTCAAAATATTTATTACTCACTATTTTAGATTAATGAAATTACAATTGCAATTGTAATTTACTAGGATAATGCCAGGTACCTTACGCACAAATTTGGTGAATTTATAATTTAGCAAGTGCTTATAAATCAGTTATTATTTTTTGGTCATATATATAAGCCTTATCAGCTTTAGATAAATATTCTTCAAAGTTTATGATATCATTTAATGCATCTCTATATTTATCTGTATTATGCACAACAAATGCATCTGGATCAATGGGTATATTAAGTTTCTTCATTTGTTTTATAGACCATATAAAAAGTATGTCTAATGCTTCAATTAATTCTTTACTTTCAGGAGTGAGTACATATTTAATTTTAACAGGACGACTTTCAATAACAATTCGTGCAATTACCCCATCCTCAAGAAGTTCTCTAAGTTGTTGACTTAAAACTTTTTCAGAAATTGGCAATGTGTTGAGTAGCTGATTAAAACGTACGGAATCATATGTGTGAATATGATGTAAAATTGTAAGCTTCCATTTGCCTAAAAGACAATTTCTGATATAGTGATAAGGATTTATGTTTTTTTCACTCATTAAATGTCCTCCTATATAATTGTGTATAATTAATGATACCACAGATTAATTAGCTTCTCAATACTTCGAAGAAGGACTAGTTTTCTAAAATTTTTGAATTAATTTAGTAAGTGATTACCAATTTAAAAATTCTGTAATAGTTGAAACTTAATATATAATATATAATGTACTTAATAAAAACTATATATTATTTACAAAAAATATACTTACTAAAAAGTAATTACTTACTATAAAGTACTATACTAACTTAATTGTAAGTATAAGATAAATTTTTAACATTTTATAATAAAACATATATGTGCGTATAAAAATAATGAAAATTAAAATATGGTATTATTTAACTTATTATAAAATGGAAGTAGTCTAATCAAAAAATAAGAGAGCGGTATTTGCCCTCTTGTTTTTATTAGATATTTCTATAACAATCCAATAAAATTCCAAAATGGAATAAAGATTAGTGATATAAAAGCTATATTTAATATTACTTTTATCACATGATATTTAAAGAAATCTTTAAATGACACTAATCCATAACCATATATTAGTAATACTGGTGCATACTCATAAGGGAATATTACTTGTTCTAAAGAGCTTACAAAAGTATAAATCACTGCTAAGTAATTTGTACCAGCTTGAGTTGCCATTTCTGCTATAGGCAATGTAAATGTAGAATATGCAGCTAATGGTGTTAAAATGAAATTTGATAAAAATCCTAAAGACCATACACCTGCAAACAGTTGATTTACAGATCCTGTTATATATGGATATACTGTATCAGCAATAAATTTGCCAACTCCTAATGGGCCAGAAACAACCCCTATAGTTAAACATCCTACTACAAACATCATAAAAGTGAAATTAACTTGTTTAACATCTTCAGGAGTTACTAAATTAATTCCTGGTAACATAGTTATAATTGCTACAAGCATAAATACCCATCCACTCAAAATACCATGTATACTTCCTGATACAAGTAAAATGACTAGACCTATACTAATAGCTAAAACTTTTTTTTCGTTTGATGAAAATGCTCCAAGTTTTTGTAATTCTTCTTTAAAAAACTCTTTTGACCTTAATAGTTTTTCAGGTTTATATAATATATCAATCATTACAACTGTACATATACAAAATAGTAATTGGGGAGCTCCCATATGCAATAAATACTCTAAATATGTAGGGACAGAATAGTTTGCAGCTGTTAAAATACCTGAAACTGTCATAAATCCTGTACTAACCATAAATATAAACGACGGTCCCATTGCTGCTGCAAAAGTAGCTAATCCTAAAACTGTAGCATTACGACTACCTTTCTTTATTTCTAAAGCATCACAAATTCCAAGCACTAGAGTTCCCATTAAAACAGCTTTTGCAGTTGCGTCTGCTACTACCAAAGTAGTCATAATACCTATAACTAACAATCCGTATAATATTCCTCTTACAGTTCCTCCGAACAATAAGATAATCATATAAGATAATCTTTTTAATAATCCTGACTTCTTTAATGCTATTGTTAGTATAAATCCACCAAGTATAAGCCAAGGTACTTCTAACGACCAAGCTTTGAAGACTAAAGAAGGATCTTGCTTTAAAAACACTAAGTACATAAATGGTAACATCAGTGATATTGTAAATACTGGAAGATTTTCTGTAGCTATTAAAATAATACAAAAAAGAGTTATTACAAAGAAAGATCTAATTTGAGGTGTAAACGTTTCCGTTGTAGGAATTAAGAAGCATAATATAGGAATTATAAAATTTATTCCCCATTTAAACATGGATATATTTTTATTATTATTCATTTAAATTTATCAAGGATACCTATATATAGCATATACCATAGGTATCCTTGATTTCCCCCTTTTCTCATTCTATAATATTTATAAAAAAACTAGTGTGTTAAGCAATCTTCCTCTAAGTATTAGCTTAGTAAGGAAGTGTAAATTATTGTATATCGATTGCCATTGTATCATAAGCTGGTATAATTTCACCTTTATAAATAGCACTAACTTTAGCTATCATGTCTCCAACATATACTCCTGGTGTAACATGAGTTAATACAATTGATTTTGCACCTGCTTTTTTTGCCATTTCTGCAATTTGTTCAATAGTCGCATGAGATTTTTCTAAATTAGCTACAAATTTAGGCCCACGATTTTCTAAAAATACGGAATTTGCTTGATTTGCATCAAATACTATTACGTCAGCGTCTTTAACAAAATCTATAAATTCTTCACAATACATAAGATCGCCTGACACTACAACTTTTTTGCCATCAGCTTCAAATTTATAAGATACAGTATATGCTGTATGTGGAACTTTACAGGTTGAAATTTTTATTCCTTCAAGTTCAAAGGTTTCTCCACCAACAAGTTCTGTAAAAGTCACATCTTCTTTTATTCCTTTAAGTGAAATACCAAGATTTGCACGATATGAAATATCTTTATCATACATTTCTGTATATAAGTTATGCATTTTTTCAACGCCTTTTGGTCCAATTGTATGAAGTTTTCTTCGACCATCATGCCAACCCATTATCATAAAGTATCCATAATCTAAGGAATGATCAGAGTGTAGATGAGTAAACATTACATTATCTATACTGGAAGGTGATATTCCCATCTCAAACATTCTACGTGCAGAGCCATATCCTAAATCCACTGGAAACATCATATCTTTATATTGAATCATTGTACAAGGAGATACTCTCTCAATGTCAATTGGAGGTGCTCCACTACCTACAGTTATAACTCGAAATCCTTCTGTATTTGCTAAACCACGTATTTTTTCTGAAAATTTCATTGCTAATTGCTCCTTAATTGGTATATTTTTAACACAAATTAATTATATACTAAGTATTAAAAGTTGAAAAGTATGATATTAAAGTAATGTAGTTACTTTTTAGTAATAAATGTATATGTAAAATTTTGATTTGTTATATATATTCACTTAAAATAAAGAGCTTTTAAGGTATTAATATACATTATATATTTGTGTGAATTGAATTGTAATTGTATATTTTAGACTAATACTAAACAAGATATTTAGTACATGTACAAATGACAATATAAGGAGTACAAGTGCTCCTTATATTAATAGTAAAAAACAAAGGAGAAGTGTTATATTTTTATAATAATCCAATAAGACATCAAAATGGAATAAATACTAGTGCTATATTGTAAATCATGATTTTAAAGTAAGTTATTGGGCAATTAATATATGTGCAAAACTTTAATTTGAATACTATATAAAATATTTAGTAGATGTATAAACTACAATATTCTTCAATAAATCATGAATAAAACTATTGTGAATCAAGTTGGATTGCCTAAAATAATAGTTTATATTAGGCTAATTTTTATAACTAAAATTTGCTAAACTATATTTGTACAATATAAATTTACTAATTATGAAATGAATTATTGTATAATAATGATAAAAATGAGGTTACCAACAAAACAGTAGTTACTACATCGTATTATACTGACTAAAAAGTAAGTATTGGATAAATTAAACATTTAGTATATACTTATCTATAGTTGAACTAAACTACTTAAACAAACTAAATAACTAATTGTAGGGGGTTAAATTTATGACTAAACGTACTATTGCAGAAGTAAAATCTTATGCAGCACCAGGGCATTCTGGGTGCACTACTATGAGAATACACGGAAAAGAAGAAACTGGAGCTGAAAAGTTCTGGATGGGTATTTCAACTTTTCTTCCTGGCGGGGGAGCTGAATATGGATACGAAGATAATCCATTTGAAAAAGTGTATCATATTTTAGAAGGGCAAATGGTTGTAACTGATAAAGCAGGAAATAGATTTGTTTTAGAAAAAGGAGATACTCTTACAATTTTACCATTTGAGGGAAGAACGTTAGTAAATGAAACAAATATGCCTGCTAGAATGTTAGTAGTATTTAATTATCCAGAGGAGGCTTAACTAATGTTAGATAAAAGCTTTATTGAAAATATGTTTTCTTTAAAAGATAAAGTAGCGATTGTTACTGGGGCAACAGGAGCTTTGGGTAAAGCTGTTGCAATTGCATATGGAATGTATGGAGCAAAAGTTATTGTTAGTGGAAGAGGAGCAGGAAAACTTGAAAAATTGGTTGAGGAAATAAAATCTCAAGGAATTGAAGTATCTTATTTTGCTGCTGATCCATCAAACGAAGAGAACGTAAAAGAATTAGTAAAATTTACAATAGATACTTATGGTGAAGTTAATATTTTAGCAGTTTGCCATGGATATAATGCACCAAAACCAATGCTTGAACAATCAGTAGATGAATGGCAAAAAATTATGGATGCTGATTTAAAAAGTGTATATATAGTTTCTCAACAAGTTGCGAAACAAATGGTTCAACAAAATAAAGGTGGAAAAATAATTATAACATCTTCAGCTAGATCTAAAGCAGGAATGGCAGGTTACACTGGGTATTGTGCATCAAAAGGAGCATGTGACATTATGGCTCAATCAATGGCATGTGATCTGACAGCAAAATATGGAATAAATGTAAACACAATTAATCCAACTGTATTTCGTTCAGATTTAACTGAATGGATGTTTGATAAAGAATCAGCAGTGTACCAAAACTTCTTAAAACGTCTACCAATTGGAAGACTTGGAGAACCAGTAGATTTTGTTGGGCTTGCGGTATTTTTAGCAGCACCAGCATCAGACTTTTTAACAGGCGGAAACTATGATGCTACTGGTGGATATTGGGGCTGTTAATATTATAGAGAAACATTTGAAATTATTATAAAATAAATTTAGCTAATTAAAAGGAGATTTTAGTAATGGGAAAAAAAGTATTTGTAGATTTAACACATCCATTTAGTGCGGATATACCACGTTGGCCTTATTTTTCAAAGCCAGTAATTGATTCAATGCATTCACTTGCAAAAGGTGGAGTTTTAACTCAAAGAATAGATTGTGTGCAACACACAGGAACACATTGTGATGCTCCAAGACATGTTATGGAAAAAGAATTTGATGGAAAACGTGCAAGATATACTCATGAGATGGCAGTTGATGCATATACAGGAGATGCAATTTGTCTTGATATTCAAGTTGAAAAATGGGGACTTATTGGACCAGAACATCTAGAAGATGCTTGTAAACGTGCAAACATTAAACCAGAAGAACTTGAAGGAATGGTAGTATGTTTAAATACTGGAATGCATAGAATTTTTGATGATACAAAAGACTATTATCACTATTCTTGTGGAACAGGAGTTGAAGCTGGTAAATGGTTTGTTAAAAACAAAGTTAAATGTGTAGCTATGGATTCACAAGCTTTGGATCATCCTCTTCATACAGCTATGGGCAACAATGGTGGAACAAGATTAAATCTTGTTGGAGCATCTGGTAGACCTTTAACAGTGGAATACATTGAAAAATTTGGTGAAGAAGCTTATGCTGAGTTTGACAAAGAACTATATATTAAACTTCATGGGCAAGAAGCTTATGATGAAAAATTTGGAGAACTTGAAGCTATTGGTTGCTGGGGAACTTGGGAACCATGTCATAAATTTATGCTAGGGCACGGTATTGTTGGAGTTGAAAACCTTGGTGGAGATCTAGACAAATTAACAAATAAAAGATTTAGATTTTATTGTTTCCCACTTCGTTGGTATATGGGCGATGGTGCAATGGTACGTTGTGTAGCTGAAATAGATGAAGATGAATTAAATGATGTGCCAGATAGAGTATATCATTATGGTGGATTTTAAAATTTTAATGCTAAGTAGTCTACAGCTAATCATTTATTTGATTATAATAATTTAGGAACGCCATGGGCGTTCCGTTTTTCTAGTACAAAAATTAGAATAGAGGAAAACATAGATTTACTATAATAAAAGATTTAGTTACGTTGTTCCTAAATCCGTTATCATGAATAAAGGGGGCAATTATGTTTTGGAGAATATCAAAGAAATTTCAATTTGCAGCGGATAAAATTATACCAGACTCATTTGTATTTTGTATTGTTTTAACTTTGGTAGTTTTTGTAGCATCATTCATTTTAACTGATGCAACGTCTATAGAGCTTGCAACAGGCTGGTATGATGGATTATGGTCACAAAATAGCTTTGCTTTTCAGATGTCTCTAATGGTAGTTGTTTGTGGTGCAGCTGCAAAGTCACCTGCAATCGAGAGATTGTTAAAAAGGATTGCAAAATTGCCTAGGTCCCGAGAAATTGCTATGATAGTTTTACTTATATTTGGAATTGTTACAAGTATAATAAACTGGGCATTTTCTTTAATAGTTACTGCGATATTTGCAAAAGAAATAGCTAAGAATATTAAAAACCTTCACTTTCCACTAGTAATTGCAGCAAGTTATTCCACTATGCTTTTAGGGCAATTATGGTGCCCAAACTCTTCCGTATACGCACTTTTAGCTACCGAAAACCATTTTATGGTTGATACACTTGGCATAATGACACAAGACATGACTACATATACTCCTATCAACACTATAATGTTTTTTATTTTGGCAATTGCAACTATAGTCGTAGGAGTATTAACAACCCCCCCAGAAAATGAAGTTGTTGCTTATATGCAAACGACAACTGATGCAGAAGGAGAAGTTGTTCCCAAGCAAATTAACACTTGGGCGGATAGAATGAACAATAGTTCAATCTGTATTTTAATAATTGCTATAATAGGATTAATATTTATTGTTAATGAATTTATAGCAAAAGGATTTATTGGAGCATTAAGTTTAAACTTTATTATTTTTGTATTTATTGTATTAAATTTATTTCTTTATAGAAAACCTGTAGATTTTGTTGAAGCTATTGGAAATTCAATGAAACCAGCTACTCAAATTATGTTGCAATTTCCTTTTTACGGTGGAATAATGGGGCTGATGGCTTCTTCGGGGCTTGCAAGTATTGTAGCTACATGGATAATTGGTATTTCAACAGCTTACACTTTACCACTAGTTTCTTATTTAGCAGCTTCTGTAGTTAATTTATTTGTTCCATCTCAAGGTGGGCAATGGATTATTCAAGGACCAATTCTAATTGAAGCAGCAAAGGCATTAGACGCACATATTCCAACAATAATAAATGCTTTTTCGTTTGGAGACCAAGCGACAAACCTTTTGCAACCTCTTTATTTGATACCAGCACTATCTGTTGTTAATATGAAATTAAAGGATGTATGGGGATTTTGTGCATTTATTTGGATAATATGGACTATTTTAACTTGTATAGGATTTACAGTTTTACCAGCAATATTATAGAAATAAGTTTTACGGGAGATAGGGGCATCGTCCTTTAACTCCCAAGCATTTGACAAACAGGAGGATTACGTATGAACATTACTGTTGTAGGCTCAGGATTAATGGGAAATGCTTTAGCACAAGTATTTGCCTCAATATATCCTGTAAAAGTGTTAGCCGTTGTTGATGAAGACGATTATTACGCACCAGTTAAAATGAATTTTGATATAATGATAGCGGCTGGGGCCGCAACAAAGGAAGAAAAAGAAAATGTTATTAGTCGCATAACTTATACTAAAGATAAAACTGAGGCGTATAGTGATGCAGATTTTATTATTGAGTGTGTTCCAGAAATTATGGAATTAAAACAAAAAGTATTAGCGGAAATAGAAAACTATTGCAAAGTTGATACTATTTTAGCGACAAATACTTCTGTAATGAGTGTTACAGAAATTGCTTCGTTATGTAAACACAAAGAGAGAGTTTTAGGAGCTCATTTTTGGAATCCTGGACATTTAATCCCTTTGGTGGAAGTTGTAAAAACTGAATATGCTGATGATAAGTATATTGATATGACTATGGAATTGTTAAAAAAAGTAGGAAAAAAACCTATTTTATGCAAAAAAGATGTTCCTGGTTTTGTGGCAAATCGTCTTCAACATGCTTTGTGGCGAGAAGCTTTCTATATGGTTGAAAATGGTATAGCAGATGCAAAAACTGTGGATGATGCTTGTAAATATGGACCTGGACTACGTTGGCCAGTGCTTGGACCTATGGAAAATTCTGATATGGTTTCAATTCAACTTAGTTATAATATCCATAATTATATATTAAAATATTTGGCTGATAATCATGAACCTTCTAAATGTTTAAGCGAAATGCTTGAAAAAGGAGACAATGGTTTTTCAACAGGCAAGGGCTGGCAAGAATGGACTGCAGAAGAAATTGTTGAGTCAAATAAAAATTTAAGAGAGCATTTAATAAATAATATAAAATAATTAAAGGAGATTTACAATGAAAACAATGATTACTGTGGCACCAACAGGTGCATGGCCTACAAAAGAACATAACCCAAATATTCCGATGACTCCACAAGAGATTGCTAAAGATGTGTATGAATGTTGGAAAGCAGGAGCAGCAATTTGTCATTTGCATATGCGTGATGATAAAGGAAAAGGAACCATGTCAACTGATAAATTTACTGAAACAGTAAATTTGATTAGAGAATATAAAGATTGTGATATTATAATAAACTTAACTACATCAGGTGATTTAAATGCGACTGATGAAACACGTCAGGCCCATCTTAAAGCGTTACATCCAGACATGGCTTCATATGATTGTGGATCAATGAACTGGGGACACAACAGCTTATTTATAAATCACCCTAAATTTTTAGAGGAACTTGGTAAGACTATGCAAGAATGCAATATTAAGCCAGAAATTGAAATTTTTGATGCTGGTATGATATATAACTCTGAATATTATCTTAAAAAAGGAGTATTAAAAGCACCTTGCCACTATCAACTAGTTCTTGGAGCAGCAGGGGGATCAACTGCAACAGTAGAGAATTTAGTTTATTTAAAAGGGCTTCTTCCAAAAGATGCAACTTGGGGTGCATTGGGAATTGGAAAAGGACATGTACCAATTATGTTAACAGCAGTAGCTATGGGTGGACATTTACGAGTTGGTATGGAAGATAACGTATTTTTTGCACCTAAAGTGCTTGCAAAATCGAATGCACAACTAGTAACACGTGCAGCAGATATAATTCGTATAGCTGGAAATGAAGTAGCAACGCCAAATGATGCTAGAGAAATTTTAGGGTTAAAAAAATAATATGATAATAGTAGAGGATAAGAATGTTATCCTCTTTAAAAAAATATTTTTATATTTTTTGATTTTGATATATAATAATTATTAAGCTGTAACATATATATTTTATTTGTATATAATTCTACTTAGATTTATAATATCATATGTTTATAGCTTTTTCATATGTGTTTTTCAACTAGCGCAATGCGTATAAATATGTAAAATATAAAAGCAATTTATTCTAAGATTTGGCTAATAGAATAAATTGCCTATTTACATTTTTCCAAAAAATGAATATACTAATAATAAGTATATGAATATACTTGGGAACTGTTAAGAGAAGTAGGAAGAAACTATTTTATGTAAAAAAGATGTTTCTAATTTTGTACAAAATACTGGAGGGTGTTATTAATGTCAAAAGTTTATATTGTTGAAGCAAAAAGAAGTGCACTTGGAAAATTTGGAGGATCTTTATCAGGAATGACTGATGGAGAATTAGCTGGGCAAGTTATGAAAAAAGCTTTAGATGATTTAGGTATTGACAAATCTAAAATTGACGAAGTTATCCTAGGAAATGTGCTACCAGCTGGGCAAGGACAGGGAGTTGCACGTCAAGCATCAATTTATGCGGGAGTTCCAGTGGAAGTGCCTGCATATTCAGTAAATATGGTTTGTGGTAGTGGAATGAAGGCAATAATGTCAGCTTGTAATGCGATTAAAGCAGGAGATGCAAATTTAATTGTTGCTGGTGGAGTTGAAGTGATGAGCCAAGCACCTTTTATCACTGATGCTAAAGTTAGAACAGGATACAAAATGGGCGGAATGAATTTAAAAGACAGTATGATTTCAGATGGTTTAACTGATGCATTTAATAAATATCATATGGGAATTACAGCAGAAAACATTGCTGATAAATATAAAATAGATAGAGCTACACAAGACAAAGTTGCATTGAAATCACAAGAAAAAGCTATAAAAGCTATTGATAGTGGCAGATTTAAAGATGAAATCATTCCAGTCGAAGTAAAAACACGTAAAGAAACTATTGTTTTTGATAAAGACGAATGTCCAAATAGAACTACTAGCTTGGAAGCACTAAGTAAATTAAAACCTGCTTTTAAACCTGGCGGAACAGTTACTGCTGGAAATGCTAGTGTGCTTACTGATGGGGCTAGTATAGTTATTGTTGCATCTGAAAAAGCTGTTAAAGAATATAATTTAAAACCACTTGCAGAAATTGTAGCAATTGGTCAAGGTGGAGTTGACCCATCAGTAATGGGACTTGGTCCAGTGCCTGCAATAAAAAATGCTCTAAGCAAATGTGATTTATCTTTAAAAGATATGGGCTTACTTGAATTGAATGAAGCTTTTATAGTCCAATATTTGGGAGTAGCTAAAGAATTAACAGAAGACTTTGAAGGCATTGACGATGCTTGGCTTGAAGAAAGAACAAATGTAAATGGTGGTGCAACAGCAATAGGGCATCCTATTGGTGCGTCTGGAGCAAGAATAACAGTTACTCTAGCTCACGAAATGAAAAAACAAAATGTAGAATATGGATTGGCTTCACTATGTATTGGTGGTGGAATGGGTACTTGCGTAGTATTAAAATTAGCATAAGAAGATTTTGATTATGAATGAAACACTAAAAAATATTAAATCAAGAAAAACTTGTAGAAGGTATATATCAGATAAACAAATTACAGAGGAAGAACTTAATCTTGTTTTGGAAGCAGGAATGTATGCACCAAGTGGCTTTGGAAAACAATCTCCAATATTTATTGTTATTCAAGATAAGGAAATAATAAAAGAACTTTCAAAAATAAATACGTCTATTTGGAAAAAAGGACCGGATGGATTTTTTGGGGCTCCTACTGTAATTGTACTGCTTTCAAGTCCAGAAATTATCCACACTTATCAAAAAGACTGTATGGCAGCAGTTGAAAACATGTTGATTGCAGCAGAATCACTTGGATTAGGATCAGCGTGTATATCTCGTGCACAATATGAATTTGAATCAGAGTATGGAAAAGAACTTTTAAAGAAACTAGGCATAGATGAAAGTTATGTTGCAGTAGAACATGTTATTTTGGGATATAGAGATGGAGAAAAAGTTTTACCGACAAAAAGAAATGAAAATAGAATTTTTAGGATATAATGAGTATATTATAATAATAAAAGTGGACGATGTTCAGTATTCGTTCACTTTTATTTCATGATAATGATGGAGAGTCAAAAATTTTAGATCATTATTTTAATATTTAATAAAATGGAGGGTAATAACTGGTGAAAAATAAATTAATTGAGCTAGACAATTTAAAAGACCTAGTAAAAGATGATATGACTGTTATGGTCAGTGGATTTATGGGGTGTGGGTCTCCACATAAAATAATTGATAAATTAGTGGAACTTGGTGTTAAAAATTTAACTTTAATTTGTAATGATACAGCCTGGCCAGGTTATGGTGTTGGAAAAATGGTTGTAACAAAACAATTTTCTAAAATTATGACATCTCATATCGGATTAAATCCTGAATCTGGAAGACAACTTAATAATAAAGAAACAGAATTTCAACTAATTCCACAAGGAACTTTAGTTGAAAGAATAAGAACAGGCGGAGCGGGATTAGGAGGATTTTTGACTCCTACTGGACTTGGGACTGCTGTTGAAGAGGGAAAACAAATAATTGAAGCTAATGGACAAAATTATTTATTGGAACTTCCTTTAAAAGCGGATGTTGCTATTATTGGTGCTCACATTGTTGACAAAAAAGGAAACTGCTATTATAGAGGAGCTACAAGGAACTTTGCACCACTTATGGCAATGGCATGTGAAACAGTTATTGTTGAAGCTGATAATCTTGTAGAAGTGGGAGAAATTCAGCACGAAAACATAGTAACACCTCATATTTTTGTAGACTATATTATCGACGGGGGGAAAAACTAATGAAACAATTTATTGCTAAACGCGTAGGTAAAGAATTGAAAGAAGGAGATGTCGTAAATTTAGGAATAGGTTTACCAACACTAGTTGCAAATTATGTAGATGAAGAAAAGGGTATAACTTTTCAATCTGAAAATGGATTTGTTGGTATTGGGCCAACTCCACCAGAAGGTGAAGAAGATCCATTTGTTGTAAATGCAGGCGGTAAACCTGTTACAATTAATAAAGAAGGTGCTTTCTTTGATAGTGCTACATCTTTTGCTATAATTCGTGGAGGACATGTGGACGTAACTGTACTTGGAGCATTACAAGTTGATAAACATGGTAATCTTGCAAACTGGATGATACCTGGAAAAATGGTTCCTGGTATGGGCGGAGCTATGGATCTTGTTGTTGGTGCAAAAAAAGTTATTGTTGCAATGGAACACACTAATAAAGGAGCATTTAAAATTCTAAATGAATGTACTTTACCGCTTACTGCTAAAGCTCAAGTTAATCTTATTGTAACTGAGATGGGTGTTATTGAAGTTACTCCTGATGGGCTTGTGTTAACTGAAATAAATAGAGATTTTACTGTAGAACAAGTTCAAGATGCTACTGAAGCTCCACTAATCATAAGCGAAAATTTAAAATCAATGTAATGTATTAATAGCTATAGGAGCACGATGTGCTACTATAGCTAACTGTGTATAAAAATACTTATATCTGGAGGAAAATATGATTTTTAAAAATGAACTTGAAGATGCTTTAAGTAAATGGTATAAAGCCAGAACAGGAAGAGATTTAGATTTACAAAATCCACAGACTTTTAATGAAAAAATTCAATGGTACAAACTATATGATACTGACCCTTTAAAAACAAAATTAACGGATAAATATGAGGTTAGAAGATGGGTGGCAGATAAAATAGGGAGAGAATATTTAGTTGATATTTTTGGTGTATATGAAGATTGGAATGAAATTATATTTGACAATTTACCACAACAGTTTGTTATAAAGACTACACATGGATGTAACCAAACTATTATTGTTCAAGACAAAAATGCTTTTGATAAAAATAAGACTAAACTACAAATTGAAAAGTGGTTAAACTTTAACTATTATGAACAAGGCGTGGAAATGCAATACAAAGATATTAAACCTCGTATAATAGTTGAACAATACCTAGAGAACATTAATAATCAACTTTATAGTTATCAATTTTGGTGTTTTAATGGAAAAGTAGAGTATATCGTTTTTCAAGAAGATAAATTTAATAGTTCAGATCTAATCTTATTTAATAGGAACTGGGAAAAGCAAGATTTTATAAATAATTATTGTGAAATTGAAAAGCCTGATAACCTAGATAAAATGATAGGTATAGCAGAATTCTTATCAGAAGTTTTTGCTTTTGTTAGTGTAGATTTATATAGACTAACAAATGGAAATATAAAATTTGATAAAATGAATTTTTCGCCATACTCAGGAGTGTATAAATGGCATAATGTGGATAATGATTTCAAAATTGGACAACTTTTTAACATAGAGCCTTTAAAAGATAAATTAACAAACCAATATAACAATAGCAAAGTTATTTTCTTCACTCCAGTATATAATGCAATGAGCACTATTGAAAGAGCATATAAAAGTTTAGTAAATCAAACAGATAAAAATTGGATATGGCATGTGGTTGATGATGCATCAACTGATGGAACATATGAATTATTACAAAAATGGTCAAATGAAGATGATCGTATAATACTTCATAGAAATAAAGTAAATAATATTATAGATGAAGGCAATGATATTGTAGATATTGGACTTATGTATAATGATATAGACTACTTAGCTGTACTTGATGCTGATGATGAATATACAAGTGATTTCATTAGAGACTGCAAGAACTATGCAATAGCTAATAACTTAGATATTGTTGCAAGTGGTAGGGAAGATATTATTAATAATAAATGTGTAGACGTTAAAATAGTGGATAATCCACTTTTAATATTAACTAAAACTGGCAAAGAGAAATTCTTTATTGAATCTTTTAATTGTATGGCAACTTATTGGGGAAAATTATTTAAAATAAGTATTTTAAATAAAATTAATAGAGCTAATTTAATATACCAACACATTAATGGTCATGATGTAGCATTTTCTATTGAGTTATTTAAAAAAGCTACAAATATTGGAATTTTAAATAAGGCGTTTTATAAGTACTATATTTATCCTAATTCAAAAGCCCGCATTTGGAGAGAAGGTAAAATAGAGTCATACATTAGAATATATGACTTATTGGAAAATTATTTAGTATACGCTAAACCAGCTATATCTGAAATAAATGAAAAATTTATACGATTTGTTAGTTTAATATTAATGGCAACAGCAGTAGAACTTTTAATCAAATCAGATTTAACTGATTATGAAAAGCAACAAGAAATTTTGAAAGTAGGACGAGTAAATTACATTAAGTGTATTATGTCGGATGAAGGATTTAATGATTATTGTAATAACTTAAGTGATCAAAAAGATATAAAAAACAACTGCTTTACGCTTATAAAAGATTGGATGTTATCTCAAACAGATATAAAAGATGATTTAATTTTAGAATTTTGTGAAATAGGACAATTATTTTGTGCCTCAATGAATGATACAGAAGGCTGGGTTGAATTTAAAATATTACATGCAAATGCTATGATTGAACTAGGGAATAACATGATTGAACAGGGTGAGCAGGAAATTCAGGAATTAGAAAGAATGTTATATTAAAGAGATACAATTAATGATACTTCTCGATTAGATAGTGAATATGGTGAATAGTGGGACAGGTAAATTAAAATTATATTATAAAAATGGAGGAAAATATGATTTTTAAAAGTGAGCTTGAAGATGCTTTAAGTAAATGGTATAAAGCCAGAACAGGAAGAGATTTAGACTTGCAAAATCCACAGACCTTTAATGAAAAAATTCAATGGTGCAAACTATATGATACAGACTCTTTAAAAACAAAATTAACGGATAAATATGAAGTCAGAAGATGGGTTGCAGATAAAATAGGGAGAGAATATTTAGTTGATATTTTTGGCGTATATGAAGATTGGAATGAAATTATATTTGACAATTTACCACAACAGTTTGTTATAAAGACTACACATGGGTGTAATCAAAATATTATTGTTCAAGATAAAAATACTTTTGACAAAAATAAGGCTAAAATACAAATTGAAAAGTGGTTAAACTTCAACTATTATCAACAAAGCATAGAAATGCAATATAAAGATATTAAACCTCGTATAATGATTGAACAATATCTACAGAACATTAATAATCAACTTTATAGTTATCAATTTTGGTGTTTTAATGGAAAAGTAGAGTATGTAGTTTTTCAAGAAAATAAATTTAATAATTCAAATCCAATTTTATTTAATAGGAACTGGGAAAAACAAGATTTTATAAATAATTATAACGAACAAAATTGTGAAATTGAAAAACCTGATAACCTAGATAAAATAATATCTATAGCAGAATTATTATCAGAAGATTTTACTTTTGTGAGTGTAGATTTATATAGACTAACAAATGGAACTATAAAATTTGATAAAATGGATTTTGCACCATACTCAGGAGTGTATAAATGGCATAATGTGGATAATAATTTCAAAATTGGACAACTTTTTAACATAGAGCCTTTAAAAAACAAATTAACAAGCCAATATAATAACAGTAAAGTTATTTTCTTTACTCCAGTATATAATGCAATGAGCACTATTGAAAGAGCATATAAAAGTTTAGTAAATCAAACAGATAAAAATTGGATATGGCATGTAGTGGATGATGCCTCAACTGATGGAACATATGAATTATTACAAAGATGGTTAAATGAAGATGATCGTATAATCCTTCATAGAAATAGAGTAAATAATGTTGTAGATGAAGGTAATGATATTGTAGATATTGGACTTATGTATAATGATATAGACTACTTAGCTGTACTTGATTCGGACGATGAATATACAAGTGACTTCATTAGAGAGTGCAAGAATTATGCACTAGCTAATAACTTAGATATTGTTACTGGAGGTAGAGAAGATATTCATTATGATATTAACGCAAATCCCACTATTAGAGTATCAGAAAAAAACTTCTTGATATTAACAAAATCGGAAAAAGAAAAAAACTTTGTTAATTATTTAGGATATATGTCAACTTATTGGGGAAAATTATTTAAAACTAAAAACTTTAAAAAAATCGACAGATCTAACTTAATACATCAACATATTAATAGTCATGATATTGCATTTTCACTAGAGCTATTTTATCAATCAAATAATATTGGAATATTAAGCAAGGTATTTTATAAATATTATTCTTACCCAACATCCAAAGTTCGTACTTGGAGAAAATGGAAAATAGATGCGTATATTAGGATATATAGTTTAACAGAGAAATATTTATTAAGATGTAATCCAATAATATCAGAAATTAATAAAAAAGCTATACAATTTTTTGATTTAGGATGTATAATAATGGCGGTGAAACTTTTATTCAAATCAAATTTAACTGATTATGAAAAGCAAAAAGAAATTTTGAAAATAGGAGAATCAGAATATATTAAAGATGTTATAGCTGATGAAAGTTTTGATGATTGGTGTAATAAAGTAACGGATCAAAAAGACACAAAAAAGATGTGTTTTACGCTTATAAAAGATTGGATGTTGGAGCAAACAGCTGTTGCGGATGATATAGTTTTAAAATTTTGTGAAATAGGACAACTATTTTGTGCCTCAATGAGTGATGAAGAAGGTTGGCTTAAATTTAGAATTTTACATGCAAATGCTTTAACTGAATTAGGGAATAACATGATTGAGAAAGGTGAAAAAGAAATTCAGGAAATAGAAAGTATGTTATCTTAAAGATATTGTGAGTAACAATTTTTATATATTAAACAATGAATATACTATTTCAATTCGACTAAGATGATTAATATAAAAATGGAGGAAAATATGATTTTTAAAAGTGCATTAGAAGATGCTTTAAGTAAATGGTATAAAGCTATAACTGGAAGAGATTTAGACTTGCAAAACCCCAAGTCTTTTAACGAAAAAATTCAATGGTGCAAACTATATGACACTAACCCTTTAAAAACAAAATTAACGGATAAATATGAAGTTAGAAGATGGATAGTAGATAAAATAGGGAGAGAATATTTAGTTGATATATTTGGTGTATATGAAGACTGGAATGAAATTATATTTGACAATTTACCACAACAGTTTGTTATAAAGACTACACATGGGTGTAATCAAAATATTATTGTTAAAGATAAAAACACTTTTGATAAAAATAAGGCTAAACTACAAATTGAAAAGTGGTTAAACTTCAACTATTATCAACAAGGCATAGAAATGCAATATAAAGATATTAAACCTCGTATAATAGTTGAACAATACCTAGAGAACATTAATAATAAACTTTATAGCTATAAATTTTGGTGTTTTAATGGAAAAGTAGAGTATATAGTTTTTCAAGAAGATAAATTTAATAGTTCAAATCCAATTTTATTTAATAGGAACTGGGAAAAACAAGATTTTATAAATAATTATAACGAACAAAATTGTGAAATTGAAAAACCTGATAACTTAGATAAAATGATATCTATAGCAGAATTCTTATCAGAAGCTTTTGCTTTTGTGAGTGTAGATTTATATAGACTAACAAATGGAACTATAAAATTTGATAAAATGGATTTTTCACCAGGTTCAGGAGTGTATAAATGGCATAATGTAGATAATGATTTCAAAATTGGACAACTTTTTAACATAGAGCCTTTAAAAGATAAATTAACAAACCAATATGATAAATTAATGAACCAATATAACAAGAGTAAAGTTATTTTCTTTACTCCAGTGTATAATGCGAGGAGCACTATTGAAAGAGCATATAAAAGTTTAGTGAATCAAACAGATAAAAATTGGATATGGCATGTAGTGGATGATGTGTCAACGGATGGAACATATGAATTATTGCAAAAATTGTCAAATGAAGATGATCGTATAATACTTCATAGAAATAAAGTAAATAATGTTATAGATGAAGGTAATGATATTGTAGATATTGGATTTATGTATAGTGACATAGATTATTTAGCAGTTCTTGATGCAGATGATGAATATAATAGTGACTTTATTATAGAGTGTAAAAGTTGTGCAATAGCCAATAATTTAGATATTGTTGTTGGAGGTTATGAACGAGTTTTTGAAAATGGAGATACAGAAATTTGTAAATCAAATAATAAAATATTTATTTTGACAAAAGATGAAAAAAGAACAGGCTATATTTCACATTTAATTAGCATGGGAACATATTGGGGAAAACTATTTAAAATCAGTACTTTAAGAAAAATTAATGTAAATAATTTAATATATCAACATATTGCTGGCCATGATACAGCATTTGCAGTTGAGTTATTTACAAATGCTGAAAATATATTAATATTAAATAGAGCATTTTATAAACATTATGTTTGTTTAACGTCAAAATTTCGTACATGGGGAAAAGGAACAATAGACGGTTATCTTAAGTTATATAAATTGGAAGAAAAATATTTATTGAAATATAACTTTATGGAATTTGAAACTAATAAAAAATATATACAATATTTAAATTTAGGCCTATTAATAATAGCAGTACAAACTTTATTTAAATCAAAATTAACAGATTATGAAAAGCAAAAAGAAATTTTGAAAATAGGAGAAGCAGAGTATATTAAAGATGTCATAGCTAATGAAAGTTTTGATGATTGGTGCAATAGTAATATAACTGGTCAAAAAGATATAAAAAAAATATGTTTTACGCTTATAAAAGATTGGATGTTATCTCAAACAGATATTGAAGATGATTTGGTTTTAGAATTTTGTGAAACAGCACAATTATTCTGTGCTTCAATGAATGATGAGGAAGGATGGCTTAAATTTAAGATTTTACATGCAAATGCTTTAATTGAATTAGGAAATAAAATGATTGAACAGGGTGAACAAGAAATGCAAGAACTAGAAAGAATGTTATCTTAACATATAATTTATCTACGATATGTGTTTGTCTAATCAATGCATTTATGTAAATATGTTATAATATACATTAGTTCTGGTATAAAAATGGAGGAAAAGATGATTTTTAAAAGTGAATTGGAAGACACTTTAGGGAACTGGTATGAAGTTTCAACAGGGAGAGATATAAATTTTCAAAACCCACAGACTTTTAATGAAAAAATACAATGGTGTAAGTTGTATGATAATAATCCTTTAAAAACAAAGCTGGCAGATAAAAATGAAGTTAGGAAATGGGTATTAAAAAAAATAGATAAAGAATATTTAAATGATCTTATTGGAATGTATAGAGAGAATGAATTTCCTTCTGATAAATTAGATCAGCAATTTGATGCACATGGATATAATGTGAATATAATAAATCAACTTTATAGTTATCAATTTTGGTGTTTTAATGGAAAAGCAGAGTATATAGTTTTTCAAGAAGATAAATTTAATAATTCAAATTTAATGTTATTTAATAGAAACTGGGAAAAACGAGATTTTGTAAATAATTATAACGAACAAAATTGTGAAATTAAAAAACCTGATAACCTAGATAAAATGTTAAATATAGCAGAAACATTATCAAAGGGTTTTACTTTTGTTAGTATAAACTTATATAGATTAAATAATGGAGATATCAAATTTGATGATTTAGATTTTACACCTTGCTCAGGAGCATATAAATGGATCAATATTAATACTGACGTTGAAATCGGAAAATTTTTTAGTATAGAGCCCTTAAAAGATAAATTAACAAACCAATATAACAATAGTAAAGTTATTTTCTTCACACCAGTATATAATGCGATAAATAGTATTGAAAGAGCATATAAAAGTTTAGTAAATCAAACAGATAAAAATTGGATATGGCATGTGGTTGATGATGCATCAAACGATGGAACATATGAATTGCTGCAAAAATTATCAAATAAAGATAATCGTATAATACTTCATAGAAATAAAGTAAATAATGTTATAGATGAAGGCAATGATATTGTGGACATAGGAGTCATGTATAGTGATATAGACTATTTAGCTGTACTTGATGCTGACGATGAATATATAAGTAACTTCATTAAAGAGTGTAAAACTTATGCAATAGCTAATAACTTAGATATTGTTGCGGGTAGTAGAGAAGAAGTTATTAATAACAAGTCATGTGTTAAAGAAAATAATCAGTTTTTAATATTAACAAAAACTGATAAAGAAAAAAATTTTATTAAATCTTTTAATTGTATGTCAACTTATTGGGGAAAATTGTTTAAAATTAGCATTTTAAAAAAAATTGATAGATCTAAATTAATATATCAACATATTAATGGCCATGATATAGCATTTTCTGTTGAGCTATTTAAAAAAGCTACAAATATTGGAGTGTTAAGGAAGGCATTTTATAAATACTATATTTATCCTAATTCAAAAGCTCGTATTTGGAAAAAAGGAAAAATAGATTCATACCTTAAGATATATGAGTTATTAGAAAATTATCTATTATGTTCTAAATCCACTATATCTGAAATAAATGAAAAATTTACGCAACTAGTTAATTTAATATTAATTAACGTAGCAGTGGAACTTTTAATTAAATCAGATTTAACTGATTACGAAAAACAACAAGAAATTTTAAAAATAGGAAGAGCAAATTATATTAAGCGTGTTATAATGGATGAAAAATTTGATGATTGGTTTAATAATTTAACAGAGGAAAAAGATACAAAAAATAATTGCTTTACACTTATAAAAGATTGGATGTTATCTCAAACAGATATTGAAGATGATTTAGTTTTAGAATTTTGTGAAACAGGACAATTATTTTGTGCCTCAATGAATGACGAGAAAGGATGGATTAAATTTAAGATTTTACATGCAAATGCTTTAATTGAACTAGGGAATAAAATGGCTGAACAAGGTGAAAAAGAAACACTAGAATTGGAAAGAATTTTAAATATATAATAGAAGTTAATTACTATAAAATGGAGGAAAATATGATTTTTAAAAGTGATTTAGAGGATAATTTAGCTACTTGCTATAAAGACTCAACAGGAAGAGATATAAATTTTCAAAACCCACAGACTTTTAATGAAAAAATGCAATGGTGTAAGTTATATGATAATAATCCTTTAAAAACAAAATTATCAGATAAATATGAAGTTAGGAAGTGGATTGCAAATAAAATAGGAAAAAAATATTTAATTGATAGTATTGGTATATATGAAAATTTTAATGAAATAGAATGGAATAATTTACCTCAACAGTTTGTTATAAAGACTACTCATGGATGGGATCAAAACATTATTGTTAAAGATAAAAATATTTTTGATAAAAATAAGGCTAAATTACAAATTGAAAAGTGGTTGAATTATAATTTTTTTAAATTAAGTTTAGAAATGCAATACAAAGATATTAAACCACGTATAATAATTGAAAAGTATATAGAAAATTTTGATAATCAACTTTATGACTACAAATTTTGGTGTTTTAACGGAAAAGTAGAATATATAATGTTTATTGGAAAACAAGACCCTTCTGATATTACTAGAATATTTTTTAATAGAGAATGGGAAAGACAACCTTTTACTTTTAATGCCAAGTTAAAAGAAATAGAAATTCCTAAGCCTGATAATTTAAATGAAATGATAGAAATAGCTGAAATTTTATCTAAAGAATTTCCTCATGTAAGGGTTGACTTATATTCTCTAAATAATGGAGAAATAAAATTTGGAGAAATGACATTTACTACTCACTCAGGAGTAGCTGAATGGAATTTACCTGAAATAGATTTAAAATTGGGACAACTTTTTAACATAGAGCCCTTAAAAGATAAACTAACAAACCAATATAATAACAGTAAAGTTATTTTCTTCACACCAATATATAATGCAATAAATACTATTGAAAGAGCATATAAAAGTTTGGCAAATCAAACAGATAAAAATTGGATATGGCATGTAGTTGATGATGCCTCAACTGATGGAACATATGAATTGTTGCAAAAATTATCAAATGAAGACAATCGTATAATCCTTCATAGAAATAAAGTAAATAATGTTATAGATGAAGGTAATGATATTGTGGACATTGGAGTCATGTATAGTGATATAGATTACTTTGCAGTTCTTGATGCTGATGATGAATATATGAGTGATTTTATTGAAGATTGTAAGACTTATGCAATAGCTAATAATTTAGATATGGTTGTTGTTGGTAGAGAAGACAGTGTTGATGGTAAATATATAAATAGATCAATGATGAATAAATATTTAATATTGACTAAGGCTGAAAAAGAAAGAGACTTTCTTAAATGGCTTAAGTGTATGGGAACTTATTGGGGCAAATTATTTAAAATTAGTACTCTAAAAAAAATTAATAGAGATAATTTAATATATCAACATGTTAATGGTCATGATGCAGCCTTTGCAATTGAGATGTTTAGAAAAGCTACAAATATTGGTATATTAAATAAAGCATATTATAGGTATTATATTTATCCAAATTCAAAACTTCGTACTTGGCGAAAAGGAAGAATCGAAGCTTATGCGAAGATAGGGGATTTGATGGAACAATATTTATTGGAGTACAAAGATATAATATCAGCAACTAATAAAAAAGTTATACAATTTTATTGTGTAGGGATGATGCTAAGTGCAGTAGAAGCTTTGTTAAAGGCAGATTTGAGTGAACATGAAAAACAACAAGAATTTTTAAAAATAGGAAGAGTAAAGTATATCAAAGAGCTTATGGCAGATGAAGGCTTTGATGAGTGGTGCAATAACTTAAGTGGTCAAAAAGATATAAAAAAGAATTGTTTTACGCTTATAAAAGATTGGATGTTATCTCAAACAGATATTGAAGATGATTTAATTTTAGAATTTTGTGAAACAGGACAATTATTTTGTGCATCAATGAATGACGAGGAAGGATGGCTTCAATTTAAAATATTACATGCAAATGCTTTAATTGAACTAGGGAATAACATGATTGAACAGGGTGAACAGGAAATTCAGGAACTAGAAAAAATTCTAAACATATAAAAAATTTAGGCGAACATATAAGTTCGCCTTTACAATAATGATAGAAAATCTTTGACTTTACATCATTATTACGAATAAATAACTTCAAAATGTTAAAAAGATACTTTATAAGAGTATTCTTTTTTTTTGTATAACTAAAATGGAAAATATATGGTATACTATAAAAAACATTATTTTATATGAAAGGAAAAATGCATGAATGAAGAATTAAATGAAGACTCAACTAATAAAACGAAAGGAGAAGAAAACAAGGTAAACAGTATTCAGGAGGGAAAAAAGGGAAGTAAGAAAGAATTTAAAAGATTTAATAAAGAAAAAAAGAGACAACTTAGAGAAAATAAAAGGAAGAATAAAAAGAAGATACCTCTTAGAGGAAAAATAATATTATCTTTTAGTGCAATAATTTTAGGAACGGCACTGGGGGCTTTTTATTGGAAAATTAGGCCAAGCACAATAGAACTTGATCCACTGACATATTTTCCAGAATTTAAGGAAAATCAGATAAATATGACTTATGAAGATACAAGGATTGACTTAGAAGTTCCTGCTATTATAAAAGATGGTGAAATTTATATCTCAACGGAATTTGCGAAAAAATATGTGGATGATGCGATTTATTATGATGAAAATGAAAAGGTAGTTACCATTACAAATCCTATTGAAATAAAAAAAATGCAAGAAGATACAAGTACATATCTTCTATTTGAAAATGATAGAGCTTATATTTCAGCGTCTTATATAGAAAACCACTATCCTTTTGAATTAAACTTAGGGAAAGATGGAAGACTGATTTTAGCTTATAATTTGGAAGTTCCTAAGCAATTAGCTAAAGTACGCACAAGAAATGCGGTCTTAAGAACACATCCAAATAGTAAGAAACCAATTATAGAAACTGTACATTCAGGAGATATATTGGAAGTTTATCAAGATGGTGAAAAAGCAGGAACAGACGGATATGTACGAGTAAGAAATCAAAATGGAATTATTGGGTATGTATGGGAACCTTGTATAAGTATGATAGGAGAAACGGAAGTAAAGGAACCTGTAATTTATGGAATGAGTACAAATGTACTTGATGAAAAAGTAAAACTAGTTTGGGACCAAGTGTCAAATAAGTATACAAATTGGAATAATTATAAATATAATCATTTGGATGGAGCTAATGTAATAAGCCCAACTTGGTTTGACTTTGCAAATGCAGATGGAACTTTAAACAATAGAGGGTCCAAAGAATATGTGGAAGAAGCACATAAAAGGGATTTGGAAGTTTGGGCATTATTAAGTAATAATTTTGCTATGCCTGAATATACAAAGGAAATTTTAAGTTCAACATCAAAAAGACAATATGTTATTGATCAAATAATTGAATATGCTGATTTATATGGATTTGATGGAATTAATATTGATATAGAAAATATTGAAGCTAAATTTTCTGAGGAGTGGGTGCAATTTATGAGAGAGTTATATCCACAGATGAGAAAAGAAGGCTTGACTGTATCTGTGGATATTTATATTCCTTCAAATTGGTCATATTTTTATGAGCGTGAAAAAGTAGGCAAAGTAGTTGATTATTTTATGGTTATGGCGTATGATCAACATTGGTCAGGCTCAGAAAAAGCTGGACCTGTAGCTGCAATTCCTTGGGTAATTGAAGGCTTGGAAAAAAACCTTGAAGAAGTACCGAATGATAAGCTTGTGTTAGGAATTCCATTTTTTAATAGGGTTTGGGCTGAAACTGATGATGGCCTTGAAACAAAGGCTGAGAGTATGTATGAAGTAGTTGATAGGATTGCGAACAATGATGCAACTATAGTATATGATCCAAAGACCAAATTGAATTATGTGGAGTATGAAAACAACAATAAACTGTACAAAATATGGCTTGAAGATATTGATGCAATTACTAGAAGGATTGAAATTATTAATGAATATGATTTAGCAGGATACGCAGGATGGAGACTTGGATTAGAAACACCAGACATATGGGTAGAATTATCTAATATGCAGGAGTAGTGGTTAATTAAGATTAAAAAAATTGTAAAATACTATAATTGACTTGAAGAAAAGAATAGGTCAAGGTATAATTTAATACAATAGCTAACAGGACAGATTATAAAAGAAGGTGGAAAAAAAAGTGAAACTAATGAGTATTGGAAAAACCACGATATTAACAATGATGCTAGTGATGATTGTGGCATCAACTGCATATTTGAAGTTTGCCAGTAATGCTGTAAACACATTAAACCTTGTAACAGATGGCAAAACTGTTGTAATTGATCCAGGACATGGAGGATACGACCCTGGCAAAGTTGGACTAAGTGGAATTTACGAAAAGGATATTAACTTAAGTATAGCACATATTCTTAGAGAATATCTGGAAAAGTCGGGAGCAACAGTTGTCATGACACGTGATGAGGATGAAGATTTAGATGGAATTGAAGGTAAATTTAGTAAAAAAGGAGATATGAATACTAGAAAAGAAATTATTAATGATAGCGATGCAGATTTAATAGTTAGTATTCATCAAAATGCTTTTACTCAATCAAATATAAGAGGTGCTCAAGTCTTCTATTATAACGATGAAAGTCCTGGGAAATTACTAGCTCAACTTGTACAAAAAAATATTAAGGAAATTGTTGATAATAATAATACACGTCAAGTTAAGCCATCAGAACATTACTATATTTTAAGAACAACAGATATGCCTAGTATTATCATTGAATGTGGATTTTTAACACATGTGGAAGAAGAAAAGCTGCTGATGAGTCGAGAATATCAAGATAAACTAGCTTTTGCTATATATAAAGGTATTGTAGAATATTTCCAACAAATTTTATAAACATATTAGGTTGAAAATTATATTACAATTGAAAAAGGTAGAGGGTTTAATATAAGCTCTCTACCTACATAAAGCTCAATACTATATATATGGGAGCTTCAGTGTGTTTAAAAATAATATTAATTGTTCAATTTCTAGATCATTTAGTGAGGAAATTGATAGCCTAAAATATTCATTATTAGAAGTTGTACAAAATAAATCTTCTGGTGATACAACTATATTATTAAATAAAAACATTTTATGTAGCTCTGTTATATCAATGTTAGTTGTTTTAACCCAAAAGAAAAGTCCCCCAATATTATTAGCAATTTCAAATATATCTGTTCGCTTTGAAATTGCTTCATAAACAGCCATATATTTAGAGTAAGTACTTTCAATAAGATTAGCATGTATGTTAGCAAAGTAATCTGATTCTAAATAATATCTTAACAAACGTTCTTTTAAAGTAAATTCACTACTACAATTTAAACTTTTACTGATACTTTGAGGCAAAACAGCAAAGCAATAATCTAAGTGTGGCATATAAAGTTTACAAAAATTATTTAAATATATAACTCTGTCATTTTTGTCTAAAACATAACAAGGCTTAATATTAATATCTTGAAATACAAAATCAGTAAATGTTTCATCTTCGATTACAAAGGTATCGTATTGTTCGCTTAAATTAAGTATCTGGAGCTTATTTTCTTCACTATAGCAAATGCCTGTTGGATTTTGTAAATATGGAGTTATCATAATATAGGCTACACTATGAGATTTAAGTTGTGTTTCTAAGAATTCTAAATCTAATCCATCCTTATTAAGTGGAATTTCTATAATTTTAAATCCTAGATTTTTAAGTACAGTAGTATATATCAAATCTCTGTATGCTTCAACACAAATTACTGATTTTGTAGATAATTTCATAAGCTCTAATATAAATTTTGAACTGTGATTAATTAACCGTGTATTTGCAGGCGATGAATTTATCCCGACAGAATGTAAGTATTCATTTATACTTTGTCTCATAAGTTGTCTTTCCCGTTGTAATGGGTCAATAAATACATTCCATCCATCATCATCTAACATTTGATTTAAAAGGTCTTTTGATATATCGATTGAAAATATAGACTTATCAAAATAAGCTTTACTGCAAGAAATAGGAGTTAAACTTTGAGCTGCTTTTGCTGGTGTAATAGGGGAAACGTAGGTTCCACTTCCAATATGTGCAATAACAAGGTTTTTACTTTCTAATACTCTATATGCATTAACTACGGTGTCTCTATTAATTCGAAGTTTATTTGAAAGATTACGTATTGTTGGCAACTTTGTTTTTGCAGGCAATGTACCTGTTTCTATAAGCCTAATAAGCTCATTTGCTAATTGAATATATAAAGGTGTTGGATCGGATTTTGAAATTTTAATAGCACAAAACATATAAGGGCCTCCTTAAAAGTCGATATAGGTAATTATATTATTGATATAAAAAAAATATCCCAAACATTAAGCTATAGGAATATTTTTTTTATTATATTTTTTTCCTAATCTAAGGTCATGACCATAGATTTTTAATATTCTATAGTGACCCAAAATTCTTGAAGCAATTCGTTCGGAATAACTATTTTTTATATCTTCAGATGTTAAATTTGTTGAAATAATTGTGGACTTTTGACTTGTATGTCTTGAATTTATGACATTAAATAGATCAGAAATATTTATACTTGTATCCATTTCCGCTCCTAAATCATCAATAATTAATAAGTCTGCACAAGTCATGTTTTCCAGCAAAAATGCTTCTTCTTCATTTACATATTGCTTATTAAATCTATTTTTATTAATTAGTTGAAAAAGCTGAATTGATGAAAGATATAAAACCGTAGATCCTCTATCAATTAATTCTTTTGCTATACAATTGCATAAAAACGTTTTTCCAACTCCTGTTGAACCATGAAAAACAATGTTTGTATAGCTTGTTTTAAAGTCGCCAATAAATTTTTCTAGGTTTGATTTAAGGTCTTCCATTGAAGCTCTGTATGATATTCCTGTAGACGGATTAATTTCGTCAGAGTATATACTCAAGTCAAACGTAGAAAAGTTTTCAGACTTTAATAGATTTCCAATATTAGATGATCTGTATGACATTTCTGTAAGAGCTTGAGTAAAACATTTGCAATGAGTTGGAGTCTTAATACCATCTGCATTTAGCAAAAAACCTGTATCTTTACATGTCATACAATTATATTGAATTTCAAGGAAATCAGCAGGGTAATTATAGCTTTCCAATAGTTCTCTTTTCCTAGTATTTTTGTCTTTAAAATCCTTATCAAAGAGTTTATTATAGTTATTCGCATCGTTTCCAGCGGAGATAAGTTTTAAAAGCCTAATACCTACAGTTGAAAAGTGTCTATCAATTCGTGCAATCTCAGGGATTTTTTCGTAAATAATTTGTTTTCTTTCTTCAAGATTTCGTTTGTTTTCAATTTGTTTAAGCTCGTACTGCTTAAGTAGTTCTCTATAAATTGTTCCCATATTTTCCTCTCTATATCTACCATTCTGTTTCTTCGTTGTATTTTTTTTCCAAAGCATTAATTACATCAAAATTCCAATTATGAGATGGTATTTCAAAATGCTTTTTTGATTTAGCTGGTATTTTTAGTTCATTTTTAGGTTGAAATTTAAGTTTTTGATTTTGTTCGTGTTTTTTGTCAAGCTTTTCAATATCTTCAATGTTTTTAATTTGTTGCTTATGCCATTCTGTAAGAATTTTATCTAAATATTTTAAAGTTGGTGAATTAATTTGAGCAACGGTTCTTTTGCAACCTTCCAGAATTATTTCCATACTAAGGTTATATACGTCTAGCCATTTATTTATAAATTCTTTATGAGTGGAAGTTAAACTTACTCCTCTCATACCCAAAGCATTTAAGATTGTAAAATAATCTTTGCTAGTTACATATTCTTTTGCCATATCTAAATTAATAATATTTTTTTCAGCCCAGTCTATACCCATTCGTTCAATACTAACTATATTTGAAATATTCTTTTGCATACAATGTTCCAATAAATATTCAATTACTTCTATAGGTAACTTAGTATTATCATATAAACCAAATATAATTTGCTGATCTTTCCAAGACAAAGTTCGTCCAAGACAATTTTCTGTAAGTCTGCATAATTGAATTAGCTTTGTATCTTTAGAATTTTCTATAAATTCTGTTTGAGTATAGTTAAAAGTATCTGCTTCTTTTTTTGTATCCAAAATTTCTATAGGAGATTGTATTGAAGGATCTTCAAAATTTAAACCAACGACAAATGACTTGTCACTTAAAATATCAAATTCAATGACCTTTTTTTCACACCAATACTTTAATGCATCAATAACTTCAGATTCAAGCATGTCCGACATATCAGCAATAGTTTTAATCATAATATATTCATTTCGATTATACTTTTCAAGAAGGACTAGATATACTTTTATATATGTTCCATTACATTTTTGAATAATTTTTGTAACAAACCAACTTGGTATAGTAACAAAGGTATTACTTGCTTTAAACTTTATTATTTGAATCTCCCCTTTAACAACAAGCTGCCTATAATCTCTTTTTAAGAGACTATAAACAGTTTATAATATAAATTCACATATTGTAAAGGACTTATTTTCCCAACAATATATCAGCGATTTGATTAACATTTCCAGCACCCATAGTGATAACCATATCTCCAGAAGAACAATTTGAAAGAATATAATTAGCAATTTCATCAAAATCGTCTATATAAATAACATTTGCACCATTATTTTTCATAATTGATACAATATCTTTTGAATGAATATCACCTGGATTTTTTTCACGTGCAGCATAAATATCGGTAATAATCACATTTTTTGCACTGCTTAAAGATGTAGCAAATTCGTTTAAAAATGCTTTAGTCCGACTATAAGTGTGTGGCTGAAAAATCACATATAAATCTTTGTGATTATAATTATTTGCAACATTTAAAGTTGCAGAAATTTCAGTTGGATGATGTGCATAATCATCAATTATAGTAACTCCATGAATGTTTCCTTTAATTTCAAATCGTTGGTTTGCACCAGTAAATTCACCTAGGGAATTAGCCACTATGTCAAAATCAATACCTAAAAAGGTGGCTGTCGCACAAGCACTTAATGCATTTAAGACATTATGTTTTCCTGGTGCTTTTAAAGAAATTATTCCTTTTAACGCACTATTATGAAAAACTTTAAAAGCTGCACCAGCAGTTTCACTATAACTAATATCTGCCGCATACCAATTTGCCTCTTCACTAAGACCAACTGTTTCAATATTTAGATTTTTAACATCTTTTAGAAGAAGTTGTTTATTTATACCATCATTAGGAATAACTAGATATCCGTCTGGAGGAAATAACTTTACAAATTGATTAAATGAATTATAAATATCATTTAAATCCTTAAAAAAGTCCATGTGATCTTCTTCGACATTTAGAATAATTCCAACTTTAGGATAAAAATCTAAAAAGCTATTACAATATTCACAAGCTTCGGTCAAAAAATATTTAGATCCTCCAATATAAATGTTGCCATTAATTGAATTTAAAATACCACCAACTGTAATTGTTGGATTTTTTTTTGCATTTATTAATATTTCGCTTAGCATAGATGTTGTTGTTGTTTTTCCGTGTGTACCAGATACACAAATCGGAAACTCATATGTTTTCATAAACCAACCTAGAAATTCTGAACGGACTAACACATTTTTTACTAAACTTCTTGCTGCTATAAGCTCTGGATTATCTTCTTGGATTGCTGCGGTATAAACAACTATATCGATGTCTGATGTTATATTGCTTGGAAAATGACCTTGAAAAATTTCAATACCTAAATTCTCAAGATGAGCTGTTGTTGTAGAAGAATTCATATCAGAACCACTTACAATATATCCACGTGTATACATGATTTCTGCAAGCCCGCTCATACTAATTCCGCCAATACCAATAAAATGTATTTTTTTAAATGTATCTAACATAAAATTATTCCTTTCATTTCTGTGAAATCTATATTATTTATATGCAATTACCGCTAGTACTTAGTAATTTTGTTTTGAGTTTATAAGAAATATAGTTTTTGCTAAATTTATTGCAATAGGACCTCTATTTGTTGTAATTGGTTTTTTCTATCACTACTATATATGTTTGTACCAAAATTATGGATAACACTAATTAAATCTTCTGTTAATTCATTTTCAAAATGCTCTTGGTCAAGATTGTTATTTAATACAATGATTTGTGTGTTGAATTGTTTAAACATATGTTCAAAATAAGCGAACCCAAATCTAGTTAATCTGTCTTTATAAGTAATATAAATTGCTTCAACTTTACCTCTCATAACCAAAGTTAATAGTTTGTTAAATTGTTCTCTATTTTCGTCCATTCCACTTGCAATCTCTGAAAGAACTATGTCTGGAATAATTCCATTAGAATTACAATAATCAGTTATTAATTGTTTTTGCTTATCTAAATTTTGTTGCTGATTTATATCAGACACTCGACAATAAATTAAATTTTTTCTTTTTACTTCTGTACTAGTTATTCTGATCATTTTTTCAATGCCAAATTTAGGGTATAAAAATTTTTTTGGACTTAACTTGGTATACTCTATTTTGTTGTTTAATCTCCATTTATATAATGTCGAGTCTGTAACACCAAAAAAATCTCTTACTTCTTTAGCTGTCAAAAATTCTTTTTCCATAAGCTATCCTCTATTCTAATTATATTTATATAAAGCATAGCCATTAAATTATATTTTAAACATATATTAAATAAAAAGTTATAAATTAATTGTATTGAGTTGTATACAGAACAAAATTTCCTTATAATGTCATGAATAAAAATAAAAAAAAGCAAAATTTTAGGTATAATATTAAATATATGGTAAATAATAGGAAGGCAAGGTATAGTAAATAAATTTTTAACATTACGATAAGCACTATGTATTTTTAGGAATTTAGTGAAAATGTCAACTCCAACAGGAGAGATAGCTTCTTGCTAAAATAAGTTAAATTAACTATAGATTGTTGTGAATATAGACAGTTGTTAATCTAATTAATTATAGTCAATATATATATATATAAGAAAGGGGAAATTTTAAGTTATGCGTAAAAAAGAAATGATCGCAATGCTATTAGCAGGAGGTCAAGGAAGTCGATTGGGAGTCTTAACAGAACAAATTGCCAAGCCGGCAGTAATGTTTGGAGGAAAATATAGAATTATTGATTTCCCATTGAGTAATTGTGTAAATTCCGGCATTGATACAGTAGGTGTTTTAACACAGTATGAGCCATTACTTTTAACAAAACACATTGGGATAGGAATTCCTTGGGATTTAGATTTAACAAGAGGCGGAGTTACCGTGTTATCTCCATATGTTACAGGAAATCAAGGAGAATGGTATTCAGGAACAGCAAATGCGATTTATAGAAATCTTAGATATATTGATAGTCATAACCCAGAGCATGTTCTAATTCTTTCAGGTGATCATGTATATAAAATGGATTACAATGAAATGTTAACATATCACAAACAAAAAGGAGCAGCTTTAACAATTGCTGTTATAGAAGTTCCTATGGAAGAAGCAAATCAATTTGGAATAATGAATACAGATTCAACAGGAAGAGTAGTTGAATTTGAAGAAAAACCAAAAAATCCAAAAAGCAATTTAGCTTCAATGGGAATTTATATATTTGATTGGGCGAAATTGAGAACAGCTTTAATTGATGACAATTCAATTCATTCTAATAGTGACTTTGGGAAACATATAATTCCTTATTTCTTAGATAAGCACGAGGATGTGTTTGCTTATACTTTCAAAGGATATTGGAGAGACATTGGTACAATCCAAGCATTTTGGGAAGCAAATATGGACTTAGCTTCAATCTTACCTGAATTCAATTTATACGATTCAATAACTCCAATTTATACTAATTCAGATAATTATGCTCCTCAATATATTGCTAATAGAGGAAATGTTTCACAATCAATGGTTTCTAAAGGATGTGAAATAGAAGGAACAGTATATAACTCTATTTTAAGTCCAAATGTTAAAGTAGAAAAAGGAGTTGTAATACGTGATAGTATTATAATGGAAAATTGTATTATTAGAGAGGGAAGTATTCTTAATAAAGTAATTATATCTGAAGATACAGCTATTGGTTCACATGTAAAAATAGGTCAAGGTGATGACACAATTAGTGAAACTAAACCTCATGTGTATAATACAGGAATAACAGTTATTGGTTCATCAACTATAATACCAGATAATGTTATAATTGGTAAAAATTGTGATATTGCAGGAGAAACACGTTTTGAACAATATCCTGATGGCAGATTAGAAAGTGGAAAATCTTTGAAAGGGGAGGTATAAAAGTGAGAGCGGTAGGTATTATTTTAGCTGGCGGAAGAAAAACATCAATGGAGGCATTAACAAATCACAGAAACAATGTGGCTATACCTATAGGAGGAGCGTACAGAGCAATAGACTTTGCTTTGACTGACTTTAGCTTATCAGGTATAAAAAAAGTAGCAGTAATTTCTCAACACAACATTCGTTCTTTATCAGATCATATTTCATCTTCTAAGTGGTGGGATTTGGGAAGAAAGAAATCAGGATTATATTTATTTACTCCAGATATGCTAAATGCGGATACACTTTCTTTTAAAGGTACAGCAGACGCAATTTATCAAAATATAGAATTTTTGAAAAAAAGTCATGAAGATTACGTTGTAATTTGTTCTGGTGAACAAATAGCAAGAATGAATTTTAACAAAATAATAGATTATCATGAGCAAAAAGGATCTGATCTGACTATTGTATGTAAAAAACTTGAAGATCAGCCTGTAAATGATTATGGAGTTATGACGCTTGATGCAGACAATAGAATGATAGATTTTGAAGAAAAACCTCTTCAACCTGAAAGTGATATTATCTCATTAGGAGTATATGTAATTGGCAGAGAACTTTTAATTAATTTGTTAGAAGAAATTTCTAAAGAAGGAAGACATGCTTTTGTACAAGACGTTATTATTCGTTATAGACATAAGCTAAAAATATATGGATATTTCTTTAATAATTACTGGAAAACTGTTAAAGATATGAATTCATTTTATCAAATTAATATGGACTTTCTGGACAAAGATATCAGAAATACATTATTAAAAAATAAAGGATTTGTATATACAAAAGCAAAAGATGATGCTCCTGTTAAATATACAGCTGGATGTAATGTTAAAAACAGTATTTTAAATGGTGGAGACATTATAAGTGGTACTGTAGAAAATTCCATTATATTTAGAAAAGTTATAATTGAAGAAGGTGCCATTGTTAAAAATTCCATTATAATGGAATCATGTTTGATTGAACGTGGTGCTATTGTAGAAAATGCTATTTTAGATAAAGAAGTGCGGGTTACAGAAGGAAAAACTATTATTGGAAAGAAAAATGATCCAAAAGTAATAAGGAAAAAAACTACAATATAAAAATGAAAGATAAGCTCGAAATTATATGATGATACAATAATTTCGAGCTTAAATATTATTTTTTTATTTTAATTTTGATAAAAAATATTGATTAATGGCAAAAAATGTTTTATAATAAATAAGGGATTACTAGAAATCATTTAGTAAACATTATAAAATCAAAGACTTAATAGAAAATAGGAGGACTTAGCTAATGGAAATCACAGATATTAGAGTAAGAAAAATTAATAAAGAAGGAAAAATGAAAGCCGTGGTATCAGTTACATTTGATAATGAATTTGTTGTACATGATATTAAAGTGATTGAGGGGGATAAAGGCAGATTTATAGCAATGCCAAGCCGAAAAACATTAGATGGAGAGTTTAGAGATATTGCTCATCCAATTAATTCAACTACAAGAGACAGAATTCAAAAAACTGTTCTTGAAAAATATGAAATGGTGCTTTTAACAGAAGATGACTTTGAAGATAGTTTTGAAGATGACGAAGTAGCTGCTTTTGAAGAATAGTACATAAAGAGATGGATTTTTCATCTCTTTTTCTTATACTTTAGTTTTAAAAATAGTAAGTACAATTTATAAAGGCAGACGCTATTTACTACTCTTATTATTTGACTGAGAATACTCTTGACTTTAATCATGAGTGTTCTCAGTTTTTTATATCTGAGAAATATCAAATAAAATATCAATATACTAATATATCATGGAATAGAAGTAATCAAAATGGAAATAGCTAATGGAATAGAAGTAATTTAAATTTAAACACATAAATACCATATTTACTTAATAATAGGGAGTTCCCATCAATGATCAATACCAATTATAAATATTCAAATTTAAGAAATCAATTAGAGGAGATGGCAAATACTAGTTATTTTGTGGTAATAAAATCATAAAATACCAGAAAATAACTAAACAATTATATCCAAAATTAGAAAGGGAGGCAATAATTATTTAGCATAAATTAGAAAATAATTTAATATAAAATAAATATACTATTCATAAATAAATTTTGAGGAAGGTGAAAAAAATGAATATATCAGCTATTATTTTAGCAGCAGGGCAAGGCACTAGAATGGTGTCAAATAAGCCAAAAATATTACATCAAATTTTGGGAAAACATTTAGTTGAATATCCAATTGACGTTGTACAAAAGTCTGGAGCTGAAAAAATATGTTTAATTGTTGGACATATGGCAGAAGATGTAAAAAAAACTATTGGAGAAGGTGTGGAATATAGATTGCAAAGTGAACAGCTTGGAACAGGGCATGCTGTGATGCAAGCTATAGATTTTTTAAGTGATGATGAGGAAGTAATTATCCTATGTGGAGATACGCCTCTTATATCATATGAAAGTATTGACAAACTAAAATCTTTTCATTTAACACATAATCATGATGTAAGTGTTCTTTCCGCAATTGTAGAAAATCCATTTGGATATGGCAGAATTATAAGAAATTCAGATGAAAACTTTTTGCGTATAGTAGAAGAAAAAGATGCAAATATAAAAGAAAAACAAATTTGTGAAATAAATAGTGGAATATATATGTTTAAATCTAATTCGTTGAAATATGCTCTTTCTAAATTAACTAACAATAATGTACAAAAAGAATATTATCTAACAGATACAATTGAGATTTTATTTAAAGATGGATATTCAATTGGAGCCACTTCAGCAGTTAATGTGGATGACATTTTAGGGGTAAATTCAAGAGAACAACTGGCTATGGCAACAAATATTATGAAAGACAGAATTAACAAAAAGCACATGAAACAAGGAGTAACTTTAATTGATCCTATAAGCACGTATATTGAGCCAGATGTGGTAATTGGTCAAGATACAATTATTGAACCGAATTGCATAATTAAAGGTAATACTGAAATAGGTTCAAATTGTTGTATAGGATACAACACTAAAATTGATAATAGTAATATAAAGGATAATGTTAATATTGAAATAAGTGTAATTTTAAAAAGTACGATTGGTAGTGGCACTAAAGTTGGTCCTTTTGCATATGTTAGGCCAAACAGCGTTATAGGAAAAAATGTTAAAATAGGTGATTTTGTAGAAATTAAAAATTCAACAATCGATGATGGTTCAAAAGCGTCTCATTTAACTTATATTGGAGATGCAGATGTTGGAAAAAATGTAAATTTTGGATGTGGAACGGTAGTAGTAAATTATGATGGCAAGAAAAAACATCGGAGCACTATTTGTGACAATGCATTTATTGGATGTAATACTAACTTAGTCTCTCCTGTTGTTGTAAATGAAAATGCATATATAGCAGCAGGTTCCACAATTACAAAAGAGGTTCCACAAGATAGCTTAGCTATAGCAAGGCAGAAACAAAAGAATATAGAAAATTGGTCAAATAGAAAAAGATAAAAACCTGTTGAGTTAAAATCTGTTTTATTAAAGTAACTTAATAAGGCCCAAAATATTCTAAGGAGGATTTTAATAAAATGATTAGAAATTATACAGATATTAAAATTTTTACAGGTAATGCACATCCAAAGTTAGCAAATGATATAGCAAATGAACTAGAAGTGCAATTAGGCAAGTCAGAAGTTATAAAATTTAGTGATGGCGAGATATCTGTTAAAATTGATGAAAAAGTGCGAGGTGCGGATGTTTTTATAATTCAGCCAACATCAGCACCAGTGAATGAACATCTAATGGAACTCCTGATTATGACTGATGCTATGAAGAGAGCTTCAGCTGGGCGAATTACAGCTGTAATTCCATATTATGCCTATGCAAGACAAGATAGAAAGACACGAGCGAGAGACCCAATTAGTGCAAAGCTAGTGGCTGATTTGATAGAAGTTGCTGGAATAGACCGTGTATTAATAATGGATTTGCATTGTGCTCAAATTCAAGGATTTTTTAATATACCAGTTGATCATTTGGTTGGAATGCCAATATTAACAAAATACTATTTAGAAAAATTTGGCATAGAAATGAAGGATGTTGTAGCAGTTTCTCCAGATTTAGGAAGTGTTGGAAGAGTTAGAGCGTTTGCAACAAAATTGGATGTACCTTTAGCTATAATAGACAAAAGAAGACCAAAAGCTAATGTTTCAGAAATTATGAATATTATTGGAGAAATTAAGGGCAAGAGAGTTATTTTAATTGATGACATGATTGATACTGCTGGAACAATTTGCAATGCAGCAAATGCATTGAAAGAAAGAGGAGCAACTAATGTATATGCTTGCTGTACTCATGGAGTGCTTTCTGGTCCTGCTCTTGAACGAATTGAAAAATCTGTTATCGAGGAACTTGTAATTTTGGATACCATTTCTATGGAAAACAAACCAAAGTTAAATATAATAAAAGAAATATCAATAGCACCAATATTTGCGGATGCTATAAGACGTATTCACGAAGATTTGTCAATTTCTAAATTATTTAATTAAGAATTTGTATATGCAGTGCTTATAAAATTGGGGTGACATGTTCACCCTATTATTTGTGCTTTTATACACTATAATTTTCGCAGCTGTGTCATCAAACTTGATTAAATAAAAAATTATAATTAAAAAATTTAATGGTAAAGGAAGAAAAAATATGAAACTAGTAATAGGATTAGGAAACCCTGGACTAAAATATAAGAATACAAGACATAATATAGGCTTTAATATAGTCGAGTATATAGCAAATGAATGTGATATAAAAATTGAAAAAAATAAGTTTAAATCCTTATTAGGAGAATATAAACAGGGAAATGAACGTGTAACATTTATGAAACCTCAAACCTATATGAATTTGAGCGGAGAAGCAGTCGGAGAGTTTTTATCTTGGAATAAAATGACATCAAAAGATATCGTTGTAATTTATGATGATATATCTCTAGATGTGGGCATATTAAGAATAAAGCAGTCTGGAAGTGCAGGAGGACATAATGGAATTAAAAGTATAATTCAACATTTAAAAACAGATGAATTCCCAAGAATAAAAATCGGAATAGGAGAGAAGCCAAAGAACTGGGACTTGGCAGACTATGTATTAAGTAATTTTTCAAAAGATGAAATGGATATACTAGAGAGTAACTTTGAAAATGTTAAAAATATAACAAATTTAATATTAGAAGGTAAAATTGATAGTGCTATGAATAAGTATAACACAAAAAGACGGTGAGGGAGTATATGGAAAATAAACAAGAAGGATTGATAAGCCCATTAAAAAAAATAAATGGATGGAGTAAATTTGTAAATAATGTAATTATGAATAAAAAAGGAGAGATACACGGAAGTGTAAATGCATGTAAAACCCATTTAATTACAGGTTTAGCATATGAATTTGAACAAACTCCAATTATTATAACATATGATGAAATAAGGGCAAAAGAGATTTACGAAGATATGAAATTTTTATTTGGAGAAGAAGTTTATTTGTATCCAATTAGAGATATACTTTTTTACGATGCCGATGTACACAGTATGGATATCACTGCAGAACGAATGAGGATTTTAAATATATTGATTTCTAAACAAAATGCAGTTGTCATAATTCCTATAGAGAGTTTTTTAAATCCTTTATCTTCAAAAGAGATTTGGAAAGAAAATCAAATAACAATAGATGAGACTTCAAATATAGATTTAGAATACTTATCTAGTCATTTAATAAAAATAGGATATGAACGAGTTTCAAAAGTAGAAGCAATTGGTCAATTTGCAATTAGAGGAAGTATTGTTGATATATTTTCTCCAAGTTATATTATGCCATATAGAATTGAACTATGGGATACTGAAATTGACAGCATTAGAAGATTTAATCCTTTAACACAACGTACTATAGATAAAGTAAAAAATTTAACAATATATCCAAATCAAGAAATAATAATCCCTATAGAAAAAATTCAAGCAAATGTACAATCGATAACTGATGATATGAATAATTTAATTTCAAAATTAACTAATGACAACAATACTATGGCTTTGCAAAATATTAAAGATAGGGCACAGGAACATATAAGTGAAATAAATGAAGGAAACCGATTTCAGGGATTAGAAACATATTTGCCTTACACGGATGTAAAATTAGTCAATATTTTAAATTATATTTCAAAAGATAAAGTTATTTATATCGATGAATCTTTAAAATGCAAAGAAAAAATAAATAGAGTTTGGTATGAATATAAAGATAGTATGATAGAGCGTTTAGCATATGGCCATATTTTACCTAAACAAATAGAATTTATATTTGACCCAATAAAAATATGGGATACTTTAGCTGAACGAAATTATATATGTCTATTAAATATGGGAAGTAATATCGAGGAATTGAGTGTTAGCAATACATTAGAAATAAGAGCTTTTGAAAATACAACTTCATATAAAACTATAGATGCTTTAGAAAAAGAGTTAATTCAGTGGCAACAGTCTGGAAATGCTACTATAATTTTAACTGGATTAAAGGCAAAAGCAGAACGTATAATAGACGAACTAGAGGAACGAGGTTTTATTGCTAATTATAATGAAATTTTAACAGATATATTACCAAATCAAATTATTTTTACAAAAGGATCATTGCATAAAGGATTTACTTATGAAGATATTAAATTAAATATAGTGGCAGACAATGATTTATTTGGAAAAGAAAAGGCTAAAAAGAAAAGTAAAAAATATAAAGGCTCAAAGATTGAAAGCTTCCTAGAGCTTTTGCCAGGAGATTATGTAGTGCATGAAATTCATGGTATTGGTGTATTTGAAGGAATTGAACAGATTATTGTAGAAGGAATACATCGTGATAATTTAAAGATACGGTATGAAGGAGATTCCACATTATATATAAACATAAATCAAATGGATATGGTTCAAAAATATATTGGTTCAGAAGGAAATGCACCGAAATTAAGTAAACTTGGCACAGCAGATTGGAAAAAGTCTAAGGCAAAAGTTAAAAAAGCCGTAGAAGATATTGCTAAAGATTTAATAGACTTATATAGTAAACGTGAATCTAATAGAGGGTTTTCTTATGAATTAGATGACATATGGCAAAAAGAATTTGAGGATTTATTTCCATATGTTGAAACGGAAGATCAACTGGATGCAATTGTTGATGTAAAAAAAGATATGGAAAGTGATAAAATAATGGATAGGCTCATTTGTGGAGATGTTGGGTATGGAAAAACAGAAGTGGCAATACGTGCTACATTTAAAGCTGTTATGAATAAAAAACAAGTAGCGTATTTAGTGCCAACAACTATTTTAGCACAACAACATTTCCAGAGATTTAGTGAACGAATGGAACCTCATGGAATAAAAGTTGAAATGTTATCCAGATTTAGAACACCAAAACAAATAAAATTGACTTTAAAAGGTTTGAAAGATGGTACAGTTGATATCGTTATTGGAACTCATCGATTGCTATCAAAGGATGTAGAATTTAAAGATTTAGGACTAATTATAATTGATGAGGAGCAAAGATTTGGAGTTACACACAAAGAAAAATTGAAGCATTTAAGGACTGAAGTTGATGCAATTACATTAACAGCAACTCCCATTCCCAGAACCCTTCATATGAGTTTAATAGGCATTAGAGATATGAGCCTGCTGGAACAAGCTCCACTGGAAAGAAGACCTGTTCAGACATATGTTATGGAATATAGTGAAGATTTTATAAAAGATGCAATTACTAGAGAAATAAATAGAGATGGTCAAGTGTTCTTTTTATATAATAAAGTTAAAGATATTGATGAAATGGCAGGCAAAATTCAAAAATTAGTTCCCCAAGCAAAAGTAACTTTTGCTCATGGACAAATGAGTGAACGTGAACTTGAACATATAATGTTGGATTTTATAAACAAAGAAATTACTGTTTTAGTGTGCACTACAATTATCGAAACTGGTCTAGATATTCAAAACGCAAATACTATCATTATAAATGATGCTGATAGAATGGGTTTAAGCCAATTGTACCAATTGCGTGGAAGAGTAGGACGTTCTAACAAAGTGGCGTACGCATATCTTATGTACGCAAAAAATAAAGTTTTAAAAGAAGTTGCCGAAAAACGTCTGCAAGCTATTAAGCAGTTTACTCAATTGGGTTCGGGTTTTAAAATTGCTATGAGGGACTTAGAAATAAGGGGAGCAGGAAATCTTCTTGGAGCTCAGCAACATGGCCATATGGAAGCAATTGGATATGAATTATATTCTAAGATGTTAAAACAAGCAATTGACACTGAGCAAGGAATAAAAGTTCCTGAACCTTTAGAAACTATAATTGAAATTAAAATAAATGCTTTTATTCCACGCACATATATAGTGGATGAAATACAGAAACTAGATATATACAAAAAAATATCTTCAATTCAAAATGAAAAAGATGTTATTGAAGTTGAAGAAGAGATGGAAGATAGATATGGTGAAATACCGAATAGCACTAGAAATTTAGTGGATATTGCACTACTTAAAGCTATGGCAAACGATTTAGGGATAAGTAAATTATCACAACAAGATAATCAAATTTTACTATTTTTTAACAATAAAATAACTTTACTACCACAAACAATACAAACTTTATTTGAAAAATACAAAAGGAGCATTAAACTAACAAATGGCAATATATGTATAGATATTAAAGAAATAAATAAAAAAGAAATTTTGTCTTATATAAAAAATATAATTATTGAGATGAAACATTTGAATAATTATATTAATTAGGTTATAATAAATACCAATTAGGCAAAACAGCTAAAATAAAACAAACTTTAAGGAGAGACATCATGAAAAAACGTATTATGGTATGTTTACTAGGCCTTATGATGGTATTTGGCTTGGTAGGATGTGGTGACGAAGAAGTGGCACCACAAGAATCACAAGAAATTGTTGCAATAATAAATGGAACAGAAATTTCAGCTCCGTTATTTAGGACATATTTATGGAGTGCTCAACAATTTTTTGAAATGCTTTCAGGGCCTACTGTTTGGGAAATTGATATTGAAGGTCAATCAGCAAAAGATTTAGCAAAAGAACGAGCTTTAGAATCAGCGATTTTAGGAGTTGTTGCAGAACAAAAAGCAAAAGAATTTAACATTGTTGTTTCTGATCAAGAAAAAGAAACAATTAAAGCTCAAGCACTAGATTTTGAAGCTAAAAGTCCAGGAGTTTTACAAGAGCATGAATTCACAGTAGCTGATATTGAGGAGCTATTGCTTTTAGCAGATTTGTCAACAAAAGTTCAGGCCAAAATGGGTGAAAATTATATGCCTAGTGAAGCAGATATTCAAAAATTTATTGATGAAAACAAAAAGTTTTATGAAACTGTAACTTCTAGACACATTTTGATCAAAACTACAGATGATAATAATCAACCTTTACCAGAAAATATAATTGCAGAGAAAAAAGCACTAGCAGAAGAACTATTGCAACGTGTAAAAGATGGTGAAGAGATAGGAGTCTTGGCAGCAGAATATTCTGAAGACCCTGGTTCAGTTATGAATAATGGAGAGTATACTTTTGGAAGGGGACAAATGGTTCCTGAATTTGAGCAGGCTTCTTTTGAGGGAACTCCTGGAGAAGTATGGCCCGAACTTGTTGAAACAGACTTTGGGTATCATATAATTGAAACTATTAAATATACTCCAGCAGATGAACAACAAATGAGAGATTTGTTTATTGCAGATGCAAAAGCAGCTTTTTCAAATAGTGAAATAGCAACTTTGATCGAGAATGCACAAGTTGAAAAAACTCCACTGTATAATGAAATCCAAATTATATATACTCCAGCAGAAGTAGTTGAGGAGGAAATCATAGTTCAATAGATTTGTAAAAGACATCAAAATATGTGTATAAAAATAGAATAATTGAGAAACAATTCCTTAATATGAATATTATAGAAAAGAAAGTAGCATAATATTAATAAGATGTAGCAAAAGTAAAATTATGTATCTTAGACATCGGACATTAAGGAGGTTGTTTAATTGAAAGCAACAGGCATCGTTAGAAGAATAGATGACTTAGGTCGTGTAGTTATTCCAAAAGAAATTAGAAGGACCTTACGTATTAGAGAAGGCGACCCATTAGAAATTTTCACTGATAATAATGGGCAAGTTATTTTAAAGAAGTATTCACCTGTGGGAGAACTTAGTACTTTTGCAAAAGAATATGCAGAGTCATTAGCACAAGCAACTGGACATATTACTTGTATTTCTGATAAAGACCAAATAATTGCCATTTCTGGTGGGTCAAAAAAAGAATTTTTAGATAAAAATATTAGTAGCAACTTAGAAAAAGTTATTCAATCAAGAGCTATTCTTAACGCATCTAAAGAGGACAATAAATTTGTTCCTATTCTATCCGAAGGCAATACTGATAGTTATTTTGCAGAAATTATTTCACCGATTATTTGTGAAGGAGATGCTATTGGCTCTGTTATATTTTTGGCAACTAATAAACATACTTCAATGGGTGAAGTTGAGGAGAAATTAGCACAATCAGCATCAGGATTTTTAGGTAAACAAATGGAACAATAAATTGAATGCCAGTTTGTTTCTGGCATTTTTTTCATGATAATAAGAAGAGGCCAAGGGTCTTTTCTTATTATTTTTGTAACAAATAATAAAATAAGCTAAAAGTTTTTTTCTTCAATTAATCTAAGTTTAATTTTGAAAATTAGCATAATATGTTAATTGTGCAAATATAAATTTAATTAAAATATGGTATTTTCCCTTGACAAAATGGAAGATAACGTTTATAAATATCTTAGATATATTGAAATTCAAAAGGTTTAGTTTGATTTCATAGGTACATTGAGAGGAGAACTTTTATGAACAAAGCAGATTTAGTAACAGCTATGGCAGAAAAAGCTGAACTAAGCAAAAAAGATACGGAAAAAGTGTTAAAAGCTTTTGAGGAAGTAGTAATGGAAGAATTAAGAAATGGTGGTAAAATTCAACTGGTAGGGTTTGGAACATTTGAAGTAACAGATAGAAAACCAAGAGTTGGAAGAAATCCAAAAACAAATGAACCAATTGATATTCCAGGTGGTAAAGCACCTAAATTTAAAGCTGGTAAAGCTTTAAAAGATATCGTAAACGTATAGATTTATTTATTAATGGATTAGACGGAAATATAATATTTACTTTCTCTTTGAGGAAGTAAATATGTATGGATCGTCACTTATATATTTACTAAGGAGTTAAAAGTTATGAGAATAGACAAATATTTAAAAGTTTCTCGTATTATAAAAAGACGTACGATTGCTCAAGAAGCATGTGACAAAGGTAGAGTAAGCATAAACGATAAAATTGTTAAAGCTGGTGCACAAGTAAAAGTTGGAGATAAAATAGAAATAAATTTTAGTGGAACACCTATGAAATATGAAGTGCTGGACGTAAAAGAACATGTAAAAAAAGAAGATACGGAAGCATTATATCGTATATTGGAATAAAATAGTCAAGCACTCAATATAATAAATTATAAGATTATATTTAGGAGGAGTGTTAATTATGGATACAAAAAAACATACATTAAGTATGATAGAAAGAAAACGTTTAGTTATTACAGGAGTAAAGGAAGTGTTCTCTTTTGATGAACAAGAAATTGAGCTAGAGATTTTTGAAGAAGGATATATGTTTTTACAAGGTATCGATTTACATATTGTAAAAATGAATGTAGATACTGGAGAATTAGTTGTAGAAGGACTTATATCTCAAATAGCTTATGAAGAAGTAACTACTAAGAAAAAAAGCAGTGTATTTGGCTTTTTTAATAAGTAGGTGATCATATGGAAAATCAATTAGTGAGTTCACAAGCATTACTATTTTTTGAGTGTATTAAAATTGGAATATTAATGGGTGTAATTTATGACTTATTAAGAGTCACTCGAAAAATAGTAAAACATCTTGATTTATTAGTACATATAGAAGACTTACTGTATTGGGTAGGCTGTAGCATTTTGGGATTTTCTATATTATATATGCATAATTATGCTGAAATTAGAATATTTGCCTTTTTGGGAATGATTTTAGGTGCAACGTTATATTTCTTATCTTTTAGTCTTATATTTATGAAAATCGTTACACAAATTATTGAATGGATAAGATACGTTTTATCCATTGTCTTTAATATATTAAAGATACCTGTAAATTGGACAATCCAAGCTTTAGCAATACCAATCGGAGTGGCAAGTGATGTGAGTGAAAAGGCACAAGACAAAACAAATCAAGAAGTAAGAAAACTTAAAAGAAATGTAACTTTGAGTGGTGCCGATTTTAAAACAAATATATACGCAACAAAAAATAGAAAAGATATAAATGATTAAATGAGGAATACAAATGAAAAATAATTTGACTATGTTAAAACTAATAGTATTAATATCGATATTAATGTTATTTGGATTGGCTATTCAGAGCATTGAACTATATAAAGTAATGGATCAATTAAATGTTCAAATAAACAACAAAAATGAGCAGATTAAAGAAAAAGAATATCTTTTAAAAAGTCTAGAAGAAAAACAATCTTCAATGGAAAGTTTAGAATATATTGAACAAATTGCTAGAGATAAATTGGGCATGGTAAAAATTGACGATATAATATTTAAATTGGAATAGTAATCATATTTGGAAAAAGATATCATAATATATTGTGATGTCTTTTTTTTATTATTATTAAACATAGGGAAATAGCAGTATGAATTTCGGGGGAGATGTATTATGCAAAGAACAAGGACAGACTTAGATACGGGAAGTGTAGGGAAATTACTTTTTCAATTATCAGTACCAGCTATTATTGCACAACTAGTGAACATTTTGTACAATATAGTTGATAGAGTTTTTCTGGGACGAATTGAAAATGGGGAAATGGCGATGGCTGGAGTTGGAGTTGCTTTTCCTATAATAATCTTAATTTCAGCTTTTAGTTCATTGGTAGGGGCAGGTGGTGCTCCACTAGCTGCAATTCAAATGGGCAAGCAAGATAATGATAAAGCCGAAAAAATCATGACTAATAGTTTTATTTCACTTATAATTATAGCAATAATTTTAACGATTGTTTTTATGGTATTTAAAGAGCCTATATTATGGTTATTTGGTGCAAGTGAAGTAACTATTAAATATTCACTGGAGTATTTGGGAATTTATTTATTAGGAACTGTAGCCGTACAAATTTCTTTAGGAATGAATCCATTTATAAACACACAAGGATTTGCTAGAATAGGAATGTCAACAGTTATTATTGGAGCAATTACAAATATAATTCTTGATCCGATATTTATATTTGGGTTTAATATGGGAGTTAAAGGTGCAGCTCTTGCAACAATTATAGCACAATCTGTATCTGCTATATGGGTATTGAAATTTTTGTTTGGATCAAAAAGTAGATTAAAATTAAGAAAAGAATATTTAAAACCTGATTTTGAAATTATTTCAAAGACTATTTCACTAGGTATTTCTCCTTTTATAATGCAGTCAACAGAATCATTATTGTTGATTTCTTTAAATAGTAGTTTATCAAAATATGGAGGAGATATAGCAGTTAGTACAATGACAATCATGAGTAGTATAATTCAAATGATTACCTTGCCTGCTGCTGGAATAGGCCAAGGAGGCCAACCTATCATTAGTTATAATTATGGAGCTAACAATTTTGATAGAGTGAAAAAAACTTTTAAGCTTATGTTAATAGGTGCTTTGGGTTATACTTGCTTTATGGGGTGTCTCACAACATTTTTCCCATCATTTTTTATAGCAATTTTTACTTCTGAACCTGCAGTGGTAGAGATGGCACAATGGAGTATTCCTTTATATCTTGGAGGAATGTTTGTATATGGAGGGCAACTAGCATGTCAACAATCGTTTTTAGCACTGGGGCAAGCCAAAATCTCAATGTTTCTTGCTTTGCTTAGAAAAATAATATTATTAATACCTCTTATTTACATATTACCCATGTTTTTTGATGATAATTCTGAAAAGTTAAAAGCAGTCTTATGGGCTGAACCAATTGCAGATATATTAGCCAGCTTAACAACAATGACATGCTTTAGTATATTTTATAGAAAAGTTCTTCGTAAGGATAAGATAGCAGCCCCTATAGAAGAGCCTGTGGAAGATCATAAACTAGCAGTATAAGAATACATTTATAAATTTAAAGTTATTCCTAGAGTTGTGGTGATAAGCCTCAGCTCTCTTTTTATATACTTTATAATAGAAGAAGTATATCCTATTATAAAGAAAGCAACTTCACTAATTTAATGTACCAAATTAAAATGATATAGTTTACGTCTTGTGCTAGTTCATGGCATTTTTTATATTACTATTAAAGGCGATTTTATTATTTTTATTATAAATAATATTCATAGTCGAGGATTCCCGTGAGATTTTTAGGTTTATTAATAAAATATTTGACTAGTGCGACTAGTAAATTTGCAAAATAACTATATATCCCTCACTAGTGTATCCATCGAAATTCCAGATATGTACAAACGTATGGCTTGTTTTGTAAATATTCATTAGTGTAATGAATATTTATGCAATGAATAATAAGTGATGAGGAGAAATGGCTACAAATCTGTTCTAATTATACGTTGAATATGAATATTGAAGGAAAAATCTAATTATGTGTAGGATACGAATATTGAAGGAAAACTCTACTTATGTGTAGGATACGAATTCTGAAGGAAAACTCTAATTATGTGTAGGATACGAATTCTGAAGGAAAACTCTAATTATGCGTGGGATATGAATATTGAAGAGAAGCTCTAGCTATGAATTCTAACTAAAAAGTTTATTATAGGATTAAACTTTCTTTAGTAGGCTTGTTAATACGCCACTTATTGTGAACAATAATCTGTTTATAATCTCAAATGTACGATTATTAATAAGGTAACACTATGTTTAGGATAAATATCAAAGCTTTAAATTTCTTGTAGAGATTATAAACAGTATTTATATTGAATTAAACTAAGACCAATGCCGTAGTTTTCACTTGATGTTTGAAACATATGTAACTTTTTTTAATTCGTGATATTCGTGATAATAGAAAAAGCACTTTTAGTTTTTTTGTTCGTGATAACGGTTTTAAGAACAAGGTGACTGTTATACGTGACAACGGATTTAAGAACAACGTAACTGTTGTATTGAGTTGTTAACCAGGTGCTACTTATTGTTTCACGTATGCTCTACTACTTATTTTTTCACCTCTTGGCTACTTACTGTTC
>LJDB01000079.1 GCA_001983455.1 Candidatus Epulonipiscium fishelsonii
CAAAACCAATGACTGGGGTGAAGTCGTAACAAGGTAGCCGTATCGGAAGGTGCGGCTGGATCACCTCCTTTCTAAGGAAATTATGTATTGACGGTTTAAAGTAACGATTCTATTTTGGATGTTTAATCTAAGTTAAAATCATTAAGATGAATAATTTAGGTTATCTCCTAAGTTAAAGTCATTAGGATAAGTAATTTAGGTTATCTTTTTATTTTGTGTCTAAAAGAGGAATGAATTCCTCTTTTTTTTTTGCGTTTAAAAAAGTTATATGATAGGAGTAACACTTATGGATGAAAACAATCAAACACTGCCCCGAATAATAGAAATAGATGATGTATTAAGATTAAAACAATATGATAACAAACATGATTTCGCATTAAAATGGTATCAGAATGCAGATACTGTTTGGATGTTGGATGGAAAAAAAGAACCTTATGATATTCAAAAATTAAACCAAATGTATAAATACCTAGATGAATATTTTGAATTATATTTTATTGAAGTCTACAATGGTAAGGAATTTCAACCTATTGGTGATGTATCATTTTCAGCTGATGATATGCCAATTGTGATAGGTGACGTGGCATATCGAGGAAAGGGAATAGGAAAAAAAGTTATTGCTACCTTAATTGAGCGTGCAAAATCACTGGGTTTTTCTTCTCTTAATATTAAAGAGATTTACAAATATAATGTCCCTTCCCAAAGAGTTTTTGAAAGCTTAGGGTTTGTTAAAGAAAATGAAACAGAACATGGTTTTGGGTACAAACTCAAATTATTATAAGGAATAAAAAAAGATAGTGGTTTTTTCACTATCTTTTTTTTATCTATTATAAATTCTCATCTATAAAATTCAACCATTGTTTAGTCAATTGACAAGAGCCTCTTTATAATCTATTTCTTTGAGCAATGGATTTTTAGGCAAAATATCTTGTAGTTGCTCAGCTATTTCTAATATGTCATGATACTCTAATTCGTTTAAAATTATATTTTCAATTTGTTTTATTAAACGTTTACGTGAGCTATAAAAATTATATTTTATCGCACTTTGATTTTTTCGCTTTGGAACTAGTATTTGATTCATAAAATATTTTATGTTTGATGATTTAGGAAATAAATCTTTTCTGTGAATTAGTTCAACTAGTATATCTACAAATATTAATTTGATATTTTGTACATTTGATGTATTATTAAACATTTCCATATCATTTTTAAGTATTTTTAAATTATCTTTTTTTACTTGTGTATATTGTTCAGCTAATTCAATTATAGGATGGCTTTTAGAACATTTATTTATTGGCTCCAACAGTTCTATAGCATCTGTATTATCCAAGGTATTTGTTGTTTCAGCCTCTATAGTATCTGTATTATCTAAGGTATCCACTGTTTCTATTTCAGTATCATTTAATGTATCCAAGACATTTGTTGTTTCAGCCTCTATGGCATCTATATTATCCAAGGCATTTGATGTTTCAGCCTCTATAGCATCTATATTATCCAAGGTATTTGATGTTTCAGCCTCTATGGCATCTGTATTATCCAAGGTATTTGTTGCTTCAGCTTCTATAGCATCTGTATTATCCAAGGTATTTGTTCTTTCTACTCTTGTAGTATTTAACTTATGTACTTTTTCTGCTTCTAGAGTATTTATTTGAGATGTAAATTCATATAATATTTTTTCAAAGCTATTTTCTAAAGCTGCATACTTAGCATTAGATTTTATGGAATATATCACTGTCCACTTACTTGGAACAGAAGATACATATGGTAAACTGCTTTTAAAAAAGTATACTTCTGGATTTTCTGTTCTTACTGTATCTCGGATAACATTTTCAGATTTTACAGTTCGATTAGTTAATGTGAATATAACACCTAGAGGAACTAAATTTTTGTTAGAAACCTTATGTATATGCCCATCAATTACATGTTTTTGTACAGTTTGTCTTAATAGTTTTGTGCCCAAAGCAGCATGAAAATCTACTTTAGAAGGAATAGCATAATAATCAGATGCAATTAAACTTGAATGAGTTAAAACGGACCACATTGGCGAACAATCAATTAAAATGTAGTCATATTTAGATTTAAAATTATGCTGTTCTAAATAATCGTCTAAAATACAAATTTTAGATGTGTCACTTTCTGCTATAAAATCAATTAATCTTAAGTCTCCTACAAGCAAATCTAAATTAGGTGATATATCTATAGGTAATAGTGATCTAATATCTGCATTTTTATATTGAAATAATTGCAATAATGTTTGATTATTATCCATTAAATTTTTATATAATAATACAGTGTTTGTTGTTTCATGATTATTTTTTGTTTTTTTTCTATCATACTTAATATTTTCTTTGTGTGCGAGTAGACTTTGAGTTGCATTAAACTGTGGGTCCATATCAATTACCAAAACTTTATTCCCTATGTTCGATAATCGTTCAGCTATATTTATAGTCAATGTAGTTTTACCAACTCCGCCTTTCATATTAATAAAAGATATAGTTTTACTTTTTTTGTCCATAATATTAATTACTCCTTAATTTTTTAAATTATTATTTAGATTTATACAGTTTGAATGCACTAGAATAGTAAAAAGATAAAGCTTTTCGCCTTATCTTTTTACTATTCATTATAACAAGAAATCAGGAAAAATACTCACCGATAAATTTCATCCATTGTCTAGTTAATGTGCTGCCACTAGTGTTTTTGTAAGAGCTATTCAGATATTTTTGGCATATCCTTATTTGTGTAATATTTAATGTATTCATGGTATTGAAGGCTATTTGCTGTTTCTGCAATATTTATTCTATTTATTAATTCATATAGTATTTTTTCAAAGCTATTTTCTAAAGATGCATACTTAGCATTAGATTTTATAGAATCTATTATTGCCCACCTACTTGGAGCAGAAGATACATATGGTAAACTTTGGTTAAAAAAGTATACTTCTGGATTATCTGTTATTAAAGAATCTCTCATATTAGTTTCAGATTTTAAATTTTGATTAGTTAATGTGAATATAACGCCTAGAGGAACTAAATTTTTTTTAGAAGCATGATCGTTAATTATATAGCGTTGTACAGTTTGTATTAATAGTTTTATACCTAGAAAAGCATGAAAATCTACTTTAGAAGGGATAACATAATAATCAGATGCAATTAAACTTGAATGAGTTAAAATGGACCACATTGGTGAACAATCAATCAAAATGTAGTCATATTTAGATTTTAAATCATGCTGTTCTAAATAATTGTCTAAAACACAAACTTTAGACAGATCACTTTCTGCTACAACTGTAATTAATCTTAAGTCTCCTGCAAGTAAATCTAAATTAGGTGCTACATTTATAGGCGATAGTGAGTCAATATTTGTATCATTAGGTTGAAATAATTGTAATAATGTTTGATTATTATCCATTAAAATTTTAAATAGTTGAGTGTTTATTGCTTCATAATTATTTATTTTTTTTCTAGCTTGCTTAATATTTTGCTGATATGATAAGAGGCTTTGAGTTGCATTAAACTGTGGATCCATATCAATTACCAAAACGCTATTATCTTTATTCGATAACTTTTTAGCCAAATTTATAGTTAATGTAGTCTTGCCAACTCCGCCTTTCATATTAATAAAAGATATAATTTTGCTTTTTTTGCTCATAATATTAATTACTCCTTAATTGTTTAAATTATTATTTAGATTTATATAGTTTAAATGCACTAGAATAGTAAAAAAGATAAAGCTTTTTGCCTTATCCTTTTTTTGTAACGAGAAATCTGCAAATGCTCGCTGATAAATTTTATCTATTGTCTAGTTAATGCACACTAGTGTTTTTAGAAGAGCTATTTGGACATTTTTGTTATATCCTTATTTATAGTATTTAATGTATTCATGGTGTTGAAGGCTATTCGTTGTTTCTGCAATGTTTATTCTAGCTATTAATTCGTATAGTATTTTTTCCAAACTATTTTCTAAAGATACATAATTAGCATTAGACTTTATAGAATCTAGTACTGCCCACCTACTTGAAGCAGAAGACATATATGGTAAACTTTGGTTAAAAAAGTATACTTCTGGATGATCTGTTATCAATGAATCTCTCATATTAGCTTCAGATTTTAAAGCTTGATTAGTTAATGTGAATATAACGCCTAAAGGAACTAAATTTCTTTTAGAAGCATTATCATCAATTATATAACGTTGTATAGTTTGCATTAATAGTTTTATACCTAAAAAAGCATGAAAATCTACTTTAGAAGGGATAGCATAATAATCAGATGCAATTAAACTTGAATGACTTAAAATGGACCACATTGGTGAACAATCAATTAAAATGTAGTCATATTTAGATTTTAAATCATGCTGTTCTAAATAATTGTCTAAAACATAAACTTTAGACTTATCACTTTCTGCTACAACTGTAATTAATCTTAAGTCTCCTGCAACTAAATCTAAATTAGGTGCTATATTTGTAAGTAATATTGAGTCAATATTTGTATCCTTAGATTGAAATAATTGTAATAATGTTTGATTATTATCCATTAAAGTTTTGTATAATAATACAGTGTTTGTTGTCTCATAATTTTGTTTAGCTTTTTTTCTATCGTACTTAATATTTTCTTTGTGTGTTAGTAGGCTTTGAGTTGCATTAAATTGTGGATCCATATCAATTACTAAAACCTTATTATTTTGATTCGATAACTTTTTGGCCAAATTTACAGTTAATGTAGTCTTGCCAACTCCGCCTTTCATATTGATAAAAGATATAATTTTACCTTTTTCCTTTTTGCTCATAATATTAATGACTCCTTAATTATTTTATTTTTATAAATAACGTGATTGAATGCACTAGAATAGTAAAAAAGATAAAGCTTTTTGCCTTATCTTTTTTTATTCATGATAACAAGAAATCAGTAGTCTATTATTAAAAATGATCGCCGATAAATTGCATCCATTGTCTAGTTAATTCACTGATATCAGTATCTTTAGAAGATTTGTTTTTGGAAGATTTATTTTTAGAAGGTACATTCTTAGGTAAGATATTTTGTAATTGTTCCACTATTACTAGTATGTCATTATACTCTAATTCGTTTAAAATTATATGACTAAGTTGTGCTGCTAACTGTTTACGTGATTTATAAAGATAATTTTTTAGCTCCACTTTCTCTTCAGTTCTTGGGACAATTACTTGGTTAATAAAGCTTTTTAAGTTTGCTATTGTAGGAAATAAATCTTTTCTTTGAACTAATTCATATAGTATACCCATAAATATTAGTTTGCTTTGATGTATATTTAGTTTATTGCTACTTATTATAGCCATATCTTTTTTGATTTCTTCTAAACTTATTATTGCTCTATTTTTTTTAATTTCTATCATTTTACTTTCATCTCCATTTTATTATTTATATTGAAGTTAAAATTTTAATTTGTTTCTGCTTCTATTTCATTTATTCTAGATATCATTTCATCTGCTATTTTTTCAAAACTATTTTTTAAAGTAGCATACTTATTAGAAAATTTTTCAGAGTCTATTATTGTAAATTTGTTTGGAACAGAAGCCATATATGGCAAGCTACTTTTAAAAAATTTTAAATCGGGATTTTCTCTTTCTAATAACTCCTTTGTCTTTTGTTCAACCCTAGTTTTTTTAGTAGTCAACGTAAATACTACACCTAAAGGAGTTAACTTTTTTTTGGTAGCCTTATGTATATAGCCATCAAGCACATTTTCTTTTATAGTTTGTCTCAATAGTTTTATACCTAAAGAAGCATGAAAATCTACCTTAGAAGGGATAACATAATAATCAGATGCAGTTAAAGAAGCATAAGTTAAGATAGACCACATTGGTGAACAGTCAATTAAAATATAATCATATGTAGATTTAAAATTATATTCATCTAAATAACTATCAAAAATACCAACTTTAGTGGAGTTATCTCCAGATATTACTTTAATTAACCTTAAATCTCCTGCAACTAAATCTAAGTTAGATGATATTTCAATAGGCATTAGTGGGTCAAAAGTTATTTCTGAAGAAGCTTGAAATAATTGTAATAACGTTTGGTCATTTTTCAGGATATCTTTATAGACTTTAGTATACATTTCATCATTATCTTGATCAATATCTTCTATAGATGATTCTTCTTTAAATTTATGTTCCAGCAAACTTTGCGTTGCATTAAACTGCGGATCTGTATCAATTACTAAAACTTTATGTCCGATACTTGATAATCTTTTAGCTATATTTATAGTTAAGGTGGTTTTGCCAACCCCGCCCTTCATATTAATAAAAGATATAATTTTACTCTTTTTGTTCATAATATCGATTACTCCTTAATTATTTTTAAATTTTTTAACTTTAGTAAATTAGAGAGTATATAATTCTTGTCCATTACTTATTATTATATGTGTATTACAAGCCCCCTTATAATAGTACTAGAAATTTAAAATATTTTTAGACTGTTGTAACCTTCTTTTCAAGTTCTTCCATAATTGCACTAGAGAAATCTTTATCCCCAAACAGTTTAGAAAAAAAGTCTATGTGTTCTATATAGCATTGCTGTACTATTTTTTGAAATATCTGTGGGAAAATATTTTGTTCAAATATTTCCTCGCTCTCATCATAAGATGTTAATAACTTAGTATCTAAAATAGCTTTTTTATACAGTGTTTCAATAACAACTTTATCACCAGCTGTAAAATTGTCTCCAAATTGGTCATTAATTTTTTTGATTATATTCTCAAGTAACTCATCCTCTGTGTTTAATGTTTCTGATAATAAGGGATAATGGCTGTCTTGTGTTAAAGTAAAGCTTTTTTTGAAAGTTGTCTCAATATTGTAAGTTTTAGGTCCAATACTATTTTTTACACTAGGGGTAATTGGTTGCTTATTTTTTGTTTCAAGCTTTGGAGGAGCTTCTATTTCATTTATTCTAGAGATTAATTCATCTGTTATTTTCTCAATACTATTTTTTAAAGAAGCATACCTAGTAATAGGCTTTGCACAATCTATAAGTGTAAATTTGTTTGGAGCTGAAGCCATATATGGCAAGCTATTTTTAAAAAATGTTAAGTCTGTATTCTCTGCTTTTAATGCATCTTTTACATGTTGTTCGATTTTGGTTTTTTGATTAGTCAATGTGAACACTACACCTATAGGAACTAACTTTTTTTTAGTAGTCTTATGTAAATATCCATCAAGTACATTTTCTTTTACAGTTTGTCTTAACAGTTGAATGCCTAAAGAAGCATGAAAATCCACTTTAGAAGGGATAACATAATAATTAGATGCCGTTAAAGAAGCATAAGTTAAAATAGACCACATTGGTGAACAGTCAATTAAAATGTAATCATATTTAGACTTAAAATTATGTTCGTCTAAATAATTGTCTATTACACCAACTTTGGCAGTAGTATCTCCTGTTATTACTTTAACTAATCTCAAATCTCCAGCAAGCAAATCTAAATTAGGTGCTATTTCAATAGGCACTAGTGAAGTAACAGTTGTATCTAGAGATTGAAATAATTGCAATAGTGTTTGATTATTTTTCATTAGATTTTCGTAAATTGTAGTATTTAACTCATCATTATAAGCTGTTCTTTCCACATCTTCTTTATGTGCTAACAAACTTTGAGTTGCATTGAATTGTGGGTCTGTGTCAATCACCAAAACATTATTACCTATACTCGATAACCTTTTAGCTACATTTATAGTTAATGTGGTTTTGCCAACGCCACCTTTCATATTAATAAAAGATATAATTCTACTTTTTTTATCCATAATTTATGATAAGGGAAAAAGACTCCCTTATTAACCTCCTCATCTTAATTGTTTTCTTAAGCTTTTGTAGCTTTCCTTCGCTACCTCTTCCATAATTACGTTATAGAAAACTTTATTTTCAAACAGCTTAGAAAAAGATTCCATCTGCTCTATATAGCATTGCTGAGCTATTTTTTTAAACATCTCTGGGAAAATACTTTCTTGGTAAACTTCAGCATCATTATTCTTAGCATAAGATTTTAATTTTTTATTATTTATAACAGCTCTTTTATAGAGTGTTTCAATGATAACTTTATCACTAGACGTAAAGTTGCTTCCAAACTTATCATTAATCTTTTGGATTATGCTATCAAGCAATTCATCCTCCGCAGTTAATGTTCCCGCTAGTAAATTTTTGGGGTGAGCTACAGTGCTATTTTGTGGTGCTAAAGAAATACTTCCTCTGAATGTTTCCTCCAGCTTATAAAATTCGAGTTCAAGAGTATCTTCTATATTAAAGGTAACAGTGCCAGCTTCATTTTTTAGCAGGTTAGCTAGGTAAGAAGTACATTCGAATTCCTTCTGCAAATCTTTATCAAACATCCTAATTATATGGGTAATATACTCATACCATTTGTTAAAGCTTCTTATAGTCATATTAAATTTTTGTTTATCCTCATCATTAAGCTCATTAAACCGTTGTTGGATGGGATGTAATATACTTGACAGTTTACCTAAATCGGTTTTGGATTGTTTCTTTTTATAAAGGATAGTACTCAACTTATTAATATCCGTTTCATTATACAAATTAAAGGCTCTCAGTGCGTTTTGAGTTTTATAAATCAAGTTAACGTCTATTCCTTCTTCAAGCACAGTGGCTTCATAAAACGGTTCAAATGCATTTTTGATATCTTCGGCATTGTTTACAAAGTCTAGTATAAAGGTGTCGTTTTTACCTTTACAAGTTCTGTTTAATCGTGACAAAGTCTGTACAGCTTTTAAGCCGTCTAGTTTTTTATCAATAAACATAGTATGTAGTAACGGTTCATCAAAGCCTGTTTGATACTTTTCTGCAACAATTAGGCAATTAAAGTCGTGTTTAAATTCCTCTGGCAATTGGCTTTCTGAAATTGGACTATTATCTTCTTTACGTCTATTTAAAGAAGGCTCCGTATAAGATACTTTTTCCTTACTCTCATTTACATCCTCCACCACACCAGAAAAGGCAATTAAAATGTCTAGGTCTGTATACTTATTCTTTTCAATATACTTTTTAAATTCATGGTAATACCTAACAGCATGCAGACGTGAAGACGTAACAACCATAGCCTTAGCATTTCCACCAATCTTATTTTTTGTGATATCTCTAAACTGTTCAATCATAATGGCAGTTTTCTGATTTAAATTATATGGGTGAAGCTCTTGAAAGCGTTTAACCGTTTTAACTGCTTTTGAAGCAGGAACTTCAGGATTATCGGGTGTATTTTTTGCAATTTTATAACATGTCTTATAGGTCATATAATTTTTTAATACATCTAAAATAAATCCTTCTTCGATAGCTTGCTTCATACTATAGGTGTGGAACGCTTTAAATGAACCATCCCACTGTTTTTCTCCAAATATCTCTAGTGTTTTTTCCTTTGGAGTTGCTGTAAATGCAAAGAATGATAAATTATCATGTTTACCATGAGAAAGCATTTCTCTTATTAAAAGCTCCTCCGCATCATTGTCATTTTCTTCAGCCTGTTCAATTTCAGCATATTCTTTTAGAATTTGTTCTGTATTAATGAGTCCTGCTTTTAATTTTTCTGCACTTCTACCAGTCTGAGAAGAGTGAGCCTCATCAACAATAATAGCGAAATTTTTATTTGTAGTATTGTCTAGTTCTTCGTATATTCTAGGGAACTTTTGCAACGTGGCGATAATGATTTTTTTACCCTCATTAATGGCATCCCTTAAATGAGAAGAATTTTTGGTTCTGTCTATTACTTCGACTGTGCCCTTTGTGTGGTCAAATCCTGATATTGTTTGCTGCAATTGACTGTCTAACACTCGCCTATCTGTTACCACTATAACTGATGAAAAAACGGGCTCATTATTGCTATCGTGTAAATTTGAAAGGCGATACGCAAGCCATGCAATAGAATTTGATTTGCCACTGCCAGCACTATGTTGTATCAAATAATTTTTGCCACTACCATTTTTCCTAACATCATCCGTTAACTTATTTACAACGTCTAGTTGATGATAGCGTGGAAATATTATTTTTTTACTTATCTTCTTAGTACGTTTGCCGTTTTCCTTAATTGTTTCTGTACATATATCAAAGTGGATATATCTTTGGATTAAAGATAATAGACTATCTTTTTGCAACACGTTCTTCCATACATAGTCTGTCACATATCCATCTTCGTTTTGAGGGTTTCCAGCCCCACCTACATTTCCAGCCCCACCACTTCCTTGGTTAAATGGTAAAAAGTATGTAGACTTTCCTTTTAGTTGTGTAAACATTGCTGCCTCAAACAAGTCAATTGCAAAATACACTAGAAACCTGTTGTTTAGCTTAAATATAAAATCTGATGAATTTCTATCGTTTATCCATTGGGTCTTAGCATTATTAATGTTTTGCCCTTTTAAATTATTCTTTAATTCAATTGCTACAATAGGGATACCGTTTAAACTTAGTACCATATCTATAGTGTTTCTATTTTGTGAAGAATATCTAAATTGACGGGTTACCTCCACTATATTAGATTTATACTTTTCCATCACGGTATCGTTTAAAGTTGTTTCGGGCTCAAAGTAGCATATCTTAAATGAAATCCCTCTGTCTTTTATTCCGTACCTAAGTACATGGATTAATCCGACATCTTCTATATTGTCTTGTAAACAAAGATACAGCCTTTTTTCCGCTTCATCACCATCACGCTTAACTTGTCTTTCCCATTCCTTTGACTGAGAGGCTTTAATAAATTTCACTAGTGTAGATATGTTTATTGCCTTATCTAAATCATATCCTTTTTTATTAGCTTTTTTGTATCCACCTTCAGCTGATAAAAGATATGTTTCTATATCCTGCTCAAATTGTTTTTCATCGTCTCTCATATATTTCCCTCTTCCCTGTAACACACTCATATATCAATGACTTTTTGTAATCCTCTAGTTCTTTCAGTAATTCTTGCTTTTGTGATACTATAGCATCTATATCCGCACACTTTTTGTCTAGGTATTCTGCAATTTGTATTTGTTCTTCTTTTGGAGGTAGAGAAATGTCTAGAATACTATACTTATTTGCTCCAATGTTTTGTATTGTAGATTTTGTATAGATTCTATTTTGCCATTCATTATAACAATAAGATTGTGTATAATAAAAAACAAATTTTGCAATGTTATCATTATTTATAGTTGCCCTTATTAAATATCCTGCAAATGCACATAACCCATATTCTGATTTATATAGAAAGGTTTTACCTAATGTTGCACCACTACGTGCAAATAAAATATCACCTTCTTTAAGAATATATTTATTACTATCGTTACAATCTAAAGACTGTTTATTATCATCCTTTAATTTATTATCTAGTGTAATATCTGTAATTCTAATATACCTTGGTAAATTTTTATTATATGTTATACCAGTTTCATTAGCACCATATTGCAAGTTATCGGTGAGTATATTTTTTAGTTTTTTAATACTCCAGTGTTTTGGTATTTTTCCAATCCACTCAACTCCACTGTCTTTGGTTTCAGCGTCTGGATTTAATCCCTTTGTAACGACTTCTGTTATAATGGATTGCTTTAATTTCTTATACTCATCTATAGTATCTTTAATTTTTTCTATAGCATTGTCAAGTGCACTACAGTTTTTATCTAGGCAGTTTGCGATACGTTCTTGTTCATTAAAATCGGGTAACACAAAATAAAAATTTTTTACCTTTTCTAAATTCAAATTATATTGAGTATTTGAATTTATATTACTTAATATGAAACTCTTCATAGTATATAAATTAAATTTATAGAACTTTTTATTGATTTTTGAATTAGGTGTTAAAGCTAAAATTGCTTGATTTATAGCTGCTTCAATTTGTAATTCGGAAATTGCACCTATAGTTGCGTATATAGAATATAAAATGGTTCCTTTGGGAAGCAATTTTATATTTGTATCTTTTATCGCTTCTTCAGTAATATATTTTTTTGTTTTTACTACATAGTTAACACTAGACATATCACTTATACTTACAAAAGGAAAACCTTCTTCATTATAATAATTAAAATTTGATGTACTTGGAGTACTACCACTATAAATATCTGATAGAATATATTTATTTTTTACAATTTCCCACTCAGCAGGAATTTTTCCAATCCACTCAACACCACTATTTTTCATTTTCCTAGACAAAATAACCACCACCCATATCAACCAAACTAGCTATACTTTCTTGTATTTCTTGCTCTAGGAATAAAATCCTATCAAGTATATCTACACTACTTTCAGGAGTTACATATTTATAGAAGTACCTAGTAAAAGGAATTTCATATCCAATCTTAGTTTTGCTCTTATCAATCCAAGCATCTGGATTATATGGCAATACTTCTCTTTCAAAGTATTTATCAATATCTTGAGTTAGTGGCACATTTTCAGTATCTCTTCTTTTGCTATCAGCCTTAACTTTGTTGCCATTCATTACCTTGCTGCCATCTTCATCATATAGTGGTGTTTCTATTGTAATCTTGTTAAACCCTAAATCTACTACGTCTATTATCTTGCTTTCACAAGTCTTACCTTCATATTCATACACTTTATTTTTGTATTCTCCATATGCCTGTACAATTATGTCATTACATTCTGGTGTAATATCATACTTTTTATTACCGATGGATTTTCTTCTTTGAATAACCATTTTAGAAGCATCAATTAGTTGTACTGTCCCTTTTCTCTCACTTGGCTTATCTTTTGCTATAATCCAAAGATATGTAGTAATTGATGTATTATAAAATAAATCTGTTGATAGTTGAATTATCGCTTCAAGCCAGTCATTCTCTATAAGATATCTTCTTATCTCACTTTCTCCACTGCCTGCGTCACCAGCATATAATGGTGAGCCGTTTTGTATAATCGCCATTCTGCCAGTATCTTTCAATTTGGCTAGTCCATTTTGCAAAAACAACATTTGACCGTCTGAAATCTTTGGAAGTCCTGCTACAAATCGTCCGTTACTTCCTGTATTATATTCCGCTTTAACAGATTTTTCATCTGATTTCCAATTTACCCCAAATGGCGGATTGCTTATACAATAGTCAAATTTATATCCTGGAAACTTATCATCTGAAAGAGTATTTCCATATCTCATGTTTGACACGTTTCCACCTCTAATTAGCATGTCAGACTTTGCTATAGCGTATGTTTCTGGATTAAGCTCTTGTCCAAATAAACGAATTTCTGCTTCACTATCCAACGACTGTAGCCGTTCTTCCATACATCCTAACATTTGAGATGTACCCATTGTTTGGTCATATACAGTTTTCACTACACCGTTTTCCTTCAAATCGTCCTTTTCGTTACATATAAGTAGATCTGTCATTAAATAAATAATATCTCTTGCTGTAAAGTGAGCTCCTGCTTCTTCGCTATAACTCTCCGAAAAAGTCTTGATTAAGTGCTCGAATATGTATCCCATGTCTACAGATTTGATTATATCTGCTCCCAAATAACTTTCTTTCTTGTTAAATTCTTGAAGTATATAAAATAACAAGTTATTTTCAATTAATTTATCCAAAACATTGTCAAATCCGTACTTGCTTAATATATCTTGTACATTAAGTGAAAATCCGTTTAAATAAGCTTTAAAGTTATCAGCTATATGCGTGCTATCTGAAAGTAATGTATCAAAAGTAAATGGTGATACATTATAAAAGGCGTATCCAGATGCATTTTCTAGGAACATATCATTAACCTCTAGATGTTTTACTTTCTCATATGTTTCCAATACTTTATCATGTGTTGGAAGCAATGTATCATGAAATCTCTTTATTACTGTCATTGGCAAAATTACTTTGCCGTATTCATGAGGCCTAAACAACCCTGAAAGGTTGCGAGCGTGGTTCCATAGCATATTTGATTTTTCTTCTATATTAATATTTGTTTGTTCATTAAAATCCATTTTATCAGCTCCAATTTATCTAAATTATAATTTTATTATACATGAATATATAAATTAATACTAGCCTTTTATTAAATTTTTATGTGTTAATGTATAAAATTTAACGTTATGACTTTATTTGCTATAATACAATATTTTGCTACAATAACGTGTGGGGGAGAAAACATCGTTGCATTGTCTAGAGCTATTAATCTAAAATTGAAGGAACAATTATATTGGGTAGCATTCACTAGTCAGAATCTACTAGTGAGAAGAAACATGTTAGAGCATTTTGCCAGTTGTATTTTATAAAATATAGGTATATACTTTAATGGTTAAGCCATGTGAAAAACTAATTAGCAGAGTAGTCGCGAAACAATAAGTAGTAGAGCAGATGCGAAACAATAAGTAGCAACCACTTAACAACCCCTAAAAATTAAAATATAATAAATAAAAAACGTACAAATGGCTTTTTGCCGTATCATATAAAAAATAATCCGTTTAGCAGGACTATTATTAAATCAATAGTTATAGTAGATACAGTTCAAGATTTTGCGAAAAATGTAAAATCCTATTTATATTAAAAATTTCTTAATAATGGCGTACTGTACACCTCTATGCAGTCTGAGAATATTTTCTCGTTCCACACTCCTTTTTTAGTTAAATATTTCTTTAATATATTATAACTTGCATTCACATCTGCATTTATTAGAATTTTATTCTTAGTTTCAAATAATCCTCTTTTTATTCTCTTTCCCATAAAATTTATTTTTTTACTCACTTTTTCTTTATCTAAGAAACTTGCTTGACTTGTATAACGTTCTTCTTGCTCTATTAATGTTATTCCTTCCACTTTACACTTATATTTTAGCATTTTCTTAAATTTATAAAATGGTATATTATAAAATTTTTGATTATTTTCTGTTCCCATATCAGTGTTTTGTTTCCAGCCTTTATTATATCCTATTATTAATATCGATATTTGCTTAGATACTAAATAATTCACTAATAGTCTTGTTGCTTTATGCAGACAATCATTTATTTTATTATTTCTTTTAATGTGTAGATTTTTTACTTTTTTAGAAGTTTTTAAATTTATTTTTTCAAGTTTTGATTTTTGTATAGCTAAGTTTTTATTGTAATACTGATTTATTCCTTTTAATGCTCTTCCATTTATTATAAATGGTTTAAATACATTTGATGTTATTGTAGCTAAATTATTTATTCCTAAATCTATACTTGCATATCTTTCATTATTTTGTATTTCTTTTTCTTCTATTTCATATCCTATTTCAACTATTATATGATTTCCTCTTGGGGTTATTCTTACAAAATTTACATCTAACTCTCCTATTTCTATATATATTTCTGTTCTTGATAGTTTTACGCATCCCTTTTTCTTAAATGATAATGCTTGCTTTGTATAATTTACAACTTGTCTTCCATCTTTAACTAAATATTTTGGCAACCTTGCTTTTGCATCTCCTTTCTTCTTTTTTTCTCTATATGATTTAAATCCTTGTTCTGCCAACATTTGTGTCATTTTTGATACTTTTGCTGGTAATGCTCTATAATCAACTTGATTTTCAGGTGTAAATTTTTTATTTATTGTTTCATATTTTAAATACATTTTTGTTTTGAAGTAAGATTGTCTCATTTCGTATAAAGTAGCATTATATAAATTTTTACTTAAAAAACAAATATTATCTAATTCATTAAATCTTTTATCTGTCCTTTTTAAAACTTGTCTTCTAACTGCTATCAATATTATTCACCTCCTAATTCTTTAATAGCGTATTTTTTTACCCTACCTCTCATTCCATATAATTTCCCACTAAATGAGTGTATTATTGCACATAAATCTTCTGCTAATTCTTCTTCCATACTTTTTTGTATTACTTCAGTTGATACAATCACTATCTTTGTATTAAATCTTTTACAAATAGCTTCTATATAATTAAATCCAAATCTTGTTAATCTATCTTTGTATGATATAAATATTCTCTTTACCTTACCATCCATGGTTAATTGTAATAGTTTATTTAGCTGTTTTCTATTATCATTTAATCCGCTTCCTATTTCTTTAAATATTTCTACATCTTTAGGATTTTGTAACGCACAATAACATAGTACACTATCTAGTTGTCTTTGTAAATCTCCTGTTTCTTGCTGCTTTTTTGTAGATACTCGACAATATATAACATCTATTCTATCATCAGTATTTATGTCTATCATTCCTTGCCTTTCTAAATAATTTATTAATGATTGTCTGGTAATTGTTCTTCTACCTGAAACTGTTACTACTTCATCTAGTGTTCCATTTGTACAATAATTTTGTATTGTCCTTGTAGTAACTCCTAAGTATCCTCCCACATCTTTTGGTTTATATAATTCCTTATTAAAATCTGATATTTTATAAATAATAAATACCCCTTTACTCTAAACTATATTTCCGTATAGCCTCAAACAAGAATACTTAAACGTATTTACAGAAATATTTTTACTTATTTTATATTTATTAACAACAGTTACTAACACTTAAATTAATAGGAGCTTCGCTCTTAAACCATTACATAATAATCAAATTTAGTTACTACTATTTCAAAGTACTTACATACAAAGCAAGATATGTTTTAGAAATTAAAAAACGAAGTAAAATTAAGATATTCTTCAAACAACATTAAAGGAAAACCATGGACCTTAAGTTTGAATAAATAAAATGCAGTTTATAATCTCTACAAAATTAAATCAATAAACATAGTGTTACCTTATTAATAATCATACATTTGAGATTATAAACAGGTTATGTAAAAGATATTAAAAAATTGAATAATAAATATAATTGTTCATGATAAGTAGCATCATGTAAAAATATTATATTTACCATAGCTGGGCTCTAAAGAAATTGCTTTAGGCCTATTTCTTGTGTAAAAAAATATTGTTATTACTTCCATAATGCAATTTATATTTACAAACAAGTATGTTAAATGCGGCTAAATTAATGAAATATATTAGTCGATATATTTTACATGACAATTTAAAGAAAGGATTTAATATTATGACTTTAAAAAATAAGATAAATGTATTTATGACTATTTTTATGTACGAGCTTGAAGTGAAACTATCAAATAGCAGGGAAAAATTAAAAAAAATTACATATCAACTAGACGAGGCTAATACAGATCGCTATTTAAAAGAATGTATAAAAGAAATAATAGAGAAAAATAAAAATACCTTGGTTAAAAATACTTGTATTAAATCTTTTCGAGATACAGAATTTTCTGAACTACCAATTCATCAAATAAACTGTATAAAGAATCACATATCTTTAATCAAAGTTTTATTGCCCGAAAACATTAATACTAGTGTTATGTCTAAATTAAATCATTTGAACAAAAAGAATACGGTTCTTCCTGATATTGTTCTAGAATTAATGATAGATAATAACATACATTATGAACCTATTGAACTTAAATCCACTAAAACTGATAGTATTCCAGGCTCTAGTATTCAACAAATTAATCCAGATGAATGGGTAATTTTCATAAAACATACCAAAAATTCTTTGGAAATAACTACAGGTAGATATATTAACAGTATAAATTCAAAAATTCAATTTCCAGATAGAAGTCTCAGACCGCAAGTATCTTTCAAAGAATTATTAAATTGGAATATAAATCATAGACAAGTTAAAGATAATATGTTTATTATTAAGCAAGATAATAATATAGATGAAAAATTAGTCTTATTAAATGATTGGCAAAATGTTTTATGTCAAAGATGGATGGAAATGTTACTTCACTCAGATAACATAAAAGAGAATGAACCCTGGTTTAATAATACTTTACGAAAATTTATGTGTCAATTCCTTGATGAATACAACAATTTAACTGAAAATAATAAAAGTAAATTATATCAAACGATATTATCTCAAATACAAAACTAAAACAGATAAATTATACTTTTTTATCAATTCAAAATCCCATGCTTGCATGCATGGGTGTTTTTAATTATATAGTGATTTATATAATGCTCTAGCAATGTGCCAACCTAAAATTGGAGGTACAGCGTTTCCTATTTGTTTATAAGCAGTGGAAGCAGCACAGGGAAAAATAAATTCATCTGGAAATGATTGCAACCTAGCACATTCCCTAACACTTAATCGTCTCCAATTTTCCATATTATCTTCTTCATTTTGGGTTAAACTTCTATAGTGAGCTTCAATATTTCCATGATGTTCTGCTCTAATAGTAAATGAAGGCTTATCCCTAGGTATTTTACAATTTCCTTGTGTCTTTTTGTTTAAGTAAAATTTAGCTTTGGAATAATCCTTATAAGTATGATTAGCTATTATATTTGTTCCTAATTTGTCCCATAAATCATCTATTGCATCCTCCGAAGTCACATATGGATTATTTTGCGTTCCATGAGTTTGACAAGGAAACTTCATAGTTTTATTCAAATCTTTTCTAATCCCTACAATTATTATACGTATTCTATTTTGTGGAACCCCATAGTTAGCAGAGTTTAAAACATTATATTTTGTAATGTAACCACTTTTTTCAAAATCTTTTATAATGATATCTAGTGCTGAAGTATTTTCTCCAGTTTTGCATTTTCTGATGCCATCCACATTTTCAGCAACAAATGCCTTGGGCCTAATATACTGAATAATTTTTTTCATTTCTAAATATAGTTGCCCTCTTTCTGCTGATAATCCTTCTCTTTTACCTGATAAACTAAAATCTTGACAAGGAAACCCTCCCAAAATTATATCAGCTTCAGGTAGCATTTTATAGTCAAGAATTCTTATGTCTTCACAAATTGGTTTATGATTTAAATTCAGTTGATAAGTTTCACAAGCTCTATTATTTAACTCATTGGCAAAAACAAGCCGATAAGGATTTGCTTCGTAGTAACTTCCCAAACTTTTAAAGTCTCCTCTAAAACCCAAATCCATGCCTCCACAACCACTAAATAAAGATATAATGTCTAGACATTTCCTAAAATTTAGTTCTGTAGTATCGATTGCATTATTTTCATATTCTGATATTTTTAATTTCATTGGCTTATCCTTTTTACAGTTCAGGATTTTGCGAAAAATACGAAATCCTATTTATATTAAATATTTCTTAATATCGGCGTACTGTACACCTCTATGCAGTCAGAGAATATTTTCTCGTTCCACA
>LJDB01000080.1 GCA_001983455.1 Candidatus Epulonipiscium fishelsonii
TAGGCCAACAATTCTTTTGCCAGACTTTTTAGAAGGTGGCCCTGTTGCTGACGGCCCATGGTCATCAGATATTCCTGTAGGACCTACTCCTGTTATTTATGTACCAGACCCAGAAAATCCAGCACCTGCTGAAAATAATATTGTGTTTGAAGGAGAGGGAATTTTAATGGAAAAAGTATATATTGTAGATGTAAAAGATAATAATGGGCAAATTAGTGTTGTTATAGGAAATCCAGAAGATCCACAAAACCCAATGGACCAAACAATATTTCATTTAACTGAGCAAACAACTGTTAAGCACATTAAGAATAGAAGATTTTACACTCCAGCAGATTTGAAAGCAGGTCAACTTGTAAACATTGAACATGCACACACTATGAGTATGTCAATTCCTGCTCAATCAACTGCATATGCAATCATTTTGATGGATGAAGAAAAATAAGTATACTAATCGCACTAGTACAATAAATTTAAAAGTGATATTACATTAATTCTATATATTATAATTTTAAAAAAATAAAAAGGTGAGGTAAAAATTATGAAACTAAAAACTTTGGTATTAGGAACAATTTTAATGTGTATGAGTATTCCAACTTTTGCTGCAGAAACAGCACCAGCTCCAATGGCTTCAAATATGCAAGCATCAATAGCTACTTTAGAATTGCCAGTGGGTGAGTCTAAACCAGTAGCATATTTAACAACGAATACTAGTGTATCAGTTATGGCCGAAGATGCAAATAGGCCAACAATTCTTTTGCCAGACTTTTTAGAAGGTGGCCCTGTTGCTGACGGCCCATGGTCATCAGATATTCCTGAAGGACCTACTCCTTTTATTTATGTACCAGATCCAGCAAATCCAGCACCTATTGAAAAGAATGTTGCGTTTGAAGGAGAGGGAATTTTAATGGAAAAAGTATATATTGTAGATATAAAAAATAATGATGGGCAAATTAGTGTTGTTATAGGAAATCCAGAAGATCCACAAAATCCAATGGAGCAAACAATATTTCATTTAACTGATCAAACAACTGTTAAGCACATTAAGAATAGAAGACTTTACACCCCAGCTGCTTTGGAAGTAGGTCAACTTGTAAACATTGAACATGCACACACTATGAGTATGTCAATTCCTGCTCAATCAACTGCATATGCAATTACTTTAATGGATGAAGAAGAATTAGTTCTTATTCCTTATATGGAAAATGCATGTATTGTAGACATAAAAGATAATGATGGGCAAATTAGTGTTGTTATAGGAAATCCAGAAGATCCACAAAACCCAATGGAGCAAACAATATTTCATTTAACTGAACAAACCACTATTAAACATGTTATGAACGGAGACCCTTACACTTCAGCAGATTTGAAAGTAGGTCAAATTATAGATATTGAATATTCACCAATGATGACAAGGTCAATTCCTGCTCAATCAAATGCATATGAAATCATTTTGACTGGTGAAGAAAAATAAGTATACTAATCTCACTAGTACAATAAATTTAAAAGAGCTGTTGCACTAACTTTAAAGTTAATGTGACAGCTCTTCTTTTTCATGATTATTGAATTAGACCTGCAAGCATTGGAATTAACAATGAAATTTCAGGTACAAAAGTAATTAATAGTAACAACGCTGTTTCAAGTGCAAAAAACGGTAACAATCGTTTAATTACATTTTCAATCTTAAGTCCCGAAACTTTGCATCCAGTAAACAATATTGGCCCCACTGGTGGAGTGATTGTTCCGATGCAGAAGTTAAACACCATAATAACCCCAAAATGCACAATATCATAACCTAGAGTTTGTGCTATAGGTAAGAATATTGGTGTGAAAATTAGAATTGCTGGCGTAGGGTCCATTAGACAACCCATAATTAGCATAACGAAGTTCATTAGTAACATAATAATAATTTGATTGTCTGTAATAGCCATTAGTGAACTTGCCATTAGTGTTGGTAATTTTGTAAAAGACATAACCCAACTTAAAATCCCTGAAACACCAATCATAAAAATAATCATTCCAGTTGTTTTAGCAGAGTTTAAGAATATATAATATAGTTGTTTTGGACTTATTGAGCGATATACAATTGAAAGAAGTATAGAGTAGATTACAGCTATACAACTTGCTTCAGTTGGTGTGAAAATACCGCCTAAAATACCACCTACAATGATGACAATTAAAAATAATGCTGGAATTGCATCTAAAAATAGTTTAAGTTTAATACCTATTCCTTTTACAGGGATAGCTTTGTATCCTAGTTTTTTAGCATAAAATCCTGCTAAAACCATACATCCAAGCCCCCATAAAATCCCTGGTAAATACCCCGCCATAAATAAAGCTGCAATAGAAGCTCCTCCACTAGCTAGAGAGTATACAATGAATGTATTACTTGGCGGAATAAGCATTCCACAAGGTGCTGACGCAATATTTACTGCTGCTGAATAAGCTTTTTCATATTTCTCTTCTTCTTGAAGTGGACCAACAACTCCACCAATAGCGGCTGCTGCTGCAACTCCAGAACCACTTACTGCTCCAAAAAACATATTTGCTACAATGTTTGTTTGTGCAAGTGAACCTGGAACAAACCCAATAAGAGCCTTAGCAAAGTCAATTAAACGCTTTGCAATTCCTCCATTGTTCATAATATTACCTGCTAATACAAAAAACGGAATAGCAAGCAAAGAAAACGAATTAATTCCGGTGTAAATTCTTTGAGCTGATGTTATAGCAACTTTATCTCCAGGTAAAACAACAAAAACGGCTGCCACTGAGCCAATACCCATACTTATACTAATAGGCACGCCTAGTGCAAGCAAAATACCTCCAATAATTAGTAGTGTCATCCCTACTTCAAATGCATACTGTACCATTTATTTCCCCCTTACAATGACTACGAAAACTGTTCGCTCATATACATAATCTAACAATGCTTTCACTTACTAATAATTTTTTTTAAATGCTTCACATCTGCAAGAATAAATGTAAAACTATAAAAAAGAATAAGAGCTCCACTAATTGGTAAAGCCATATAAATTTGCCCTGTAGAAATAATAGGAATAGCAGCATTTGCTTGTGACAGACCATTCAAGACCGCAGAAAATCCACCGTTTAAAAGAATAAAACCAGCAAAGCCAAAGATGCATATTTGAGTAATTAATCCTAAAGCAAATCTTATGTGATTATTAACTTTCTCTTCAATAATCCCAATATTCATGTGGCCACCTTTTTCACCAAACAAGTATGCTGCTGAAAGCAATACAAGCCAAACAAATAATATCTTGCCAAGCTCCTCACTGATTGCACTAGGTTTATTAAATGCATATCGTGTTAAAACTTGCCAAAATACCGTAGCAGTTAAAACTGCAAACAAAGTTACACAAATTGTAGCTAATATCTTGTCTACAATATCTTTTATTCTAGCCATAAAATCCCCCTTAAATATTTGTAAGGGCGAACATAGTTCACCCATAATAAATTAGTATTGACTTGCTGTTTCTTGAATTTTAGCATATATTTCTTTTTGTACATCAGATTGTAATAAAGATTCTGTTAAAGGTGCAACAGCCGCTTGGAAAGGTGCAATGTCTACGTCTTTTGTAATAATTGCTCCTTGAGCTTCTGCATTTGCCAAAGAAGTTTCAACTGCTGTAGAAAATGATGCAAATTCTGATTCAATCATATCTGTCATGCCTTCGTTAAATATAGTCTGTACATCAGCTGGTAGCTCATTCCAAACTTCACTACTAATTGTTAGCATGTCTGGCAACATTAAATGTTGAGTATAGCTATAATATGGTGCAACTTCATATTGCAATAAGTCATCAAAGATTAACTCGTTGTTTTCAGCACCGTCTAAAACTTTAGTTTGGATAGCTGTATAAACTTCACCTTGACCCATTGGTGTACCTGTTCCACCCATAAGTTCCATCATTTTAATGTTTGTATCCGATTGGATAACACGTATTTTTAATCCTTCCAAATCTTCTGGTGTTTTTACTGGACCTGTTGAAGTATATACGTTACGAACGCCACCATGGAAACCAGCTAATACTTTTATACCATCATCCATAATAGAGTTGTATAAATCAGCAGTTACTTCTGGGTCTGTAATAATAGCTTTTTGGTGTTCTATGCTTGAGAATATGTAGGGAAGATTGAATACTCCAAAGTCTGCGTTCCAAGTTTCAAGTAGTGAGTTTGCAACAACAGTCATCGCTATAGTTCCTGATTGTACCATCTCTAGTGTTTCTTTTTGTGCCCCTAGAAGTTCGTTTGGATAAATATCTAGTGTATACGCTCCGTTAGTTTTTTCTGATAGTACTTCTCCAAATTCTTTAATAGCAAGATATTGAGGATGTTCTTCATTTTGATTGAAAGCAACTTGCAATACCGTTGATTTTGCAGTCCCATCTGAAGAAGCTTCCTCAGACCCTCCACACCCAGTTAGTACTGCTGATATTGATAATAATATTACCATTAATTTTTTATTCATCTTAATTTTCCCCTTTTTTTAAAATAGTTTTATTGGGGTGAACTATGTCCACCCTTATTAATTACTTACCTAAATATCCACCATCAACAGGAACGATTGCTCCACTCATATAATTTGCCATGTCTGATGCTAAAAATACTGCTACACCACCCATGTCTTCAGGAGTTCCCCATCTGCCTGCTGGAATTCTTGCTAATATTTGTTCGTTTCTAACTTTGTCATTTTTAAGAGCAACATTCATCTCTGTATCCATATATCCTGGTGCAATTGCGTTTACATTGATACCTTTTGAAGCCCATTCATTAGAAAGTGCTTTGGTTAATTGAGCTACTCCACCTTTACTTGCTGCATACGCAGGAACAGTTTGACCGCCAAAGAAACTTAACATTGAAGCAATATTTATTATTTTTCCGCTTCCTTGTTTAATCATTTCTCTACCACCAAGTTGACACAAAGTAAACACAGAATTCAGATTGACTTGGATAACATCCATCCAATCTTCATAAACAAAGTCTTCGCATTTATTTCTTCTTTGAATACCAGCGTTATTAACTAGTATGTCAATTTTTCCGCCAAGAAGGTTCATAGCTTCGGCAAATCCTTTTTCGATTTGCTCTCTTTCCATAAGATTACATTTAACTCCGTAAACTTCGTATCCTTTTGCTTTAAGTTCGTCTACTACTTCAAATACAGAGTCAGTTGATGCCATAATGCAAACTGTAGCACCTGCTTCAAGCATTGATTTTGTAATTCCTAAACCTAAACTTTTGTTTCCACCTGTAACAAGTGCTTTTTTACCTTTTAACATGTTCTTTTTGCTCCTTATAAAATTTATTATTCATGATAAGGGATAAAACTAGTTTTATCAATATGCTAGTGCTCCCTTGCAAAAATTGTAGCATGTTTTTATTATAATAGATGAAAGTACAAAATGTCTAGTTATAATTTAATATTAATATAGTTTTGGCAAACTTGGATTTAGTGTCATTAAATACACATAAAAAATTATAAGTAATATAACTCCAATAGACGCAACTAGATATGGTGCAATTGCTCTTGATATTTTAGCTATTGGTACATCTGAAATACCTGAAAGAACAAACAGAACCATTCCAACTGGTGGAGTAATCAAGCCAACTAATAAACAAAGTATCATAATAACCCCAAACCAAATTAAATCAATCCCAACAGCACTAACAGCTGGCAACAAAATTGGTGTTAAAATAACTATAGCAGGAGTAATGTCCATAAACAAACCTACAAATAAAAGTATCAACATAATAATTAGCAAAAGTAACAGAGCATTATCTGTTAGACCAATTAAATATCCTGCTATTGTTTGAGGAATTTGCTCATAGGTTAAAATCCAAGAAAATAAAGTTGCTGCTGAAAGAATATATAGTACACTAACTGAAGTCCCCAGCGTTTCTTTAATAACACTAGGTAATTCTTTTATTTTCACAGCTTTATAGATCAATCCCAATATAATTGCATAAGCTACCGCAATTACTGCTGCTTCTGTTGGGGTAAATACTCCAAATGCAATTCCACCACGAATAATTACCACTAGAAATATGGCCCAAAATGCCCAAATAAAGCATTTAAGAACTTCTTTTAAACTAGCTTTTGGCGAAACTCCATAGTTTCTTTTTCTACATATAAAGTAATTTACCACCATCATAATAATACCTAGTAATATCCCTGGTATAATTCCAGCATTAAAAAGGTCACCCACAGATTGCGAAGCTGTAACTCCAAATAATACTAGAGGTACACTTGGAGGAATTACTGGCCCAATCAAAGATGAAGCTCCTGTTATTGCAAGAGAAAAGTCTTCATCATAACCTCCATCTTTCATAGCTTTTAACTCAATTGCACCTAGTCCCCCAGTGTCGGCTATAGCACTACCACTCATCCCAGCAAAAATTATACTTGCTAAAACATTCGCATGAGCTAAGCCACCAGTGTAATGTCCCACACATTTTTCAGCTAATGTAAATATTCGTGTTGTAATGCCCCCACGGTTCATTAATGCTCCTGCTAAAACAAAAAATATTACAGCCAACAATGTAAATGAATCCACTCCTGCTGCCATCCTTTGAGGTATCATCTCTAAAGGTAATCCGTAATATATCATATAAATTATAGAGCTAATAAACATACTGTTTGCAATGGAAGTACCAATAATTAGTAGTATAAAGAATAATCCAAATAGCAATATCATAATTACGCCCTCCCCTTCTTAAGTTGTTTCATAGAATCTACACTATTTGCTAGATAATATATTGTAGATAAAACAGCACTTATAGGTATAACGGCATATACAAGATACATTGGAATTTGCATCGCAGTGGACAAAACATTTTGAATGGATATAAATTTAAGTGACGATATCAACAAAATTATTGACCCAAAAATGCCTAGTCCATTACTAAATATATCTACTATGTGCTTCATAGTCTCACTATACTTTTCACTTAGCAAATTCATTCCCACATGTGTGTTTTTTCTTACTCCATACCCAATCCCCAAGAACGTGATCCAAATTTGGCAGTAACGTCCAAACTCTTCAGGCCATGGCAGAGCAAAACCAAATACAAATCTTACGATAATTTGAAGAAGCAAAGCCATTCCCATTACAGATATAAGAAATATCAGCAAGTTTTCTTCAATTTTATCCCAGAATTTAATAAATTTATTCATAATAAATACCTCTATTCAATTGATCTAAATTTATTAATAAATTCTTCATCAAAGTCTGCATATACATCAGCTACACTTGCTTGGAATGCTTCCTTATCCACGTCATCTATTAAAATCATTCCTGCATCTAAAAGGACTTTCATCTGTTCATCTTCATATGTAAATGCTAACTCATTTGCAAATGTCATTGTTTCATCTGCAGCAGATTCAATTGCTTCAATATATTCTGCTGGTAGTTTGTCTAGAGTTTTCGTTGAAACATACAATGCTTGAGTTCCTATAATGTGATCTGTTTTAATTAAATATTTTTGTACCTCATTAAATTTATTGGCTGAAATAGTAGCTAGTGGATTTTCTTGGCCATCAATTACGCCTTGCTGCAAAGAAAGATATACTTCACTAAATGACATTGGTGTTGCTGAAGCACCCATGCTTGCTAGTGTATCTATATACATTTTTTGGTCTGGTACACGAATGTTTAAACCTTTAATATCTTCAGGAGTACGTACTTCTGCTTCATTTGTTGTTAAGTATCTTGCTCCATAATAAAATCCTCCAAGACCTTTTACATTCATATATTGGGTCATATCTTCAAAAATAACATCTAGTTCGTTGCTTGAGAGTAACCTAGTCATATGCTCTCTGTCTTTTGCTAGGTAAGGGGCATCAAATATCCCTATATTTGTAAACTTTTTAGCTGGCTCCCCATATCCAAGCATCGCTAAATCAATTGAACCTATATCAACTGAGTCAAAAATTTCTTTCTCTGTACCAAGTTGTGAGGCTGGAAATATTGCGACTTCAACATTGCCATTAGTTTTTTCTTTTACTAGTCTTGCAAATTCCTCAGCTGATTTGCCCACAGGATGTTCTGCTGGTTGAATGTGACCCAACTTTAATTTAAATGTATCTCCTTCGCTGTCTCCACCAGACGCTCCTCCACATCCTGTTAATGCCATTGCTCCAACTAATAAAAATAATAGTTTCTTTTTCATTAAGGTCCCCCTATAGTATTTAATATAAACTTTATGTAGTAGGGAACAATGTGCTCCCTACGCTTAAAATACTTAATTAAAATTTAAATAATACTTTCATAGCTCCAGTCCCAGGAGTTAGCAATAAATCAAACCCTTGTTGTGCTTCTTCAACTGGTAAAACGTGGCTTACTAGTTTTTCAAATAGTGGTTGTTTATTAGCAACTTCAATTGCAATTTCATAGTCTTTATCTCTATAAACTCGAACAAACTCAAATGCAACTTCTTTAAACATTCCTTCATTTAATGGGAAAGTTGTTGGTTTTTTATATCCTGCTACAACCACAATTTTTCCTCTTACTTTACTAGCTTTAATCAGCTGATTTGCAACAGGTTCAACACCAGCACAGTCAAACACAAAGTCAAATCCATCTCCGCCTGTTTTTTCTGCTTTTAACTCTTCAAGGTTCAAAGTTTTTGCGTCTCTTACATCAACTCCAAACTCTTTAGCAATTCCAATACGTTTATCATCCGCTTCAACTACAGTTAAGTTAGTACATCCAAACTCTTTTAACACTAGTGCTATTGCCATTCCGATTGGTCCAGCTCCATATACAATTGCATTATCTCCTGGCCTATAATTTGGTTCTCTTACAGAGTGTACTGCTACTGCTATAGGTTCAATTAAAGCACCCATTTCATCAGATACATTTGCACCTAATTTATATAGCTTATTTTCATCAACAGCAACATACTCCGCCATAGCTCCATCTTTGTCAATTCCCACTAGTCTTAAAGTGTTGCAAACATGTTGGTTCCCAGTGTTACAAGGAGTACAATTTCCGCAAGAAACAATTGGATTGATAGTTACTTTGTCTCCTTTTTTAAATACTTTACCATCAGCTTCAACAGTTCCAGCAAATTCATGTCCAAATATTAAAGGAGCTTTTGCTCTTGGGTGTAATCCTTTATAAATTCCTAAATCCCCTCCGCATATTCCAGCTCTATCCACTTTTACTAGAATTTGTCCTTCTTTAACTTCTGGAATTTCTCTTTCCATAACTTCTAATTTATTTGGTCCAACATATACAATTGCTTTCATCTTAAAGCCTCCTATTTATTTATATTGTTAACTGGATAATGAATTTGCTCATTGTTTAAAAATCTACATGCTTCTTCTGCTACTTTAGTTTTAAGCTCTAACGCTGACTCCTCAGAATACCAGGCCATATGTGGTGAAACTATAAAATTATCTAGTGCAAACAATTTACTACCAACTTCCATTGGTTCAACTTCAACAACATCAAGTGCTGCTCCTGCAATTACATTTTGTGTTAAAGCTGTATATAGACCTTCCTCTTCAATAATTCCTCCACGAGATACATTTATAAGAAAAGCAGTTGGTTTCATTTTTTTGATACTTTCCAAACTAAATGCATGTTTTGTTGTCTCATCAAAAGGAGCATGAATTGATAGTACGTCTGATTGTTTTAACAACGTATCAAAATCTACAATAGTAGCACCATTTATAACGTCACCAACTTTATAAATTGGGTCACACGCTATAAGCTTAACGCCAAATCCGCCCATTCTTTTAGCAAATGTTTTACCAATTCTTCCAAGACCATAAATTCCTACAGTTTGATTTGGTATTCTAAAGACTTTGATCGCTTTAGTATAGTCCCATTTTTCGTGTTTAGTATAGTCGTTCATTAACACAATTTTTCTGCATAGTGCTAACATCATACCAACTGCTTGGTCAGCTACTTCATTCATTCCATAGTCAGGGACATTACAAATTTGAACTCCAAACTCTGTTGCTGCATCTAAATCAATAGTATTCACTCCAACTCCATATCTAACAACTTGCTTAAGCTCAGGAGATAGTGCTTCAATTACTTTTCTTGTAAAAGGAGCATATTGATTTATAAATATAGAATACCCTTTACACTGATTAATTAAGTCTTCTTCTGTTTTGCATTGCTTTAATTCATACTCAGCGTTACATTTGTTAAACACTAATATTTCTTGGTCTAAATTTGCGTGATCACAATCTGTGATTATAATTTTCATCTTTCGCTCCTTATTATAGCTAGGCTAAAATCTATTTGCTTTATTTAAAAGTTCTAAATTAAAAGAAACTCCTGTTCCAGCATTGAAGCTTGGCGTAAATAGTCCGTTTCTAACTAGTAAAGGTTCATTAGCATATTCCCATATTGGAAAGCTGTGTGCTTCAACATACCCAGCATTATCAACTGCTCCAAGCACATTAAGATGTAACTCTTGCATTCCATGTGAATTTACTTTTAATCCTCTATCTTTAGCTAATTTAGCAACTTCAAAAAAGCCACTAATACCACACACATTAGAACAATCTGGTATGATTTCTTTAACATTTCCTATATCCAATGCCAATTCATGTTCATAATGTGTATGTAAATTTTCTCCCATAGCAATTGGAATAGAAGTATTTTTTGCAATCTCAGCATAGTCATAATATTTATCAGGATTTGTAGGCTCTTCAAACCAAGCTATATCATACTGTTCTATAGCATTTGCAAATTTAATTGCCTGCTCAACACTCATTACCATATTTGCATCCACTGCAAACCAAGCATCTTTTCCAATAAGGTTTCTAACTGCTTTTACTCGGCTTATATCCTCTTGCATATTAGATTTACCCACCTTAATTTTTATCGCAGTGTGGCCTTCTAAAAGCTTTTCTTCAATGCTATGAAGTAATTCGTATTCACTAAGCATTAAGTCTATTCCACCATGATATGTTTTAACATGTGGTTGTCTTGTGCCAAATGCATCCGCAAGTGACTTATTTTGTTCTTTAAGCCAAACATCCCAACAAGCAATGTCTAGTGCAGATATTGCAAAAGACGCAATTCCTCCTCTGGCAACATAGTGGATAGCGTTATTCATATATAAATTAAGTGCACTTAAATTTTCAATTTCTTTTCCTAGCATTTTTGGAACTAAATCAAACTCTAGCATTTTAGCAATGGCTACTCCACCAATTCCACCTGTGTACGTATATCCTACTCCGTTTATTCCATCTTCAGTTAAAACATTTGCAATGATTACTTCAAAAAAATCATGTCTTCCATGCAACGCATCTACTAGGTTTCCTTTTAGTGGTAGTTTATAATATTCTATTTTTATATCTTCAATTAAGCTCATTTTTTCACCTTTCCGATTAAAGAATGCCACCTAAAAGCGGTGATACTTCTTGCTTTATTTTTAATAAATATCCTTCTACTTTCTCTAAGTATTCTCCCTGCATAATTGCTACGGGAGCTGATAGGCTAATTGCATATTTATCCTTTAGAGTAAAATCATTTAAACTTACTGCCACACAAAACAATCCATTTTCTCTTTCTTCATTGTCATATCCAAACCCATATTTTCTGGAGTGCTCCAATTCTTTTAATAACCGCTCTAAATCTGTAATTGTATTTTTAGTATAAACAACAACATCTTCTGAATTCCATATGTTTGTAACTTCTTCTATAGACCTTTGTGATAACATTGCCTTCCCAACAGCAGTAGTAGTTAGCGGTAATTCCATCCCAATATATGACCCAGTGGCAATAACACCTTCACTAGGAGAGACTTTATCAATATAACGACATCTATTTCCTACTTTTTCTACAAAATGAGCCGTAGCTTTAAAGTGAGTTGATAGCTCCACTAAAAATGGATGAACAATATTAACAATAGGATTTTTTATAGCAACTAAGTTACCTAAAGCAGTTATTTTATAGGTTAATGCATACTTTTCTGTTTCTGGATTTTGCCATATATAACCTAATTTTACCATAGTTGATAGCATTCTGTATATACTAGTTGCATTAATACCGGTTTTTGCTGTCAGCTCTCGTACCCCATTAAATTCTTTTTCCGTCATTGCTTCTAATACTTTAAATAAACGTACCAATGATTTCATAGTGTCTTCCGCCATGGCCTGTTTCCCCCTAGTGTGTTTCCTTTAACGCAACACTATTTCTTTTTTAATTTATGGAGCAATTATAATATAATAACATATATTATGTCAATGTGTTTTGTATATTATAAATAAATTTGGATACTTATATATATTTGTTTTTTTTATATGTTTAAATTTACTTTGTACCACAGTTGATTTATTAGCTTGTTAGTTATTTTATACTTTTTTTTATACACTTTATGTTTAGTTTTACCATCTCATCACTTGTGCTAATTAAAATTGCACATTTATGCATAATTATGCATTTTGGAGTAGTGCCAATTATATTGGATAGAATTCACTAGTGAGAAGAAATATATTAGGGTATTTTGCCAATTGCATTTTGTAACACGTAGGTATATACTTTAAGAGTTAACCCATGTGAAAAAAACAAATAGCTAAGTAGTCACGAAAAGTAAGTAGCCAAGAGGTGAAAAAATAAGTAGT
>LJDB01000081.1 GCA_001983455.1 Candidatus Epulonipiscium fishelsonii
TCACTGGAATCATCGACTATGAATATTATTTATAATAAAAATAAGAAAATCGCCTTTAATAGTAATATAAAAAATGCAATGAACTAGCACAAGACGTTACATATACAAATTGAACTTAAAAAATTCAAGTTACAATCTTAATAAAAATATGATATAATTTTTTTGTACAATTATTAAAACTAGGAGGAAAATAATTAATGCTCCAAAATTTAGAGGATTTTTTTATTGAACTGAATAATAGAAAACAAAAGCAAGGATATTTTTTAAAAACAGATTTAAATTCATCTTTATTGTATAAATATCTTGAAGAAGCTAAAGCGTTTGGTGTAGTAATTGATAAAATACCAAATCCAACAGAAAAAAATTTAGATTATTATAATGACATAATAGGGATAGATTTTAAAATGTCAGTAGGATTTATTACAAACAAACTTGGAGGATGGTTACCAAGATTAAACCCTGATACAAGGCAAAATCTTGCTTATGAAATTTATAACACCTTAAATGAAATGTCCCAACAAGGTAAGAACTTAAATATGCTGAAAAATGCATTCATAAAATATATGTGTTGGCTATATTATAAATTTGAAAGAGTACTATTACAAATTGGAAATAACAAAGTACCAAAAATCTTATATAAAGGTATCATAAGTGATAATGAATTGAAATTATTGACTATACTATGTAATGTGGGTTGTGATGTTGTTATATATGAGGGAAAAAATAATATTGAACCCGAAAGCACAATTAATCAAGTAGGAACAATAGCATACCAAGCTGAAACTGAACTGGATGCTATGTTATATCAAGATAATAGTGGAATATATAAAAACCATCAGTATAAAAAAATTAATGTAATAACTTTAAAAACTATCTATGAAGAGATTTTAATTTTATGGAATCAAGAAATTAGATATAGAGAGAATTTTAAAATAGAAAATGACATTGTAAGTGTGCCAGTAATTTTTGCTAAAGTATCTGGGGTAAAAGATGGAGCAGTTGCAAAATATTGGAGCACAATTAAAAGTTTGTGTTCGGAAGACACTTATTTAATAGATAAAACCCCTTTCATTAATAGTACTGATTTTAATCCAATTAAATCAAGCTGTACATCATTTCTTAAAAACGGGAAATTGTTGAGAGAAAAAATTAAATCGCATAAAGAATATAAGTATAGCTTTATGAGAGAAGATATGCAAGAAAATATATTGGATAAAATACAAGAGTTACTTGATAGAAAAGTAATTAAAGGGACATATCAAAATGGTACAGAATATTTAATAATAGCTACAATATTAAATATGAATACAGAGCTTATAAGATTAATACAAAAATTTGATTTTACTAGGCAAAACCCAAATGTAATTTATTTATGCTTAACTGAAAAGTCTATTTCTTTAGAAGATAGTATACTTATGGCATTTTTGAATTTAATAGGGTTTGATATAGCCTTTTTTGTACCAACAGGATATCAAACTATAGAGAAACATTTTATAAAAAATTATATTCCAGAGCATCAAGTAGGGGAATATTTATATGATTTAAAAATACCTCTTAAAAATCTTCTTGATGGAGTGTTAAATATCAAGGATGAGTGGTATAAAAAAATCTTTAAGAGAGGTGAATAAATTGGGATTAAATTTTGGCAAACAGTCAAATAATGCTGAAGATACTATAGCATTTCAAAAACAAAATGAATTTTATCAAAATATGAGTGACGAAAATATTGTATTTAAATCACATCAGTATAAATATGCAAATTCAGTTCCGCTACAGACAATTTATGAAGAAATATCTTTATTGTGGAATACAGAGCCAAAATACAGAGAAAATTTTAAAGTTGAGGGGGATACTGTAACTATTCCAGTGTTATTTGCAAAAATATCGGGTGTTGCAGAAGCAAGTATGGCAAAGTATTGGACAAATATCCGCAAATTATGTACAGCAGATACAATTGTTATAAAAGACTTGCCATTTGTAAAAATAGAAAAAAGTTTTAAACTTAATGTAGAAAACTTTTACAGGAATGGAATTTTGCATAGAGAAAAAATTAAAATAGATAAACATTATCCATTTGGTTTATTAAGATTAGATATGCAAGAGCATATCTTAAACAAAATGGAAGCATTACTAGAGGGAAATTTAATCATTCCAAAGTTTGATGATCTAACTACAAAACAAAATCTATATAGTTTATTCTCACAATTTTTTAGTAAACCTAAAAGCCCTCCTGTAATTGAACATATAATTATTTCTACTATACTTAATTTAGATAAAGAAGTTTTAAAGTATTTACAAGAGTTTGATTTTGGAAAATTTAATCCAAAAGTTATTTATATAAATACTTCACAACGTCAGATAACTTTGCAAGATAGTATAGTTTTAATGTTTTTGAGCTTGTTGGGGTTTGATATATTATTTTTTGTACCAACAGGATATGCTTCCATTGAAAATTATTTTACTCAAGGAATATTAGAACATCAAGTAGGTAAGTATGTTTATGATGCAAAAGCTCCAAACATAAGATATAAAAAAAGTTTGTTTTATAAATTTTATAAAACTAATTAGGAAAGGGATGAACATATGGGACTAGACTTTAAAAGGCCAAATCAAACACTGGATGTTACTATTGAACCAGAATATGATATACAACTTGATATCGAACCAAAGTACGATATAGTTGCCGACAGGCAACAAATGAATGCTACACTAGTAAATTCAAAAGAAGTAGATGATTTAACCTCTAAAATAGAAGTTTTTAATTTGGAAACGATAGTACGTTTTGGTGCAGAAGTAGCTGAAGAAATTTCAAAAGCATCAGATGTTGTCTTAAATAGTATGGATATGAGTCAACTGAATAATTCTAGTACAATGTTAAATACACTAGCCAATATTATGTCTAAATTTGATTTGGATGAAATACAGGAAAAACCTGGTTTGTTAAATAAATGGTTTAGTAATGTGAAGAAACAACTAGATAAGATATTGGAAAAATACCACAAAATGGGTAGTGAAATAGATAAAATATATGTAGAGTTAAAAAAATATGAAGAAGAAATTACACAATCTAATAGAAAGCTTGAAATAATGTTTAACGCCAATGTAGATTATTATCATGAATTAGTTAAATATATTTTAGCTGGTGAACAAGGTTGCAGAGAAATTGAAGAATATATTACTCAAAGAAAACAAGATCTTATTCAAAGTGGTGATAATTCTATAAATTTTGAAATAGAAAGTTTAAATCAAGCGTTATTAATGCTTGAACAAAGAACTCAAGATTTGCGAATTGCAGAAAATGTAGCGATGCAATCTATTCCAATGATTAAAACTATGGCATATAGCAACATGAATTTAGTGCGAAAAATCAACTCCGCATTTATTATAACGTTGCCTATATTTAAACAAGCTATTGCACAAGCTATGATGGTAAAACGACAACGCATACAAGCAGAGGCTATGGCTGCCTTAGATGCGAAAACTAATGAATTATTAATAAAAAATGCCAATAATATTGTTGAACAATCTAAAATGACCGCTCAACTAGCTTCTGGAAGCTCTATTAAAATGGAAACATTGGAACAAACTTGGAAAACTATTGTAAACGGAATTGAAGAAACAAGACAAATTCAAGAAAAAACACGTAATCAACGCAAAAAAGATCAAGTTAAACTTGAACAAATGAAAAATAAATTTAAAGAAATGCATAATATACCAAAATAAAGAAGGTATTCTACACTAATGAAAATAACTAGTGGTTGATTAATAACTAGTAGTATATTAAAATAAATTATAGCAATAGTAATAAATGAAGGATTACTAACATATAATCCTTCATTGTAGTAAACAATAAAATAGTAAGTAAATTATCAAACTTAATTTTATTTTCGTGTAATTCATTGCTTATATGTTAAATGGAAGAACCAATAATTGGAAAAGCTGTATATATACAAATTACACTTTAGGAGGATGAATAAATGCCAATAAATTTATCAAAGGGTCAAAAAGTAGATTTGACGAAAGGAAACCCTCAATTAAAAAAGCTATTAGTTGGTCTTGGATGGGATATTAATCAATATGATGGAGGAGCAGATTTTGATTTAGATTCGTCTGTATTTATGGTCTCAAAAGATGGTAAATGTCCTACAGATAAAGAATTTATTTTTTATGGAAATCTTAGTTATAATAATGGAGCTATTAAACATCACGGTGACAACTTGACTGGAGCTGGAGATGGTGACGATGAACAAATTTCAGTAGACTTATCAAAAGTGCCTGAAGATATAGATAAAATTGCTTTTACAGTAACAATTTATGAAGCAAATGTAAGAAAACAAAATTTTGGTCAAGTACAAAACGCTTTTATACGTATTCTGGATGAAACAACTAATGCAGAAATATTAAGATATGATTTAGGGGAAGATTTTTCTATTGAAACAGCCGTTGTAGTTGGAGAAATTTATAGGTATAATGGAGAGTGGAAATTTAATGCTATTGGCAGTGGGTTTCAAGGTGGTCTTGCAGCCTTATGTGGACACTATGGAATTGAGACAGCTTAAAAAACACACAGAAAAAGGAGAAAATTATGCCAGTTAATTTAACAAAAGGTCAAAAAGTTAGTATTACAAAAAGTAACCCAGGATTGTCAAAGATAGTAGTTGGTCTTGGATGGGATGTAAATAGATTTGATACCGGTGGCGACTTTGATTTAGATGCAGCTGCATTTTTATTATCGGATTATGGTAAAACAACATGTTCAGAAGATTTTGTTTTTTTTGGAAACACCAAGCATCCTTCGGGTTCAGTGGAACATATGGGAGATAACCTAAGTGGAATTGGTGACGGAGATGATGAGCAAATAAAAATAAATCTGAACGCTATCCCTTCAAATATAAATAGAATTGCTTTTACAGTAACTATTTATGAAGCTGATAAAAGAAGGCAAAATTTTGGTCAAGTACAAAATGCTTATATAAGAATACTGAATGAAACGACAGGTGATGAGATTTTAAGGTATGACTTAGGAGAAGACTTCTCTATAGAAACAGCTATTGTTTTTGGTGAAGTTTATAAACATAATGGTGAATGGAAATTTAATGCTATGGGAAGCGGATATCAAGGCGGATTAGCAGCACTATGCAACAACTTTGGCATAGAAGTGGAATAAAATTAGACTAGAAAGGAAATTTAAAATGGCAGTTAATTTAACGAAAGGCCAAAAAGTTAGTTTACAAAAAGGCAATGAAGGCCTATCAAAGCTTCTTATTGGACTAGGCTGGGACCAAGCTAAATCCAAGAAAAAAAGTCTGTTTGGAGGTTTAAAAGCAGAGGCTCAAATAGATTGTGATGGATCTGTTTTGATGCTACAAGATGATAAGTTAAAAAATCAAGATGATATTATTTATTTTGGAAACTTACGTCATTCTACACAATCAATTATTCATAATGGAGATAATCTGACTGGAGCAGGTGATGGGGATGATGAACAAATTATGTTGTCTCTAAATGATATTCCTGCAGCTTATAATCGTATAGTCTTTGTAGTAAACATTTATCAAGCACAACAAAGAAAACAACATTTTGGAATGATCCAAAATGCATTTATTAGAATTGTAGATGCAAGAAATAACACTGAAATGTACAGATATAATCTTACTGAAGATTATACAAATATGACGGCGATGATTTTTGGTGAAATTTATAGAAATAATGGTGAATGGAAATTTAATGCCATTGGTCAAGGAACAAATGATGCAGGACTTAATGAGCTTGTAAAAAGATATGCATAATCTAAGCAAGGGGGCACAAAATGCTCCCTTACTTTTTTTGCTATTTAATTAAAAAGCTTTTCACTACATTATTTGGAAGAACTAAATTATTTTTTTGTGGATTAATAATATTTTCTGCTAAATTTACTTCTGCCACTACATTTTTTCCGTGATAAACTTCTAAATCAGTGATTGCTTCTGATTGTTGAGTTTGATATATTCTTAAAATCAAGCCATCTTTATCTTGCTGTTTTTTCAAAGCAGAAAGAACAAAGCTTTTATTTGGATCATTTAATAAACTATAGCTATATGGTGAAACAAAGCTTGGCGTGTTCAATTTCATTGCATTGTAGGGCATTTTATTGTAAGTTTCTACAGGTGTTATATATGCTTTGGCCAACATTTCAAGACGTGAACAATTTGGTGCCAGTGCTAACTGAAACGATTGTTTGCCAAGAAGTTGTGAGTCTGGAGTAGGAAGTTTTATGCCAGAAGGACGGCCTGGTCTTCTAAATAATTCTTCTTTACCCAAAAATCCAATACTTCTAAATAAAGTTATAGCAATTGTATCATATTTTTCCTTATAAGATATAACTTCAAATTCACGAACAGAATTTGTTAAAACAGCCATTCCTTTGTTATTATCTAAAGCCACATAAGAAAGCATTGGATAAATTGAATCTGGGCGTTCGTCCCAACCTTCTTTTTCCCAAACATCCATTGCTGAATCATAAACAGGACGTTTAATATTTCCAAACTGATTATCAGATATGCTAAAGTTACTTGAAAGTCCATTTGGTACTAGTACTCTAACTCTATGGTCACAAGCAGTATTATCTACATCTATATTCAAGCGAATAATTGGGCAGTCTTCTCTTATTCTAATAGATATATTAAATTTTAAAGTTGCATCACATTGTTTACTCTTTCTGCTGTCCAGGTCTTTTGGCACATTCATTTCAAAATTAACTAGGATATCTGTATGATGTTTAAATGATTTTACTATTTTTTTGGCAGTTACATCTTTAGATGTTACTATAAAGTCATCTTCAAGTGGTGAAAAGTCATACTCATCTCCATCATCACTACCATCTTCTATTAGTAAAACATCTTTATAAGTGATATCATTTACTTTATCATAAATCTCTAGTGAACCATTTTGTGTTATATTTATTTTATAAAACTTTCCACAATAACTTATTCCAGAGGATACTTCGTTACTTTGTTCACTTTGTATATACATTTCAGGAATGTCTAAAGTTCCTTCTATTTCCTTAATCAAGTACGTTTTATATCCCATTGAAGGAAGAGTATCAGCAATAGTAATTGTATATTTTACAAACGGATCATAATCCCCATAATGTACAATTTGTCTATCAATAAGACCTGCATCAACAATTTCTTTAGAAATCAAATCAAACTCATATTCGGTGTTGTTTTCATCCACTAGTTTAAAGTTTTTCATCTTAGTAATTATTTCAGCTTCAACCATAGTATTCCTTTCATAAGGCAAAAAGTTAAATGCTGTTAATTTATCAAGAGTGATATCACAAGATATTGCATCAACAATCTTACGTTTATAGTAACGAATTAATTCATCTGTTTTATCTTCAGCTGTAAAAAATCTATTTACTATAGCTTGATGAACTTTGTCACTACAACAACAGCCAATTGAATCATGGGCATGATTTTTCATAATTTCTTTCCAAATAGCTTCAATAAGTCCTTCTTCATAGCTTGCTCCTAGACTATATGCTATTGAAGCTAGAGGTTCAAGCACATTTGTAATTTTATTTTCAATGCGTGTATTAGCTGATTTTATATCTGCACGTGTTGAAAAAATGCTACGGTGGACTCTCATATATTTTCCATCTAAAAGTTCACCTTTAATTGTATCCATTGTATCCACTTTTTCTAGTACTTCAAATACATTTTCATATTTACTTAAAAAGTAATTTCTATCTGGATAAATATTTTTCATTTGATCCATAATTTCAAATATATTTTTTTGGATTGGCATTTGGTCATGTCCATTTGGAAATAAAATATCATCTGTTATTGTTCCACTGTCAAGCACGGGGAAAAATTTGTCTAGTCTTTTTTTAAGTGCATCAAACTCAACTGGCAAATATTTCCCTATAGCATAACCCATTGGCAATAGTTGCACTAGTACTTCACCAGAAGTTTCTCCACACCATTTAAAGTTTTGTTTATTTGTCCCATGGCGTTCAGAGCTACCTCGCCAAAATATACACCTAGTTATATTAAATCCATTTAATATTTCAGGTAGCTTTTCACTTTGGCCAAAAGAATCAGGTAAATAACCTATCATCATTGGTTCGCCAAACTCTTTGCAATCTTTTATTCCATATAATAAATTCCTAGTAATAGATTCTGCTCCAACAACCATTTCATCAGTCTGAGTATACCATGGTCCAATTATAAACTTGCCTTCTTGAACTAGCTTTTTAACTCTTTCTCTATTTTCAGGTTTAACATCAAAATAATCTTCTAATATTGCTGTTTGCCCGTCTAAAACATAATACGGATAATTTGGGTTATTCTCAAGCATATCCATAATTTCTTCCATATTGTTAACTAGTAAAATCCTTGACTCTTCTGTAGTAAAATACCATTCCCTATCCCAATGCATATGTGGTACGATGTGTACATTTTTTGCCATTTTTATATTCTCCTCAATATAATAATTTATAGAAAAAGGGACTATTAATTTAGCCCCCACTTTTTAAGAAAATTTCCCTATCCAAACTTTATTAGTTATTTTTTTGAAATTTACGTTTTGTAACATACAATAGTGCTGTTGAAATTATTGCCCCAATTATTGCACTACCTAGCCATACGGCTGCAGCTACAAAATATGAGCTTCCTGGTGATGGAGTTAGCATAAATAACGAGAAAATACCAGCTCCAGGCACATTAAGACCAATATCAAACAATGCAACTAGTATTCCCGTTACAGCTGAACCCGTACACAAAGAGAAAATTACCCTTAATGGATCTGCCATCATAAAAGGAATTGCTCCTTCAGTAATACCAGCTAGTGCTAAAATCCACGTTGTTTTACCAACATCTTGTTGATCTTGTGTATAGTTTTGTTTGTCAATAATTGTTATCAAAGTTACAGCAAACCCAGAAACCATTTTTATTGACGCAAATGCACAATATGGCATAAGAATTCCTTCAGCCATAGCTCCCGCACAGAAAGTGTACGCAGCTTTATTTACTGGACCTCCAAGGTCAAATGATGCCATTATTCCAAGAACTGCCCCAAGTAATGCTGCATTTGCTCCACCAAGTGATTCTAAGAAATTTAATAACGCTTGATTAATCCATGCAACTGGTGGACCAATTATAAAGAACATACCTATACCAACTATTACGGTACTAAATACTGGATAACACCAAAAACTTACAAATCCTGCAAATGCTCCTTTAGCAGGAAGATATTTTTTCAATGCTCTTACAGTAAACCCAGCAAATAAACCTCCCGCCATACCAGCAAGGAAACCTCCGCCAATCATATTAGCAATTATACCTGCTGCAAAACCAGAAACTAATCCTGTTTTGTCTGCTAATGAATATGACATATATGCTGCTAAAACTGGAATTAAGAATGTTCCAAATAACGTTGAACCTAAAACTCTAAAGTTATTTAACCAACTGCCTGCACCTGTTGCATGGTCATATAAATGTTGCAAGTCAAACAAGTTTGCAGCCATAACTGCCATAGCATTAATCATACCAGCTGCTATAATTAGTGGTACCATATATGAAATACCAGTCATAACAGATTGTTTAATAAGACTACCAATACTTTCTTTTTCTTCACTACTTTCTGTTTCAACGTATTCACCTTTTTTATGGTTTTCCGCTTTTTCTAAAGCTTTTTTAATTATTCCTTCTGCATCTTTTAATGGCTCTGCAACTCCAACTTTCGTTATCGCTAAATGTTTAAATCTATCTTCTTCTTTTACACCAACTGCTACTGCAAAAATTGCTGCATCTGCATTTTTTAAGTTTTCAGATGTGTGTCGGTCTTCAGTTCCGTTTGCACCTTGTTTTTCAACATATACTTTAATACCCATATTATTTCCAGCTTTAACCAAAGCTTCCGCTGCCATATAAGTATGAGCAATACCTGCAGGGCATGCAGTAACCGCTACTATAGATTTAGTATAAACAATATCTCCTGTATTATCCACAAGTTCATTATCTAAATTGGTCATAAACTGTTTTACATCTTTTGAAGCAAATAACTTTTCTTTATATTCATCATCGCTCATTCTTGTCATAAGCTCTGAAAGTAACTCAAGATGTGTATCCCCAGCTGCTGCTTCAGGAATTGCTAGTAAGAAAATATATTTTACTTCGTTATCTGGATCAAGACTTTCCCATCCAACAATGTTTGTTGTAGACATTACTGCAAAAGATGCTTCTTTTACAAAATTAGATTTTCCATGAGGTATCGCTAAACCTCCTTCTAATCCCGTTGCTGAAAGTTTTTCTCTATCAAAAACAGCCTTTAAAAACCCTTCTTCAGATGAAAGCTTTCCATTTTTATAAAGTTTATTTACAAGTGTCTTTATAACTTCATCTTTTGTTTTTGCATCATTATTTAACAAAATTAAATTTGAATTCGTTAAATTTGATAAATTCATACTCTTCCCCCTTTTGGTGTGATTTATCTTTTATAAACAGATTTTTAATTTTTCTACAAATATTTGTGACAAACTGTGTTCTATTATACGAACTATGTCCGTTTTGCTTTCTACTGCAATTAGTTTTTCCATTATTATTTCATCTGTTAAACTCTTACTTATTGTTGTAAATATATCAACATGAAACTCAGTTGAATTTTCAGGTATTAATAAAAGAATTCCTCCACATACCCAGTATCCACTTTTATTTTTAAACGGATTTATTAATTTAAAAAATCCAAACATTGAATGAGTTACTCCACTAGTTTTACAATGAAATAAATATACATTAAATTCTCTTATGTAAGTACTACTTATTAATTCTCTCTCTTGCAATCCTTTTTGAATTGATAATATATCAGCTTCTGTTTTCCCTATTAAAATTGATATTTTTTGAATTATCTCTAATTTAGAAGTTACATTATGGCTTTTATAAAAAAAGATATTGTTAATTAGGTTTGATATTTCCATGCCAAGTTCACTAACTTGTATAATTTGGTTAAGGGTTGGCAAATTTACCCCTGTTTGATTTTGAATTTTTTGGCTTTTTACATTGTATTCTTCAAACGCCCCATATTTTTCTACAAGACTTTTTAAATTAACTTTATCTTCAGATGATAAAATTGGATTAACTTTTAAATAAGGAAAGTTTTCATCTAAGTTTACTGTGGAAATTATAAATTTAACATCTAGTTCTTTTAACTTATTTATATCAAGATTTATAATAGATAGTATTTGTACTATTTCAAAATTGGAAAAATATTTTAAAATACTATTTTTTATCATATTTGCAGTACCTAATCCTGAAGGACATGTAATCACAATTTTAACTTTTTGCTGTTCTAAAAATTTGTCTTTAGCTACGCAAAAATATGTGGTAACAAATCCTATTTCTTCATCTGGTATCTTTTCAATATCATATTTTAATAAAATTTCTGAAAGACTTTGCTTAGTGGCGTTAAAAATATCTTCATAATTTTTTTTTAAAAAAGCAACATGAAAATTTTGCACTGAAATATCCATTTTCATTCTTGGTATAGCTAATTTAAAATGAGAACTCAAACTTTCAATTAATGTTTTATTATTTTTAAAATTCATATTCAATATATATCCTGTTTTATCTACTAGTTCTTTTACATCTTGATTAATTTTATTAAATAAAAAATTAATTGATTCAGAGCCTTCTACTAAAGCTATATCTAAAGCTAATAAATATTTAGTTAAATATATATTTTCATAATGTGTAAATATACAGTTAAATTGCTTTTCCAGCTGTATAGTAATTTTTTTTGTAATTTCAAAGTATGGTTTTATATAATCATGATCCATATTTTCATATGTTGCATAAATATATTTCTTTTTTTTAATTCGGTTCAGTGCCACTAGTAAATACATTATCGTTGCTATATAGGATCTGTCATTAAAGTTTGCATCTTCATTTGTATTTGATATAATTTGTTTAATAATTTTTATCTGCTCTATATTTAAAAAATTAAATATATTTTTGTTTAGAGAGCTAATTGGAACACTTTGTTCTTTTACAAGGCTTGTTACTAGTGTATCTCCATATATTTCATATGTTAGAGATATAATAGCTTTTCTTATATTTACTTCATTTTGAGCAATACTTAAGCCAACAGAAGGTTTGTTAGAAATTGATAATCCATGATTTTCTATCCACTGTGTTACTTTTTGAAAATCAACTTTAAATACTTTTGTTGAAATACCTAGCTTTGTTATAAAATAATTTGATTTTATAGCTTCTTTGCTATTTAATAGTTCCCCAACAATATAATATTTTCGTTCTTCAGAAGTAAATGATTTATTAGATAGTGCATCTTTTAATAGGACTTCAACTGCTTGAGAAGATATGTCATTTTTTTCCCAGTAAACTCCTATTCCAGATTTTTTAATCAATATTAAATTATTGCTTTCAAACCAATCTTCTATTATAGAAAATTCTCTTAAAACGGTTCTTGAACTAATATTTAACTTATTTGAAATAAATTGCATATTACAGGGATGTTGAATGCTAGTTTCCAAAATTAGTTTAACAATTTCTATTTGTCTTAAAGTTAATTTCATTTTTAAACTCCTTCTTAATTATATTTTAACTATTACAAGAATAAATTGCAACTTCTTCTTGTATATTTTTTGTCAGTAACATTACTGACATGTAAGTTAAGTATATGTAAAATTACTCAATTCAACTTGATCTTAATTGTTAATTTTGACTATAATAAATTGTTGATTTTCTGTTAACAACATGAATAAAAACCACCCGTATAATGGGTGGTTTTTATTATGCTATTCTTATTTTCCTTAATGCAGGATAAAGAGATTTTAGTAAAACTATGCTTGTAATTGAAATTATAGTTCCTTTAAATATATTAAATGGTACCATTGAATATAAAACTAGTGTTAGCTTATCATTGATTGGTGAAAAAATTGCATGACCCATTTCAATAATTGCTTCCATTGGCATAAAGGCAGAATAAAAATCTAACATTACATAGTAATTCATTAATCCACCAACAATTCCCATTGAGATAACACCCAAAGTAACTCCAGCTGTTACTGACTTTAATGAATTATCTTTTTTAATTAATAACATAATTGGTAATATGTATCCTAGTGAAACTACCCAATTTGCAAATTCTCCTACAAATCCTGTAGAGCTACCGAAAAGTAAAATTTTTAATACGTTTTTTAGAGTTACTATTATCACACCTGCCATTGGGTTAATTGTTAACATACCAACTAAGGCAGGCACTTCACTAAAGTCAACTTCAAGAAAGCTCGGAAAAAGTATCGGAAGTTTTATTCCGAATTGTAATAAAATTGCTGCGATTGCACTTAAAAATGCGATCTTAACCATATTTTGTGTACGCAAAATATTTTCCCCCTTTTTTAATATATAAAAAAGCAACCCATTCTTTTCTTTCTAAGGGTTGCTAGTAAAATATTTGTGCACACAAATATCACTATCCTTCTCTCATCCAGACTATACTGTCGGTTTTGGAATTTCACCAAATCAATGCTAACGCATTCACGGACTATTACCGCCGGTGAGGAATTTCACCTCGCCCCGAAGAATTGAATTACTTTTTTAAAATTATACTACATAGAGTTTGTGCATTGCAACACTTTTTTGAAAAAAATTTTTTTAACGCAAATTCAAGTTGATGTTAGTCTATTGAAAAATGGAATCAAATTTGATATAATAAAAGAGTACATAATAAGTAACTATATATTATGCAGTAGAGCTGTAGAATATAAAAAAATTTAATATAAGGTGGAAAAATAATGAGAAGAAAATTTATGGCTGTAGTTTTTGCAAGTATGATGAGTACTTTTGTGTTTACTGGGTGTGGAGGTGGAGAAGAAGTTGTTGAACAAGGAAACTCATCAAGCAATGTAGAAAGAGTTACAAGACCCGAAAGTGAGCAAGTTGAACTTAAAATAGGTATGGTAACCGATGCAGGCACAATTGATGATAAGTCTTTTAATCAGGGAACTTGGGAAGGTATTGTTGAAGCATCTGATTTATATGGCTTAACTCACAAATATCTTAAGCCAGTAGGTACAACTCATGCGGACTATATGAAAGAAATTAATAATTTTTATGATGCAGGATATAATTTTATAGTTACACCAGGATTTAAATTTGAAACAGCAATTTATGAAGCACAAAATAAATATGACGATGTAAACTTTGTAATAATTGATGGGGCACCTCTTGACGAAGCAGGAAATTATATTGTTGAAGATAACACTGTAGCAATATACTTTGCAGAACAAGAAGCAGGATTTTTGGCTGGAATTGCAACAGCTTTGCAACAACAAACTGGTGATGTTGGGTTTATTGGAGGAATGGAAATTCCAGCAGTACAAAAATTTAACTGGGGCTTCCAACAAGGAATCAAATACGCAGACGAAAATTTAGGAACAGACATTCAAATGAAAGAAGAAAACATTGTTTATCAAGGTTCCTTTGATAATGTTCCAGCAGGACAACAAATTGCAGCACAAATGTATGATAAAGGTGTAAAAACTATATTCTGTGCAGCAGGTGGAGTTGGAGTTGGAGCAATAACAGAAGCAAAAGAACGTGCAATTGGAGGAGAAGAAGTATGGATTGTTGGAGTAGACGTTGACCAATATAATGATGGATTATATGGAGACATTCCAGCGGAAGTAACTGATGAAACTCCTGGAACATCTGTAATTTTAACTTCTGCAATAAAATATCTTGGAAGCTCTACAATTGATATGATTGAAGCACAAATGGCAGGAGAATTCCCAGGTGGATCAATTCTTACTTTAAATGTTAAAACAGATAGTGTAGGATTACCTGAGAAAAATTATAATTTAAGTGAAGAAACAATGAATGTTGTGAATGAAATTGCTAAAAAAGTCGCTAGTGGTGAAATTGTAGTTGCTAGTACAAACGATGGTAGTTTAATACAGTAATAAGAAAAGATGGGAAACCATCTTTTTTTTTATCTTTTTTATAACCGAGAAGTAGTTTGTAATGGTTGCAATATATTAATTAATGGAAACTTATTAGGGGTTATTAATTAGTTATCCCGTGTACATTTTTTTAATAAGTTGGGTTAAACTAAATTATTATTAGTATAATTATACAAGGTACATTATTTAATAATTAATAAAATACATTGTTTTAGTAGTGTACTATAAAATCATAATGTTTATCTTGCATAGATGTAAATTATATACATCTATTAATTTTAGTAAGGAGGATTTGAATGGAATATGTTATTGAAATGCTAAATATTCGCAAAGAGTTTCCGGGTATAATAGCAAATGATAATGTTACACTACGCTTGGAAAAAGGTGAAGTCCATGCTTTATTGGGTGAAAATGGAGCAGGAAAGTCTACACTTATGGGAATGTTGTTTGGAATGTACCGTCCCGACGGTGGATCTATCAAAGTTAATGGCAAAGAAGTCAAGATATCAAATCCAAATGTAGCAAATGATTTGGGAATAGGAATGGTACATCAGCATTTTAAACTTGTTCATAATTTTACTACTACAGAAAATATTATTTTAGGTATTGAACCTAAAAATGGATTTAGTGTAGATACCAAAAGTGCGGCAATAAAAGTAGGAAAACTCTCAAAGCAATATGGCTTAGACATAGATCCACACGCTAAAATTGAAGATATTTCTGTTGGAATGCAACAACGTGTGGAGATACTAAAAATGTTATATAGAAATGCTAATATTTTAATATTTGACGAACCAACTGCTGTACTTACTCCAAATGAAATTGAAGAACTACTTAAAATTATAAAAAATCTTACGGATGAAGGAAAATCTATAATAATTATAACTCATAAGTTAAAAGAAATTAAAGCAATTGCAAAACATTGTACAATAATTAGAAGAGGAAAATATGTTGGTACAGTGGATGTTGCAACTACAAGTGAAGCAGAAATGGCAACTATGATGGTTGGTCGAGAAGTTACTTTTAAAGTAGACAAAACTCCTGCTCAACCAAAGGATGTGGTTCTAAAAGTAGAAGGTTTAAATGTTATGAATAACAAGAAAGTATTGGGGCTTAAGAACTTTAGCATTGAAGTTCGTGCAGGCGAAATTTTAGGCATTGCTGGAGTAGAAGGTAATGGGCAAAGTGAACTTGTTGAAGCAATTACAGGTCTTAGAAAAGTTGAACACGGTGTAATTTTTTTAAAAGGAGAAAATATTACGAGTACAACAATTAGAGAGCGTATAAGAAAAGGGATAGCACATATTCCTGAAGATAGACACAAGCGTGGACTAGTTTTAGATTATTCTCTTGAAGATAATATGGTTTTAGAAATTTATAATCAACCTCCTTTTGCAAAAAAAGGTCTTCTTAAAAAAAATAAAATAAGAGAATATTCCAATAAAATTTTGAAAGAATTTGATGTTCGCTCAGGTGAAGGCGGAAAATCTATGGCACGTTCGCTTTCAGGAGGAAATCAACAAAAAGCCATAATTGGACGTGAAATGGAACTTAATCCCGATTTACTTATAGCTGTTCAGCCGACTCGAGGATTGGATGTTGGGTCTATAGAGAACATTCATAAACATATTATTGCTCATAGGGATAGTGGCAAGGCTATTCTTCTTGTTTCATTAGAGCTTGACGAAATTCTTAATGTATCTGATAGAATAGCTGTTGTAAACCATGGAAATTTGATTGGGATTGTTGAAGCAAGTGAAACCAATGAGAACGAGCTAGGGCTTATGATGGCTGGAGTAAATAACGGAGGTAGCGACTTATGAAAAAATTTATAATCTCTCTGATTTCAGTATTTCTTGGACTTTTAGCTGGATCATTGTTAATGTGGGCATCTGGACACAATCCGATTGAAGGTTTTACTTATCTTGTTCAAGGAGGAACAAAAAGTATTTCCCGTATAGGTGATACTATTGCAACTGCTGGGCCACTTATTTTGACTGGATTGTCCGTTGCTTTTGCATTTAGAACAGGATTGTTTAACATTGGTGCATCTGGCCAAATGTTGTTTGGCGGGTTTTGTGCAACTGCTGTAGGACTAACATTTGATATGCCAAGGCCCTTACTATTACTTGCTATGATAATTGTTGGTGCAATTGGAGGCGGAATTATAGCGTTTATTCCTGGGTTTTTAAAAGCACAATTTAATGTTCATGAAGTTGTTTCAACTATAATGATGAACTGGATTGCTTATTGGGTTGTATATTATATAATTCCTGCTTATTTTAAGGGGACAATGGAAACTGAATCTGCAAAATTACCTGCACAAGCTACGTTAAAAGCTGCTAGACTTTTCGAAATGTTTGATGGTTCATATATAAATTTGGGAATTTTTATTTCTATTATAGCTGTTCTAGTAATTTGGTTTATACTAGATAAAACTACGTTTGGATATGAACTTAAGGCTGTGGGATTTAGCCGATTTGCCGCTGAATATGCTGGAATTTCCGTAAACAAAAGTATTATTAGCTCAATGGTGATTTCTGGAGCACTAGCAGGACTTGCAGGAGTTGCACATTATACTGGTAACGCATCTTCAATACAAATTGGGGTTTTGCCTTCACAAGGGATGGATGGTATAGCAGTTGCTCTTCTTGGAGCTACAACGCCAATAGGTGTTTTATTTGCAGCATTATTTTTTGCTTTATTACACGCTGGACGTGGATTTATGGGTGCAATGACAGAAGTTCCTCCAGAGATTGCAGATACAATTATTGCTACAATTATCTATTTTGCAGCCACAAGTGTTCTTATTGAAAGAATAATTGACAACGCAAAAAGAAGAAAGTCTGCTAAACTTGAAATGAAGGAGGAAAAATAGATGGATATTATATTTCAAGTATTTCCTTATGCAATTGCATTTACTATCCCATTACTAGTTACAGCTTTGGGTGGCTTATATTCTGAAAGAAGCGGAGTTGCTAATATAGCACTTGAAGGATTGATGATTATTGGTGCCTTTGGCAGTGCCTTATCTCTTAAGATTTTACCAAATAACATGTTTTCAGTATGGCTAAGTTTAGGAGTAGCAACTATTGCTGGAGCATTATTTTCAGTTTTGCATGCCTTTGCTAGTGTAAACTTAAAGGCAAATCAAATTATTAGTGGTACTGCAATAAATATGATGGCAGGAGCGTTGACTATATTTTTAGCTAGGAATATTACAGGTAGTGGAAATATTCGTATTCCAGGAGGATTTATGAAAGTTGACATCCCTGTTTTAAGTGGAATACCCGTTCTTGGGCCACTATTTTTCCAAAATACCTATTACAGCACATGGCTTGTGCTTTTAATCCTTATATTATTTAGCTTTATTCTTTATAAAACTAAGTTTGGATTAAGATTGCGTGCTTGTGGAGAAAATCCTCATGCAGCTGATGCCGCTGGAGTAAATGTTGCTTATATGCGTTATTGGGGGGTTCTACTTTCTGGAGCATTTTCTGGACTGGGTGGCGGAATATATCTTGTAACATTTTCAAAAGAATTTAACGGTGGTGTAAGTGGATTTGGATTTTTGGCTTTGGCAGCATTAATATTTGGGCAGTGGAAACCTCTAGGTATTTTAGGGTCTACTTTCTTCTTTGGATTTGCTACCACTATATCTAATGTTTCTCAAGTTATCCCAGAGCTTGCTGTTATTCCACCTATGTATCTAAAAGTATTTCCTTATGTAGTTACTCTTTTGGCACTTGTTATATTCTCTAAGTCATCTCAAGCTCCCAGAGCTTCAGGCGAACCTTTTGATCAGGCAAAAAGATAAAATACACTAAAAAGGGGTGAATAATGTTCGCCCCTTTTTACATGTAATAATTTAAAAATATAACCATTTGTGCTAGTTAAACATTTTAGTACTTCAATATAAATGGCAATGTAATATGGCAGGCAACCATTAGAATTAATCGTATATATAAAATGCACATTCATGCATAATTATGCATTTTGGAGTAATATCAATTATATAGGATGTAATTCACTAG
>LJDB01000082.1 GCA_001983455.1 Candidatus Epulonipiscium fishelsonii
TTGTCCACACGTATGATCATTGATAAAACCATCATAACAGGAAAACTAGGCATGGTAATTACGATATTCATGAAAATACTTAATATGTCATTTACACGTATTCATAACCCTAAACTTGTTCTGGCAGAAGTTGAAATGGGTACGCCTGTATTAGACTACTATTGGACTCAAGGGAAAAACTATCACCTAGCAAAAATGTTACGTGATGGCAAGCTATATTTCATCTCATCATTTCAAAATAGATTGTTTGTGACCTAGGAATAACTTGACTATTCTTGATAAGGGCGACTTTTGTTCGCCCTATATAACTTTATAAGGAGGAAAATATGGTTAAAAAATTAGGAATGTGTGTTGCTACAATGTTTGTATCACTTTTGCTAACATTTTTTGTAATTGAAATCATGCCAGGTGACCCAGTAGATACACTAGCACAAGAGTATGTTCGTACGCAAAATTTGATATATGAAGTAGCATATCAAAAAGCAAAAAATGCACTAAACTATGACCCTACAATCCCTGTCAGCGAACGTTTTATAAATTATACAATTGGAGCTTTAACTGGAGATTTGGGGCAGTCAATGTCTTTTAAACAATCTGTAAATACTATTGTGCTGGGGGCGTTGCCATGGACATTGCTTGTGTGTACATTATCTCTCAGCCTAGCATTTACTATTGGAGTATTGCTAGGGATTTACATTGCGTGGAAACGTAGTAAACCTTTAGACACAATCTTAACTATTGCCCAATCTATATTTGGAGCAATTCCAGATTATATTGTTGGATATTTATTTATAATATTATTTGCTGTTCATCTGGGCTGGTTTCCCGCTAGAGGGTCCTATAGCTCATCAGTCGTGCCTGCATTTTCAGTGGAATTTATATTAAGTGTATTGTGGCATTGTATATTACCAGTGTTTACGGTGTTTATAACAACCGTTACAGGATGGATAATATCTATGAAAGCTATGGCTCTGTCTGTATTGGGGGAAGACTACATTCATTATGCCAAAGCACGGGGAATATCACAAAAGAGAATTTTAATTACATATGTTGGAAGGAATTCTATTTTACCTATGATTACTAGTGTTGCTATTTCGTTTGGATTTATGTTTGGGGGTTCTCCTTTAATTGAAAATTTATTTGTTTATCCTGGAATTGGGTATTACTTGGGCCAGGCAATAAATAGGCGTGATTATCCACTAATGCAAGGGATGTTTTTAATGATAATCATGATGGTGCTTATAGCAGGCCTTGTGGCAGAATTTTTGTATGCAAAACTTAATCCAAGATTAAGGGAGGAATAACTATGGCAAATTGTAAAGTATTTTTTAGTGTGATTTGGTCTAATAAAATGTCTAGAGTGGGTCTGATTATTCTTACATTTTTTATTATGCTTGCCATATTTGGCCCAATTGTTGTGGAGGCACCAAAGGCCAGCTATGGAGAAAGATTGGAATTACCTTCAATGGAACATTGGCTAGGCACAGACTATGCTGGTCGAGATATTTTGGCTCAATTTATAGTAGGTTCAAGATCTGTTTTGTTGGTGGCAGTATATACAGCAATATTTTCAATTATATTTGCTTGTTCAATAGGAATTTTAGCAGGATTTATTGGTGGACGTGTGGATGACATATTAAGTATTTTCATGAATATCGTAATTACCATGCCTAGTTTTCCTGTTATGATGGTTTTATCAATGATCATACGTGTGGACAATTCACTAGTGTTTGGACTAATATTAAGCTTGTGGTCGTGGGCGGGGCTTGCAAAGGCAATACGGTCACAGATTTTGATAATTAAGCACAAGGATTTTATAGAGGCAAGTGTGGTTATGGGAATTAGCACATTTAATATAATCACTAAAGATATTATTCCAAATATTATTTCGTTTATTGCAGTCAACTTTATTTCAATTATGAAAGGTGCAATTATTTCAAGTGTTGGACTTATGGTTCTGGGACTAGTGCCGTTTCAAGGTAATCACTGGGGGATGATGTTGCAAATGGCAATGTCACAGTCTGGACTTATTGTTGGAGGCATTGGCGGTATTATTTATTTTATGACACCCCTTTGTGGACTACTTTTCTTTCAATTGGGATGTTATTTATTTGCATCAGGCATAGATGAAGCATTAAATCCAAGATTACGTTAGGGGGGAGAAGTATGAATATATTAGAGATAAAAAATGTATCAATTGAATTTGCATTAAAAAAAGGAATTTTGCGTGCGTGTGATAATGTTTCGATTGATATAAAAAAAGGGGAAGTGCTGGGCATAATTGGAGAAAGTGGTAGTGGAAAATCTACACTAGCATCAGGAATTTTAAATTTAATTTCGTCTCCAGGGAAATTGGTCTCAGGTGAAGTATGGTACTATGAAAATAATATTAAAACAAATTTACTTAATAAAACTCCAGAACAATTTAATGAATACAGATGGGAAAAAATCGCTACAGTTTTTCAAGCTGCTCAAAACGCCCTAAATCCTGTAATCAAAATAAAAGAACATTTTATTGAAACTGCATTTGCACACAATTGGCATAATGAGACTGAGATAATAAAAAAGAGTGAGCAAGTTTTAGAATATGTAAGACTAGACGCTAATGTTCTCGAGGCATATCCTCATCAACTAAGTGGCGGAATGAAACAACGTGTGCTTATTGCTCTGAGTCTTTTACTAGACCCAGAAATAATAATTCTAGACGAACCAACTACAGCCTTGGACGTAATAACTCAGTGGTACATCATTGACATACTACACAAAATAAATAAAGAACTAGGCATAACCCTTATATTTTGTACTCATGATATTGCCGTTATTTCAAAGGTAATTGATAGGATAGCAGTTATGTATGGCGGTCAAATTGTGGAATATGGTAACGTCAAAGAAGTATTTACACTACCTATGCATCCATATACACAAGGACTTTTAAAAGCAATTCCCACCTTAAAAGATAATATGGAAACTCGTCAAGCTATAGCAGGAGCTGCTCCAAACTTACTTGAAAAACAACCAGCCTGTCGCTTCTCTCCAAGATGTTCCTTTTATAAGGAAAAAACCTGTTCTAATTTAGCCGATGAACTTTATGTAAATGGAGAACGTGCCTCAAGATGTCCGATAGGAGGGATTGTATGATAAGAGTTGAAGATTTGCAAGTTACATTTGATAACAGGATGAACAAAAAACAGAAAGTGGCTGTAATTGAAGGAATAAACCTTCAGATTAAAGAAGGCGAAATTATTGCTATTGTTGGAGAAAGTGGATGTGGAAAGACTACTTTAGGCAAGGCTATTGTTGGAATAAACAAACCTTCTAGAGGTAAAATTTTATTTAATGGCAAAAATATCCATTCAATTAAAGGTAAAGAGTTTAAAGATTATAGGTTATCTGTTCAAATGGTGCATCAAGATTCATTTGCTGCGCTTAATCCAAATCGTACTATATTTCAATCTCTTTCACTACCTTTAATGCAGCATAAAATTGCTAAAAATGAAAAAGAAGCTTACGGAATTTTGGAACAATATTTTGAAGAAGTTGGCCTTACCCCTTGCGAACAATATTTTTATAAGTATCCGCATCAACTAAGTGGCGGTCAACGTCAAAGAGTACTGCTGGCTCGTGCACTTTCTGTGAAGCCTAAAGTTATTGTGGCTGATGAACCTGTGTCTATGGTTGACGTTTCTCTTAGAATTTCACTAATTAATTTAATGGCAAAAATGAACCAGAAATATAATATTTCATTTGTTTACATTACTCATGACCTGGCAACTGCACGCTATGTTGCTAAAAATGGTCGTCTAGTTGTTATGTACCTAGGGAAAATGATTGAGATAAACAATATTCACCAAGCCATAGATGACCCAAAGCATCCTTATTTTCATGCATTAATTGCAGCTGTTCCAGACAACACTTTGCTTGAAGATAATGAAGGAGTGGAAAGCTTGCCACTGAGAACTCTTGACATGCCAAGCATTATAAATCCACCTAGTGGATGCAGGTTTCACACACGATGTCCTTATTTTACACAAAAATGTGAAACAGAAGAGCCTTTGCTAAGAAATTATAAAGGAGGTCTAGTTGCATGTCATTACGCCGAGGAAGTGGAAGCAAAGAGAAAATCGAAATAAACCAAAGCCTAATTGTCTGGATTTTATCTTTTGTTCAATATACTAGTTTGATTCTTTTTGTTATGGCCAGCATTGGATTTTTTTTAAGTCAAACTGCTGATACAAAAGCTGAAACTACTATAATTTATATTTTGGTTATTATAATTAATCTTTGTATGATAGTTGGAAGCTATTTAATAAAGAAAAATATAGTCAGAAAAAACTTATAGAATAAGGGCGTAAAACCTACTCCTTTAGTGGGTGGGATATACGCCCCGATTTTAAGACTATAAAGCATATTCTAATGCTGGAACAAACGGTAGTTGTTTTGACGGAATTACATTAAATAATTTTCTTTTATTTCCGTCTTCACAGCTCCATAACGTTCCATTATTTTGTTCTAAGAAAATTCTTAGAGTATTAATTTCCTGCTCTTTCCAAAATATTTCATCTAGGTTATCTTTTACAAAATTAAATTCCACCAAGAAACTATCTTGCTCTCTTTTTATGTAAATGTCTAGGTTACTACTGGGTTGAGCAAACTTTATAATTATACTTAAAGCCGCTAAATAGATTGATCGTATGTCTAAAGCGTTAAAAGGAATAATAGCAGTATCCTCTTCTTTGAATATGTTGACTGTTATATTTTTAAAATCTAGTAGTCCTTTCCATATGACAATACCTTCTTTCAATATTTTTATAAAATCGGTGTTAGTTTTGTCTTGCAAATCTTGATCTTCTGATAAAATGTCTAGACTGTTGCGAGCCATTTGCTCTAAACTTTTATTTATGTACTCTGTAGACTTATCTGAGTTCAAGTTTGGATAAATCATTTGAGACTTGGATAGTATGGTATTTTCCTTAGTAATCATTCGCAATTCATTTATGTATTTATTGTTCATACTCATCATTTCATTATACATATGTAAAATATAGGGAGTAGTAATAATCCCTATTAATATAGAATATTCATCCAAAATTTCAGCTTGAACACTAACTTCATGCAAAACATTTTCAATATTAAAACATTGTTCCCAAAGCTTTGTTTTTTTATATGATATAACTTCATACAAAAACCTAATCATTTTTATTCTACTTGATTTATCTGTTATGTCTAATATATTTTGGCCTTCTTTGGGAAATCCATTTAACCTCACTTTACTTTCAACTACTTTTAATATTCTTCCTTTATAATCAGTAATCAGCAGTATATCATATATTCTATCTGTCATTTTCATTTAAACCGCTCCTTTATTGCATTGCAAAACTTGTCGGCATCACTTTCAAATATATCAGCCCCAACATATTTCCACAAATCATCCGTCAAATTAAAAGCGTAACCCCCAACTGCAATACTTATATTTTTACACTGATATTCATTTCTGATAGATGTAATTAAACATTTTGTGTATTCAATATTAAATGTCATAGTGCACGAAATACCTATTAAATCTGGATTTATTTTTTCTATAGTGTTAATAAAATCTTTTATTGGTATATTTGAGCCCAAAAAATAGGTATCCCAGCCTTCAATCTCCAGAAAATCACAAATCATTCTTATACCTATTTCATGCAACTCCCCTTCAACACAAACACCAATAAATTTTAAGCCATTTTTTTTGCCGCCAAAAATTTCAGGATATAACCTGGTCATAATCCATTGAATATGAGCAGCACAATAGTGCTCTTGAGCAACCGTAATTTTGTTTAAATGGCTTAACCTTCCTAATTCATATAAAATAGGGGAAAATATTTTCATATAGAGTTCTTTAATAGTAAATTTATTTTGGTGCAAATTATCTAGAGCAATTTCACTTGCCTTATTTTTATCTAGGTTTAAAAGAGCCCCCAAAATTTTTGCACAAATATTATTATATTTTCCAAAATCTACTTTTTCATATATAGTATAAGCATCTAGTGTTGGTAATATCTCTAAAGCCAAATTCAAATATTTTTCTATATCAGGGTGTAAAGCCTGCTTGTAAGTTTTCTTCAATACATCCAATGTTATCTTAATTTTAGACGTTATGTCACTTTGGTCAATATTATAAGATTTCAATAAAATTTTTATCCACCTCAGATAATCAATAAACACCGAA
>LJDB01000083.1 GCA_001983455.1 Candidatus Epulonipiscium fishelsonii
TAGTTTCATCTTTCATTATCTCTTTATGTAGCTCCAAGCTTACGCCAATTGCTTCAAGATCAAATTCTTTATCAACAGTTTCACGGTCAGTAAAGATTATTCCAGCCTCTTCAAGGTTTGATCGGCCATTTGGAAACCAATCTTCAATAACTAGGTATTGAGCTTCTTCTGCATTTACAAAAGGTGCAACAAAAGTATTTTTAGACGTAATAATAGTTTCAACATCATCAAATCCTGATTTTTGCAACATAACTCTAACTTTTTCATCTGGCCTTGGAGTAATCTTATCAATCATTGACCAAGGGAATGATACTGTATCTTTGTCAGTGATATAGTCGTAAAAACCTTTTTCAACTAGACCATTTTTTTCCCACGCTTTTGCATATGCTTCAACTGCATTAAATAATTTGTCTCCGTTATGAGAACAGTTATCCATACTTACCATCGCAATAGGTGCTTTATTTGCAAGATATCTTGTGTATAAAAGCGAAGCCACTTTACCAATATAGCTAACAGGTGCTTCTGGACCATTTTTAAAATCATTCTCTACAGAAGCAAAGTATTCACCTTGAGCATCTTGAAGACTATAACCTTTTTCTGTAATTGTAAAACTTGCCATTTGTAGTGAAGGAGCACTAAAAATTTGTTTCAATTTGTCCCAGCTAGATTTTTCTGCTGAATTTAATACAAGCGACTCCACTACACTTCCCACAATAGTTTTGTCAATGTCTCCGTTCGCTTTAAGAGTCACTACTACTCCCAGGTTATTTTTTTCATAGGTTGATACGTTTTTTGTATAATCTCATAGTCAAACCCTTCAACTGCAATTATCCCTTTGTCTGACTTTCCTTTGTTAAGGATGTCTTGCTGAACATTTGCAATAAATGCACGAAATAAATTTCCAGCTCCAAAATGTACCCACGTAGGATTTTTAAGTGTATTTTCTTTTATTTGTTTAATATCAAATTTAGGGAGCTCAAAGCCTTCTTTTTCCCATTGTGCTTTGTCTTGTAAAGTTTCATAATTTAATTTCATTGTTGGCCTCCAAGCTTTTCAAGCATATCCCATGCACCCCATAAATACATAATTCCAAGAGCACGGTCATACAGTCCATATCCAGGACGGCATTTTTCGCCCCAAATATGTCGTCCATGGTCAGGGCGAACATATCCTTTAAATCCTGCATCATGATAAGCTTTCACAACATCTATCACTCCAACGTCTCCGTCACAGTCTTTATGAGAAACTTCTGAGAAATCTCCGTTTTCATAGTGTTTTACGTTACGAATGTGTGTAAAGTAAATTCTGTCTACATGTTTTCTAATTATATCAGCAATGTTATTTTCACGGTTTGCACCTAGTGAACCGGTACACAATGTCAATCCACTGTATGGGTTGTCTACCAATTTCAAGAACCTGTCTATTGCTGGCTCATCCACTAGCAAACGTGGCAACCCAAAGATATCCCATGGTGGATCATCCTGATGTATTGCCATTTTTATATCACATTCTTCACAAGTAGGCATAATTGCTTCCAAGAAATATTTTAAGTTTTCCCATAACTTCTCTTTTGTTACAGGTTTATATGCCTCAAATAATCTATCAAGTTGATTAATACGTTCTGGTTCCCAGCCAGGGAAAGTCATTCCGTTTAAGTTTGATAAAATATAGTCCACCATTTGTTTTGGATCATTATGGATTTTGGATTTTTCATAAAATAAAGCAGTGGAACCGTCTGGTAGTGGATGAAATAAATCTGTCCTAGTCCAATCGAATACAGGCATAAAGTTATAACAAATTACTTTCACACCAAACTCTTTTAAGTTTTTAATAGTCGTCTTATAATTTTCGATATATTCATCTCTAGTTGGTAGCCCAATTTTAATATCATCATGTACATTAACAGACTCTACCACGTCCATATGAAATCCATATGGCTTAAGTTGACTTTGTACTTCTGCAATCTCGTGCTTTGTCCAAACTTCACCAGCTTGTTTGTTGTGCAACGCCCAAACAATATTTGTAACGCCTGGAATTTGCTTAATATCAGCTAAAGAAACGCTGTCGTTTCCTTCTCCGTACCACCTAAAACTCATTTTCATGTTGTTTATCCCTCACTATTCATTTATTTTTGTTGCTCATTCTAGCTATAGCATATATATTTCCAAAACATTGCTTATGTTATACTATTTAATCAAAAGTACTTCATATATCTTAAATGAAATGCATTTATAGCAGTTGTTCCTAGTGATTTTAAAAGCTTGTTATTTACATAAGCACCTATTGGGGCACCCACAACTGGCAAAAGTTGCAACAATTTTGCAAAGTCAAGGTAATCTCTATATTCTCTTTGAAAAATCTCCCAATCTAAGTTGCTCATATCTTCAGGAATAGTTTTTTTATATTCATCCCAATTCTCTAGGCGTGAAAGTATGACTTTCTTTGACTTTTGCGAAGAAAACGCTAGGTGAAAAATCAGAAGCATATATACCCTTTCACGAACAGAAGAAGTGTCATAACCATAAATAGCAGATAGTTCATATAACATCTTCATTTTGATGCTAAGTAAAAAAGGAAAATCCATTATACCTAGAAAAATTCCTCCCATTCCTGTATAAGCACCTTCTATCATAGCCATTCTTTTATGATAAGATATTTCTTTGTAAGCCATTTTGTCTCGTCGTGGTAAAGATGTTTTTATGACTGGCGGATTAGGTATATAGTCAATTCCTAAAATCACTGCCTTTACCATCCCTCTGACTGCTTCAGTCATTATTTGATGATACTTTTGAGGATACATAGAGTTTAACTTATTTTGAACATTTTGAGCTTTTTGCTTAATATTAGTTTCAGGTTCCGATATTTCAGCAATCCATCTTAAAACTTCTCTTTCAATCTTATAATTATAATAATTATAGTCCATCAATGTCCTCCAACAGTTTATTTTTTATATAATGTATAGGCATATAAATTTCTTCTATTTTTTGACGCTTAATATAATTTATTAAATTTCTTTCAAGTTTTATGTTATGCTCAATCCATCTAATCTTATTCATTAAATTTTTATAAGTTAAGTTCTCCAGTTTAATGCAATGTGAAATACACATTTCATCCATAACATTCTCTACTTTTGGGTCATATGATATTGCTATTATAGGAACTCCCACAGAAAATGCCATAATAAGACTATGAAGTCTCATTCCAATTATAAAATCAAAACAAGCAGTATATGCTAACGCTTCATCCATATTTAAAGACTTTCCTATAATGTGAATGTTTCTACTACTTACCAAGTTGACTACATCTTTTGCCACTTGTAAGTCCTGCTTATATTGCATACAAATCATATAGATTTCATATCCATCTTGTATAAGCTTTTTGCTAACTTCAGTAATAGTCTTTACTAATAATTTATTATTTTTCCATGGTCTTAAATAAATTCCAACTTTCTTTTCGGGTTTAAGTCTAGTTTTAATATTAGAATAAACTTCAAAATTTAAATTTATCCCAAAAACTGGGTCAATAGATACTTCAATAGGAGTTTTTACATTCATACTTTCTAATAGCTGTTTTGATTTAATTTCTCTTACAAAAATATGGTTTACTTTATTAGCAACTACTTTTACTAGCCATTTATTCCAAGGGTGATTGATTGGACCAATTCCTTGTGAATAAAAGACCACTTGTTTATGCATCAAAATAGCAAGTTGTACAATTCCTAAATAGTATGGAATAGTTTTGTAGCTTGTTATATCTTGCAAAAGACTTCCTCCACCACTTATTAACATGTTGCATGACTTGATGCTTTTAAAGATACCCTTTATATCCCATCTGCTAATTGTGTTGACTTTATAATTTGACTTTGTTTTTTCTGGGTCATTAGAAAGTACGGTGATATTGATGTTTGGTATGTTATCTTGAAGCAATTTTATCATGGCAAATAAAATTGCTTCATCACCTATATTATTAAATCCATAATAACCTGATATAACTACTCTTTTTTTATTATCCATTGATTTATCACCTAACTAAATTTTAAAACTAAATTTTAAAAAATATATTAAAATTCCTCCTATTATCACTCCAAACCCAACGGAATATATGCTTCGTATGATTGAAACCATAAGAGGAGTGTGCAAATGTGCAAATGTATTGATTAAAGATATCGGTCCAATTGTTCCAATTATTATGGCGGGACACTTTATAATTTTTAAATTGAAATAAAGCCCTACCAACAATGCAGGATACCCAATCAAAAACTCCTTAGTTCGTGGACGTATTCCCAACAAATTGTCCAGTGCACTCCTAAATACTTTTTCTATATCTGAAATTTCTCCATTACCTGTTCTCGTGATATAAACAATAACTACTCCTGCTCCAAATATACCAGCTAAAATGCAACATGTAATAAGAATTGATTTTTTTATTCTTAAATTCTTTAGTTCATTCAGTATTTGTTTGTGGTTTATATATAATACAATAACTGCCGTTATAATCAAAGGGGCAACATGAGCTAATTTTACTCCTCTAAAGCCATCCAGTCCTAAGTTATAATTTGCATGGCTTAACAATCCAACAATAGTTGAAGCACCTATTAGTGTTGTGATTAAAACCTGAATAAAATTTTTTATAACGTCCTTTGACGTATTTGACTCACTACAAAATTTCACAATAGCATATACTGGAAAGACAATCGAAGTAATTAATGCCATACCTTGTAAAACTATATCCTTTTCTATAAATAAGCCTGCAATGTATGCTATTGCCATTAAACAAGACAAAGTTATTCCTATTTTTTTTATTCCAAGACTTATGCTAAGCAAAATGCTAAAGGCAACTGTGCTTAATCCTATAAATACTAAAAATATTTTTGGTGTTTGTTGATACGTATATTCTAATTTTTCATCACAAATAACATATCCTTTAGTTCGGGCTCTATATATAAATTCACTTAAGTCGGAATATAAACTTTTGGGGTCTTCGTATACAAATACAAACATTTTTATATTTCTCTCAGTTAAAGCTAGTTCCAATCTATCCACTGTGTCTGGAGTTGATATAGATGGGACTTTTTCATCGGAATACATTCTAATGACTTGATATCTACCATTTTCATCCTTAGTAGCTTCTGCTAGTTCGTCAAATCCTGCTTGGTCTTGAGAGAAAAACTCTATAAATCCAAGTCCATATTGTGAAACAAACTCTATTAAAGCAGGAGTTGTATCTATTTGACTATTTCCAAAAAATATATATCCCAAATTTTCTATTTGTCTTAATTTTTCTATCTGGGTGTTATCTTCAAGCTCAGGGGAAACAATAAATCCCATATCACTTGCCATCTGTAAATCATTATAGTTAAAATCCTTTTGCTTAAACAATATAGTGGTTACGCTTCTATCTTTAAATTCGTTTAATAACTCTTCTATTTTTTTATCCTCATCTAGGCTCATTGCGACCAAATCTTCGTAACGAATTCCAATTTGAATATTGTTTTGATTTTTTTCAGCAATTATTCTGTGCCATGAAATAAATAATGAGAGTGTTATTGATATTGTAATTAATATATATAATAATCTTTTCATATGGTCCCCCTCTTTTGTAGTGAAGACTAATGAACTTGATTTTCTTCTGGTAATATTTCTGTGTCTATAACTTCTTTATCTATAGGTTCTGTGTCTATAATTTCTGTGTCTATAATTTCTGTATCTATAATTTCTGTATCTATAATTTCTGTATCTATAGGTTCTGTGTCTATAATTTCTTTATCTATAATTTCTGTATCTATAGGTTCTGTGTCTATAATTTCTGTGTCTATAACTTTTACATCTATAACTTGTGAACTATAAGTTTGTACCCATTTTGTGTACCATTCTATATTTGCTCCAACATAAATTTCCGTACCTGCAGCATCAACATAAATGTTTTCACTTTCTCTGCCTTGAGTTTGAATGGTGATGTCAACAATATATCTGTCTGGAACCTCCATCGGCACAAGTTCATATTGGTTGTTATGTTCATAATTGATATAGGGGCTTTTGCTCACGCTTAATATTTTTCCTATTAAGTCGTTTGTTTTAGTGTCGTAAACACTAGCAAATGAATTATTTACTTGTTTTTTTAGTGCGTTTACAGTGTAATCTCTTACATCTTTTATTCTTACAGTATATTGTATCGTTTTTATATCTTCTAAGGAGTTATCTCCTCTACCTCTTAATATTCCAAAAATTAAGATAGCTAAAATTATGCCTACAATCATTATGTCAACAAAGTTTATTTTTTTTTCTTTCATATATTTTATATTAAAGATACTTCCATTTCTATACTAATGAGAGTATTCTCGTATTCTCCTTTCTTTGCAATATTTATATTTATAAATTTTAATTAGTAGGCGACTCTTTTGTAACATCACTTTCTTCTGGGACACTAATTTCTTCTACAATGTAAAGAGTGTCCTCTGCAATTCCACTTTTCATATCTAAAATATGTGCTTTAGAAGAATACCCTGGGCCTTTTACAAATATTCCTTTGCCAACTTTTATTGGTGTGCTTCCAACCATTATATTTGCTGTGTCTTCGTGAGCCATAACTTCTATTGTAACAAAGCCATTATATTTGTGAGGCATGTCAACTTCTTTATACACTGAGGTATCTGCATCAAATATTATAGTTTTTACAGGCTCTATTTTTACGTCTTTTATAATCGCTTTATCAACATTATCAACTGTTAAATAAATTTCATCACCAGACTTTATTGGTTTTAACAAATCCATATCTACATTTGCAATTTCAGCTAAAAAGTTATATGGAACTTTAGGTTTTGAAAAACTTACGTTTTCTCTATTTAATAAATGTATTCCTATGCCTAAGACACCAATAATTATAAGTATAATTATTCCATCTATCCAGTTAAATTTTACCTTCATCCAAACTACCCTTTCAAAATTTTATCATAAAAATTTTCTGTCTGCCTAGTCATTCTACTAGCTGTGAATTGTTTATTATATATTTTTTTAGCATTATTTTTCATATGATTATATAAATCCTGATTGCTCAAAATCTCATCTGTTCTTTTTGCAAAAGCTCTAGAGTCTTCCACAGGTACAACAAATCCATTTTTACTATGAACTATAACCTTTGGGTTGCCTCCAATATTTGAAGCAACAGCAGGAATTCCCGCACTCATTCCCTCAAGCAAAGCTAAACTTTGAGCTTCTGTATATGATGTATTTAGTTGTACATCTGTTATATTTATTATATCTGTTATATTTTCAACAAACCCTATAAATGCTATATTATCTTTAAGGTCATTTTCCTTGATTAAATTTTTTAGACTACTTTCTTCTATTCCTGTTCCAGCCATTATGGCCTTTACATCCGATCTTTTTGTAGTTAAAATCTTCATGCTCTCAATAAAAACTTTATGTCCCTTTTCTTTTGAAAGCCTTCCAATAATACTAATTACCTTGTCATCTGTATCTATATTATATTTTTTTCTTACTTCATCCTTTTTCTCTTTTGTATACTGCGGGATAGGGCTAACTCCATTATAGATTATCTTAATTTTCCTTTTGTCAATGCCCATATTTATAAGCACTGGAATACATTCTCCCACAACTCCGATAACTCCATCACATGTTAAGTTATTTAAAATTCCTAGTGTTTTTGATTTTAATTTTAATATAGGTGCACAATGGAAATTATAATTTACATCTGCATAATGCCTAGTATATATTGTCTTGCCAATAGCACTAGCTTTAGATGCAACTCTCCCCGAAAAACTGGCATGAGTGTGCACTATATCAGGTTTATATTTTTTTAATAGTTTTATAATTTTAAATACATCTTTTATATTGAACGATTTATCTGGCACAATATCTACTTCTATCACTTTGCCATTTTCTTCTTGTAATATTTTTTTTAATTTGCTACCTTTTGGAATGCAAAAATATAATTTATATTTATTATTATTTGAATTTTGCAATAGGTTCAACAAATATCGTCCTGCTCCTCCAATGTTTGTATCACTACAAATATGCATTACCTTTATCATGTTCTTTTTCCTTTCTACTCTTATGTTTTGCTCCATCTTGAAAATGAAGTGCCAAAGCATAAAAACATCCAAAATATAAGTACTATCCTAAAGTTAAAAAATGGATAGTCAAACATCCCTTGTATATAAAAGCCTAGGATACCTGTTAATATAGCTAAGCTAAACAAAGATACAGATCTATCTTCACTTAAAAAGCTTTTTGAACAAGATTTGATAAATCTCCAAGCAATAAGCCAAAACATCAATAACCCTATTATTCCACCTTCAATAAATATCTGAATAAACGCATTATGTGAGTGTAACGCTGGAATATAGTAATATGAATAAAAAGGATACAAAAATTCATATGCTCCTGAACCCAGTCCAATGCCTGTAAACATGTGGTCTGCACCCATTCTCAAAGAAGAAAGCCAGATTTTAATTCGTATAGCTGTCGAAGTATCCTCCATATTTCCAATACTCAAAAGCCTAATAATAATATTTTCTGGTAAAACAAATGGTGCTGCAAATAAAACAGGAATGGCAATTGCCCACAACTTTCCATTGTAAAAAGTAATAAACATGGCTATAGAAATTGCTATTCCAATCCAACAGCCTCTCGAATAAGTTGCTCCCATACACACTACCATTATACAAATGCAAGCTAAATAAAATATCTTTATCAACATATCTTTTTCAGCCATCAATAATCCAATTCCGCTCATAATAGTCAAAACAAGATATACTCCCAATAGATTTGGATTTTCTAAAGTTGAGTAAGCTCTATTTGTTATGTTTTCAAACATGTTTGGGTCAATCCAATTTTCATCTACTCCCCAATCAAATTTATATTGTAAAATTCCATAACTTGAAACTAGTGTTCCACTCATAACAAAAATCTTTACTATGTTAAAAACTATTTTCTTTCGGTCTAAAATTTGGTATGTTACAATGTACATTCCCATCATCAGTGCATAGACCGCCCAAACCATAAGACTGCTTAATTTACTTGCTGAGCATATAGCACTGATTGCGTATATTATAAGCAATACTAAAATTAAAAAACCTATATCATCCAATTTCCACACTTTTTTATACACTAGTCTATTGCAAATTACAACACCTATTAGTATTCCACAAACTATCATTACAATCTTTGTATCCAATAGAGGCATAATAAAGACTAGTAAATAAAGCATATAAATTGGATTAATTTTTGTACCTATAAAGTTTATTATAAAACTTTTCCGAATAGCAGGTATGTCTGCCAAATTGTTTAAAATTTGAAAAGGAATGTATACTACCTTATAAGTCTTGCTTTGTTGTATATTTAAAATTAACTTCGGCTCAAGTATAAGTCTGTTCAAAAAGCTTTTTTGCCATGCATTGCGAACAAATTCATATATTCTTGACCATATTCTTCCAAAAAAACCATCTTTTAGTTCAATAAAAAACATTATTGCTAAAGATACAAAAAAACTATTTTGCATTACGTTCACCTTTCTATTATAATTTTAACAGCCATTTTTATAAAGTCTACCCATTTTTTTCTATTTATAGGCACTAATTTTTTAATTGATATAAAATTAAGTAAATTTGTTGCTATCGTCCCAAATGAAGTTGCTAAACCTAGGCCAACAATAGATAAATATCGTGGCAAAATTAAACTAAGAATAATGCTTACAACAATTCCAACCATAGCCGTATACATTGGGATTTTAGGTTGTTTTAGTGCATAAAAAGTCTTGTTTAAAACTTCATTATAAGAAAAAGATAGCATTCCTGTTCCAAGGCTCATAAGAGCTAGTGCTGTCATTTGGGTATCTTCAGGAGTAAAATTTCCTCTTTCGTATGCAAGCCTTACAAGAGGAGTAGCAAAAAATATAATTCCAATCATAATAGGCGTTATAATAAGAGTTATACTCTTTAGTATATTATCCAGCAAGTTCCCTATAGCATGTTTATCATCATCAATACCTGCCTTTGACAGAAAAGGATAACTTAAGTTAGAGATTACATAAGCAAATATACCTGAAACTACTACATAAAGTCTACTTGCTAGTTCTAATGCAACAATTGCTTTGCCTTCATATAAGCCTGATGCCATTTTCATGTTTATTAAAGAAGAAATAGGTGCTGCCCAAGAACTAACTAATATAGGCACTGCCAAAAGCAAAGCTGTCTTCATTTCTGGGGAAAAATGAAAAATAGGCCTATACCTAAATCCATATTTATACACAAATGGCAATTGCACAATCACTTGCAAGCTCCACGCCATAAGCATGACGATAGCTAAGCCATAAATATCTGAACCGTTAATTAATAAGTATAATATAATTACGCTGTTTGAAACAAAGCTCAAAACAGAAGTTATATAAAACTGCTCGTGACAATTTAACAACCCAACAAAACAATAAGTAACACCAGTAAAAATTATCATGGGAAACATTATTTTCGATAGATTAACAGCAAGTTGAATTGTTTCAGGTGCAATGTCACCCCCTGATAGAGTAAACATTATTAATTGTCTAGTAAATATGAGTCCAACCACAGTTAAGACTATAGTAATCATTAAAATAAAATTTATATATTCATTAGTAAATTTAAAAGCTGCCTTTTTATCCTTTTTTATAACTGTTTCACTAAATACTGGAATAAATGCCGCAGAAACAACTCCTCCAAGAGTTACATCAAAAAGAGTAAGCGGAACTTTACTTCCAGCCAAAAAAGCTGTAAGCTCTGGTCCTGCTCCATAGATTGAAGCAAGCATCATTTCTCTAATAAGCCCTAGAAACTTTGATATTACAGTGATAATTGCCATAAACCCTGCAACTTTAATTACCTTTTTATATTTCATATTACACCTTACTTAATACTTTTTTATACAATTTTATATTGTCTTGAGTCATCCGTTCAACAGAATAATATTCTTTAATTACTTCACGTCCATATTCTCCCAACTTATCCAACTTTGGCTGTGGGGTGTTTAAGAGTTTAAATATATCTTTAATCAACAAGTTTGATGTACTTTTTTGCTCTCCTCTACAGGTAAAATTTGATGCTATAGCACTTTTTAAGTTTTCTTTTGAAAATATACCAATGTATCCTTCGTTTCCTGCTAAAATACATGGACACTCGGCACTCATAGCTTCAAGAGCCGCCCGACTCACTCCTACAAATATATCTGAAATAGCTGTAAACTTGTTAATATCTGCTCTTGGGCCAGTCATTATAACATAGTTTATTCCAAGCTCAGTGTTAACTTTTTCAGCTTTACTTTTAATCATTTCATATTCGTCGCCATCTCCAACAATTACTATTTGTGTGTTTGGATGCTTTTTATAAATAGTTTTTGCTACTCTAACAAGTTGTTTTGCTGCAAGATTTCGATCTTTATCCAGTCTACTTACATGGCCTATTATTTTTTTAGAAGTATTAATATTAAATTCCTTTTTTATATCATCAACATTTATATTAGCTCTAAATTTATCTATAGATATTCCATTAATCGTGACAAGAATATCTTTTGGAGCAAATTTATAATTTTTAATCAGGTATTTTTTTAAGTCTTCACTAACTGTTAGACTTGCTTCTCCCCAGTTACTATTTAACTTATACAGCATCGCTGTGCTATATGGAGCATGGACAGATGTTACAAAAGGAAACTCTATATGTTTTCTTAAAATACCTAGAATAAAAGCCGGTATCCTTGCATGTGCATGTACAACGTCAAATCCTTCTTTTTCAATGATCTTTTTTAAAAGCCAATAAGATTTCCACATATTTATAAAGTTCTTATCATGAAGAGGAACTCTATAGTGTTTTATATTAAACTGCTTTAAATCTTTTTCAAAAATTCCTCCGTTTGATGCTACAACGGGGCTGAAACCTACTGCTTTTAAGCCTTGTGCTAATTCTAAAATATGAGTTTCTACGCCACCTATATCAAAACTCATAGTTGCTAATAATATTTTCATGTGCAATTTGATACCTCATATTATATATTTGAGTTTTTGTAAGGTAACCCATAACCAATCTGCATAGGCGAACAACTGTTCGCCTGCTTTATATAGAATAAAAAATATTTTCATCTAAAACTTTAAACTTGCCACCAAGTTCAGTATTATCAATATATCTTATATCATCTTTAATAGTAATATTTTGATCTTTAGCATTATCGTTTATCACAAAAATATTTTTACCAGTATTATCTTTATATTCTAAAAGATAATTATGCAAAGCTTCTCCTTCTTTTTTATCTTTAAAAGTATTTAAAGGATTGTTTTTCATAACAAGCACTATATTGTTTGCATCACTATGCTCCAAAGAATATTTTAGCTTGTTCCACTGTGTTCCAAGTCCACCACTATTTGTATCTATCATAATAACGTCAACATCTCTATCGTTTATTTCTAGATACCCATCATAATTATCAAAAGCTACTTCTTCCAAATCTACAACATAACCTCCAGAGTCATCTTCCAAAAGATTTTTTCTATACATTGGGTCAGTCAAAAATTGATTTTTTGTTTCGTTACTAATATCTTTTACAACTGCAATGTCATCAAAGTATAAAGTATGAACCATAGGTTTACTAGTTTTGTCTACTGTAGTATAAATTTTTGTCAATTTGCTTGGAGCATAATCTAGTAGTGGTACATTTAATTTTTTCCAACCTTCAAAATCAAGGTGGTCCGTTAAAGTTAAATAGTGAGTCTTTGCATTTTCATCCATTAATTCAACTTTTAATGTGCCATCTTGGTTTTCAGCTTTTACCCACATGCTAAGGCTCGTTGCATTTTCAGGTATGCTTATTGGTTCATCAAAAACAACATAAGCAACTTGTTTATTTTTGCTTTTACCAAGAGAATATAACATTTTTGCTGAAGAAGTTCCGTTATGTTTAGCTTCTGTACTTTTTTCCACTAGGCCTGTAATTTGACTAGTGTTTCCACCCCATTTTGGAATATAATTCTCAAATGTTTGTAATGTTTCTGCTTCAACTCTAGGGGTATCTGATGAGATCAAGGTACCATCAGGAATTTCTGAAACAAAAATTTCTTGTGCTATTTCAGTATTACCAACTTCAGCAATAATTAAACCTTTACCAGATGTTTTTGGATAAAATATATTATCTATAAAATCACCTTCTATTCCTATAACGGTAAAGTTAACATCATCGCTATTTATTTGTATAGGGTTACCGTTTTCGTCAACACCAGTTACTTCTATTATAGTAGCTTCATCTATAGAAGGATGTGTTTTAGAAAAGTCTATATAAAGTCTATCAAGTTCACCTGGTTGTTTTGTACTGAAAACACCCAAACCATTTATAACCTCTCGTTCTTGTCCATTAGAAGGAACATTTTGTACTTTAGCATCAAATTTGCCTGCAGGTCTTGCAACCACAGTTGTAGATCCGCCACCGTCCAAATACATTGCGTCTTTTGCGTTGTAATATTCAAGTAAATCGACAACTTCTTGATGAGTCGCTCCAATAGAGTCTCCTCTACCGTCTATTCCAATTAATAGTATTTCCCCTTGATTTTCAGTATTAGCCACAATACTTCTTGGGTTTCTTGTGTTTTTTCCCACTATGTTTGATGGCTCAATAGACGCTGTACCATCTTCAATGATTACTCCGCCTCCGCCAATTCCTAAATCTATATTGTTGATTATATCTTCACCCAAATAAATCTCTACTTCTACCTCAAATTTGCTACCAACAGGTATCTTGTCAAAATATTCTGAAGCATATTCTTTATCCATAAGTATAACATACCCATCTTTTGGAATGTTTGTTGCTTCTCCTCCAGTCAGTTGTGTCTTTACTGTTCCATCTTCAACAACAATAGTGCAAGTATTTGGGTACTTATCCATTATGCTTTGGGTATTGCTTAAATATCTTGTATCCATTACAACTGGCATTGTTAAATTTTGGGTAATTTTATTAAATCCATTTGCCTCTCCCACTATTTTTCCATCAACAATCAAATTTACTCTCGTGTCATAGTAGTCCATTAAAATATTATTGTTATCATTTATTACTAAAGTTGCCATGTCCATAACTGGACCAACTCCCACAAGCTGTGTTGTATACGCTTGCAACACATCTCCATCTGCCCAAATTGGCCCAAAACTAGGTGTATTCATACTCATGCTAAAAAAGTCAGCATTCATTCCTGCTACAGCCCCAGCTTCATCCACCAAGTTTAAAACGGTTTCTTTTTCGTCAAGTTCTTTTGGTGTAAGGGGTTCAACTTTTACATTATCTTCGTTTAAATTTATTTTTAAAACATATACATCTTGCCACCCTTTAGATGTCAAGTGTTGGTCTTTTAATAGTTCAACCCCTTTTGTAACTGTTTCATGTTCACTTATTGTGTGCAATATTTCTGCTTGCACTGGAAATGTCATTCCAAAACTCATAAAAATAATTGCCAGCTTTTTCTTCATTTGATCACCTCATTAATGTTGGCCTAAAACAATTTGTATATCATAATACATATGTTGATTTACTATAATCCGTGCATCCTCATAAAAGTTTAAAAACTGCTCAGCATACTTTTTATTTTTTGCTAAGATTAAGTCTTCATTAATATACCCTCCATCATAGTTTCCTATGCTAACTACATTATACCCAATCAAATTAAGTTTGTCTTGTTCTCTACTTGCATGCCCGCTTACTCCGCTTGCATTTAAAATTTCAATAGTGACATTTTTATTTATAATAGGAGCTTCATCCATCCACGCTGAAATAACAGCTCCAGATGATTCTCCTGATTCAGATAAGTGTTCATAAAATATTTTATCCACAAAGTCTGTCATCTGATCCATATCAACAATGAAATATGAAACATCTCCCACATATTGTGCTTGCCCAGGTATTAAATAAAACTCTAGGTTACTTACATCAAAGTCCTTTAAATAAGGATAACAATCTACAATTTCACTAATTGATGCATCAGTTTTAAATGAACTTGATAAGACTGGTATTAACTGTGGAATTTTAGTTGTAATAGAAGGACTTAAAATCTTGTCAACAAATGCATCCAAAAATAACTGCTGTCTTTCAATCCTTCCTAAATCTCCGTCTTTGTCATGCCTAAATCTAACAAATTCTTCTGCTTCTTCACCATTTAAAGTCTGAAATCCTTGCTCTAAATTTATATACAAATCTTGATATGGGTCACTATAATTCATGTCTTTTGGAACATATACTTCAACCCCACCAATTGCATCCACAACTTTTCTAAAAGCAGATAGAGAAACAACTACATAATTGTCCACTTTTACTCCCAAAACTGCCTCAATATATGCTATTGGGAGCTCCCTAATATTTTCTATACCTGCATATGCAGTCATTTCATTAAGTTTTGATACATTTTGTGTAAAACCTCTTCTTTCAGTCATTAAATCCTGTTGATCACTACTCCACTCGACTCTTGTATCTCTAGGAATAGAAATTACTTTTATTTTGTTCGTTATGCTGTTAAAGTTCACTACCAATATAACGTCTGTTCTAAATCCCTCTACATCCGTTCCAAATACTGCTATTGTTTTATTAACAGCTTCTACTTCTGCTTCTGCATCTATTTCAATATCATCCTGGATTAATATATCCTTCTCTAAATTAGAGTTGCTTGAAGTGCTTATATTTTTTCCAGTATAAATGAACGTTTCGTACGCCCATGCAACACTAACTATTAATGCTACTCCAACCAAAAAAGTACATGTCGCTGATTTTAAAAATATAGCCATTAATCGCTGTTGCTTTGTCAGGTTTTTTTTACTCATTCTCTACTCCTCTATTATTTTGTACTCATAAGCTGTGTATAGCTTAAATAAGACTATAAATATGTTATCATATTATAATTATTTCCAATATTTCCTATGTATAACTACTTCTTATATCATTAATAAAAGAAAATTTAGAAAACTTTCTATATTTATTCATTATAACAGAAAAATACTAAAGATCTTTTCCTGTTATTTTTTTCTAATCATCTTATAAGCGTGTTCAGTTAGCCCCTACTGTATAAGACTCTTATGTCCACAACTCTACTTTTTCTTAATAAATCTGTATTTAAAGTATTTACATGTTTTAATATATTTAAACTTTTTTATTAAGAAAAAATATTAAGTTAAATATCTTTACAAAACCCACACCCCTAAAGGAGTAGGTTTTACACCCTTATTCTATAATATCATATCTAGCTTAAAAATCAAGTGGGCATAAAAAAAGACGAACATTGTTCGCCTTTACATATAAATTATTCTGGGAATAGCTCTGCTCTTTCTGCTGCAAGTTCTTCTTTCATTTGTTCAATTGCTTCCAAAGTCAAATTATATTTCTCTAGTACTTCATCAACTTCAACTTGATATTCTTCCATTATCACCTTATAGTCTTCTTGCATGTCATCGTACTCTTCTTGCCATTCATCATATTTATCTTCATATTTTTGCAACATTTCTTTGTGCTCATCTTCCCAATCTTCTTGCACATGTTCATATTCTTCCACTAATACTAGATATTGTTCCTGTTTTGCTTCGGTTTCATCTTCCCACTTTTCTTGATATTTTTCGTATTCTCTTTGTTTTAGCTCATACTCTGCTTGTAACAACTTGTTTTCTTTCTGTCTTAGGTCATACTCTTCCTGTTTTTTCTCATACTCTGTGTCCCATGCCAAAAATTTGGCTTCATATTCTTTTTCTTTATCATCATATTTTTTATCTAAAGCTTCTTGGCTTGTCTTGAATTCAGTTTTTAGCAGTTCATATTCTGCTTGCTTTTGTGCTTGTTCTTTTCGCCAAGCTTCTTGTTTTGCCTCATATTCATCTGGTTCTAATTCCCAAGGTTGTTGTGTAGATATGGTCGGTGCTACGGGTGCTTGTTCTGCAATTTTGGTAGAAGGACTAATTTGAAGTACTATTGTTTTCTTCTCGTTTAGAGATGCTTCTTTAGCAACCGCATCAGCTTCAGCAACTGCATCAGCTTCAACCTGTGAGGTGTTTTTATTTATGTCCGTTGCTAATACACTAATGGTCCCTAGTGATAATATTGCCGTCATGCTTAAAACTAATGATTTTTTCATTTTTACATGCCTCCATTGATTTCGTAATAATATGTAATGACTAGAGTTACCTAAATTTAACTCTAGTCATATTATAACTAAAATTCACTTTGATTGCAAGTAAGGGTGTCTACCTACATAGTGCCTCTCAAAGAGGCGGTGGACTATGGTAAGGGGAGGGGTCCTAGTTAGTATTTATACTTAAATTTCCTATACCCATTCCTACATCCACTACATATTTACCATTTCTATTTTCATTAATATCTTCTCCTATAAAACGATATTCTCTATGATTGATATTAACATCTCCAAGACCTTTTTCTATTATAAAGTTATAGTCGTTATATGCTCTATTTGTAGTTAAAGAAACGTCTCCCATTCCAGCCTCAATTTCTACGTGTCCTGCAAAATGTCCCTCTAGTTCTATTTTTCCCATGCCTCCTTCGATACTTGTATTGTAAGAGGTTATGTTTTTGCTTATAAAGTCTCCCCTTCCACATTCCACTTCCAAATTGTTTATAACCATATTTTTTATAATTAAATCACCCATTCCCATTTCTGCATCTAAGTTTTTTATGTCAACTTCATTTGAATTTGTGTCTCTTGGAATATATATTTTTAAATCAATTGTATTGTCGTCAATTTCTTTAAATAAGGTAAACCATTTGTCATCGTCTTTTTCCGGTTCATGTTTAATGAATAATGTGTCGTTCTCTACTTTATAAATAAAATCGCCACTCAAATTATCAGCACTTGCTTCAATATAGAATGTATCTCCCTCAATGATTTGAGTTTCCATTATGCCTGCCTCTAAATCTATATTTTTAAAACTAGGTAACTCTTCAGATATGTTTAAATTTGTTCCAACTAGTTTTTGTATTGGAGTTAAATCTGCCTCTTCAGCCAAAACTGCTGCTGTTCCTACTAATCCTGCTCCTATACCCACCATTACTAAACTTGCCAAACCTACTCTCATCATTTTCATAATCAATTGCTCCCTTCAAATTTTAAAAAACCTAGCTAAACTCCTCTATATCCCCTCACTAGAGGAGTTTGCACATCAGTAGCTGAGAGTTGTGGACTCCTAGTTAGTATTTATCTCTATATCTCCCATACCCATTTCTACATCCATTACATATTTACCATTTCCATTTTCATTAATATTTCCACCAAAAAAACCATAATCTCTGTTGTTGATATCAACATCTCCAAAACCTTTTTCTATTCTAAAGTTATAATCGTTATATTCTCTATTTGTAGTTACGGAAACATCTCCCATTCCAGCCTCAATTTCTACGTGTCCTGCAAAATCTCCTTCTAGTTCTATTTCTCCCATGCCTCCTTCGATATTTGTATTGTAAGAGGTTATGTTTTTGCTTATGAAGTCTCCCATTCCACATTCAACTTCCAAATTGTTTATAACCATATCTTCTATAGTTAAATCACCCATTCCCATTTCTGCATCTAAGTTTTCTATGTCAACTTCATTTGAATTTGTATCTCTTGGAATGTATATTTTTAAATCAATTTTATTGGCGTCAATTTCTTTAAATAGAGTAAACCATTTGTCATCGTCTTTTTCCGGTTCATGTTTAATGAATAATGTGTCGTTCTCTACTTTATAAATAAAATCGCCACTCAAATTATCAGCACTTGCTTCAATATAGAATGTATCTCCCTCAATGATTTGAGTTTCCATTATGCCTGCCTCTAAATCTATATTTTTAAAACTAGGTAACTCTTCAGATATGTTTAAATTTGTTCCAACTAGTTTTTGTATTGGAGTTAAATCTGCCTCTTCAGCCAAAACTGCTGCTGTTCCTACTAATCCTGCTCCTATACCCACCATTACTAAACTTGCCAAACCTACTCTCATCATTTTCATAATCAATTGCTCCCTTCAAATTTTAAAAAAACTAGTTAAACTCCTCTATATCCCCTAACTAGAGGAGTTTGCACATCAGTAGCTGAGAGTTGTGGACTCTTAGTTAGTATTTATCTCTATATTTCCCATACCCATTTCTACATCTATTACATATTTCCCATTTCTATTTTCATTAATATTTCCACCAAAAAACACATAATCTCTGTTGTTGATATCAACATCTCCAAAACCTTTTTCTATTCTAAAGTTATAATCATTATATTCTCTAGTTGTGGTTAAAGAAACGTCTCCCATTCCAGCCTCAATTTCTACGTGTCCTGCAAAATCTCCCTCTAGTTCTATTTTTCCCATGCCTCCTTCAACATTTGTATTGTAAGAGGTTATGTTTTTACCTATAAAATCTCCCATTCCACATTCCACTTCCAAATTCTTTATAACCATATCTTCTATAGTTAAATCACCCATTCCCATTTCTACCTCTAAGTTTTCTATATTTACGTCATTTATAACCATATTTGACGCACCACTCTCTATATCAACTTCATTTGGATTTGTGTCTCTTGGAATGTATATTTTTAAGTCAATTTTATTATCGTCAATTTCTTTAAATGAGGTAAACCATTTGTGATCGTCTTTTTCCGCTTCATGTTTAATAAATAATGTGTCGTTCTGTACTTTATAAATAAAGTTACCGCTCAACTCATTGGCACTTGCTTCAATATAGAATTTATCTCCCTCAATAATTTGAGTTTCCATTATACCCGCATCTAAATCTATATTTTTAAAGCTAGGTAGCTCTTCAGATATGTTTAAATTTGTTCCAGCTAGTATTTGTTGTGTATCTGCAGCCAAAACTCCTGTTGTTCCTGCTAACGCCATTCCTATACTCGCCATTGCTAAACTTGCTATCATCATTTTCATAATCAATTACTCCCTTCAAATTTTAAGAAACCTAGGCAAATTACTTTGTATCCGCTTAAAATACTACTTAGTTTGTTTCTATACTGATATCTCCAACTCCAGCTTTAATGTTAATTTCATATTTTTCATTTATATTTGGACTATTTTCTATATAAGTAATTTTAGCATCATTAATTTCTATCTCACCAATTCCATCTTCTATATTAAAATCGTATTCGTCATACATCCTTATGCTCTCTAATTCAATGTCACCAACTCCACTGTCCAGTGTTACTTCACCAGCAATATCCCCTTTTAACTCTATATCTCCTGTACCAGCGTTAACTTCACAATCATAAATATTTCCCTCTAATTCAACATCTCCTACATCCACTTCAATTTTAGCATCATATAAGGTGATGTTTTTAGCCTCAAAATCTCCTACACCAGTATTCACATTAAAATTTTGTATTTCTATTCCACTAAGATAACTGTCTCCTACACCAATACTTAAATTTACATTTTCCATTGCAACTTTACTAGGTATATGGACTGTAATATCTATATCATTATCTTTTTTAAACCCAAAATTAAACAACTTAAATTTTTGAGTATTATCACATTCAACAATAAGCGTTTCATCTTTAACTTCATACATAACGTCTCCATTAGCTTTGGTTCCTGCTTCAATTTCAACTTTAAATTCAGTTCCTTCTATAATTTCTAAATTTACGCAGTCTATATCTGCCTCTATATTTTTAAAAGGTGATAGCATTATTTCTTCAGCAAATACATTGCTACTCATTCCTAAACTTGCTACAATTAAACTTGCGGTTATAATTTTATTCATAATTTTCTCTCCTTAACTATATGCACTCCTATATTCAAGTGTCTTAATCTATTTTCTTAATGGTATTATATACCAAAATTCTTAAGATCCATACCCACTAATTCTTAAGATTTCTTAAGATTTCTTAAGATTTCTTAAGATAGCTCATAGCAAAATTTATTATACTTTGATATAATAAACGTGAACAACTTATAATTATGACATATTTAGGGAAAAATATTCCTACTAAAGTTGAAAGGATAATTTTAATATGTTAAAAATCGGTTCTCATGTTTCAATGGCAAATGGATTGCTTGGAGCAGCTCAAGAAGCATTTTCTTACGGAGCAAACACTTTTATGATTTATACTGGAGCTCCGCAAAATACAAGGCGGTCACCACTTGAAAAACTTAAAATTCCACAAGGACAAAAGTTTATGTCGGAACACAATATTTCAGACATAGTGGTCCATGCTCCATATATAATCAATATGGCATCTTTTAAGGAGGATACTTATAACTTAGCCTGCAAATTTTTGGAAACAGAACTACAGCGTACAAAGGCACTTGGTTCACAATATCTAGTCCTTCATCCTGGAGCATTCACTAAATCAACGTTGGAACAAGGAATAGAAAATATTGTAAATGGGCTAAATAAAATATTGAGTCCAGATTTACCAACAGTATGTCTTGAAACCATGGCTGGAAAGGGAACTGAAATTGGCCGCAACTTTGAAGAACTTAGTCAAATTATAAATGGCATTGATTTTAAGGATAAGATTGGTGTTTGTTTTGATACTTGCCATTTACATGATAGTGGATATGATATAGTCAATAATTTTGATAATTTACTTGAAGAGTTTGACTCGAAAATTGGCTTTGAATATTTAAAAACACTGCACATTAATGGCTCAATAAATGAAAGAGGGGCTAAGAAAGATCGTCATGCAAATATTGGAGCAGACGAAAGCAATCCTCGAGGAAAAGACCTCATTGGTAAGAAAGCACTTTATAAAATTGTGCATAACGATGTTTTTAAAGATAAACCACTAATCTTAGAGACTCCTTGGCTTGATGATAAGTCTAACCTATATAAGGAAGAAATAGCTTTTTTGCGTAGCTAAATCACTACCAAAAGATTATTAATGATAACAGATTTAGGAACAACGTGACTAAGTCTGTTATTCGTGATAATAGAAAAAGGCTAAATTTCTTTTCCTATTATTGCATCACTATATATATTTATAGAAAGGAATTAACATTTATGGCATTTGCACTTTATAAAACAGATCTCGGAAAAATTGATATTGATTATGAAAATGATGTTGTGGTTTCTCTTAGAAGTCCAAAAGAAATTCCACAAATATTTAAAGCTACAAAAGAACTAAAATCTATAGCATTTGCAACATATGAAACTGTCTTAGGAACATTTCGTATTGATTATGAAGATGATGTAGCAATTTCCCTAACAAAATTGAAGGAAGCACCTTCTGAATTTGGGATAAAAACAAAATTTACCGATATAGTTTTTGCTCAATTAGATGAATATTTTAACGGAATTAGAAATCGTTTTGAATTTAAATATGAACTTCGTGGCACACAGTTTCAAAAAAAAGTTTGGCAAGTACTTTGTACTATTCCCTATGGAGAAACCCGAACTTACAAAGAAATAGCAAAAGCTATTGGCAATAAAAATGCAAGTCAGGCTGTTGGTTTGGCAAATAGTAAAAATCCACTTATGATAATTGTTCCATGTCACCGTGTAATTGGTTCAAAAGGAGATCTTGTTGGATATGCTGGTGGTTTATCATTGAAAGAAACTCTTCTTAAAATAGAGGAAATATCTAATATATAATCTTTGGTTGGAAGAAAGGAGTGATATTATGAGCAAGATTGTATTCTTTAACTTGCCAGGCCATGGACATGTTAATCCGACAATTAAACTAGTCCGTGAACTAATAAAAAATGGGCACGATATTATTTATTACTGTTTTGATGAATTTAAAAATAAAATCGAGGCAACTGGGGCAAAATATGTAAGCTGTGATAAATATTTACCTAAGAAGTTATTTAAAAAAGCTATGGATGTAAATCCACACATACTAGTTATTCCAAATATGATTATGAAAACTACATTAAATATGCAGTCAAAATGTCTACACGAGCTCAAAAAGATAAAGCCAGACTGCATTATTTATGATTCATTGGCCTTGTGGGGAAGATTATATGCTGAAAAATTAGGTATATTGCATATTTCGTCAACAACAACGTTTATATTCAATAAATCGATGACAAAGCGAATCCCTATATCAATTAAATATTTGCGAGATGTAGTACCACAGTCTATACCTTCTCTTCCAACTTATTTGAAGCTAAAAAATCAATTAAGTAAAAATTACAACTATAATTCATTAAATGATATGATTCTAGCAAAAGAAGATGAAAAGATAATTACGTACACTAGTGAATTACTTCAGACATATATAACCCCTAGTCCTAATATAAAGTTTGTAGGCACCATGATAGATTGGCCAGATATAGTTAAACAAAAAAATAGGTTCCCCAAAAAAATCTATATTTCATTAGGTACAGTTAACAACCAAAATATAATATTTTACAAAAATTGTTTTAAAGCACTGCAAAATTATAATGCTCAGATAATTATGTCTGTAGGCAAATCAACTGACATAAATTCGCTTGGGCAAATCCCTAGTAATTTTACGGTAAAGAACTTTGTTGATCAAGTTGAGGTGTTAAAAACAATTGATATTTTTTTAACTCATGGCGGTATGAACAGTGTAAATGAAGCATTGGCTCACGGACTTCCACTAATAGTGCATCCCCAACAGCCAGAGCAAACACTAGTCGCTACCCAAGTAGAAAATTTTGGAGCTGGTATTCATCTGAAAGAACCCAGCATCAACAATATATTGGCATCCGTAAATCAAGTTTTGATTAATAAGAAATATGCTATTAGAGCTGCTCTTATTGCTAAAGAATTCCGAGCACTAGGCGGTAGTAAATCAGCAGTGCAATTTATAGAAGAAGTGATAAATTCTAATTAATCTAATTTATAAAGCAAAAATTTTTAAAGATACTAATTTGGTCATGCAAGCTCATAAATCTGTGATAAAACTTTATCATTACCCTGCTACCAAATTAGTAATTTTTGTAATTATAAGGCTATTAAATTGGTAAAATTTATCATATACTTTATATAAACATAACAATTATAATAACTATCCACTTTAAAAAACATCTAATTTTGCACTAAATTTTACATGATTAAATAAAAAAAATATGTTATACTAAAATATATAATAAGTTTATGAGAGGAGCCAATATGGCACAGACTAGAATAATTGGCGTAGCAGGTGGCACTGGCTCAGGCAAAACCACTTTTGCTAATAAAATTAAAGATGCATTTGAAGGAAAAATTGCTATGTTGTCCCATGATTATTATTATAAATCAAACTCAGAATTATGTTTAGAAGATAGAATGAAATTAAACTATGACCATCCAGATGCTTTTGATACAGACTTACTTATTAAACATATGATGGATCTTAAACATGGTGAAACTATTGAACATCCATTATATTCTTTTGTAGAATATACACGATGTGAAGAAACCGTAAAATTGGAGCCGAAAAAAGTTATTTTGGTTGAAGGGATTTTAATTTTTGAAAACAAAGAGTTATGTGATTTGTGTGATATAAAAATCTTTGTAGACACTGATGCGGATGTACGAATTTTACGAAGACTTATGAGAGATGTTCAAAATAGAGGAAGGGATATAAATTCTGTAGTGGATCAATATTTAAATACAGTTAAGCCTATGCATGAGCAATTTGTGGATCCTAGTAAAAAAAGAGCAGATATAATTATTCCAGAAGGCGGTTTTAATTCTGTTGCACTAGATATGGTTTTAGAACGAATAAGAGCTTTTGTAGAAGAATAAATTATAATAAAAGGAGACTGATTTAAACAATGAAAATACTTGCAATCAATCCAGGTTCAACTTCAACAAAAATATCAATTTTTGAGGATACAAATTTACTATTTGAAGAAGTATTAAGACATCCAGCGGAGGAACTTTCAAAATATCCAACTTTAAAAGATCAATATGGATATAGAGAAGATATGATTACAGCTTTTATTAAGTCTAAAGGATTTTCTGTAAAAGATATAGATGCTATTGCAGCACGTGGAGGGTTAATTGGTCCAATTGAAGGTGGCACATATAAAATTGATGAAAAGTTAGCAGAAAGACTAGGGACAAATATGGTGCATGCTTCAAATTTAGCAGGATTAATTGCCTATGACCTAACTAAAGAATATAACATTCCATCATTTATTACAAATCCAGTAACAGTAGACGAAATGGAAGATATTGCTAAAATTACTGGGATACCAGGAATTACAAGAAAAAGTAAATTTCATGCTTTAAATCAAAAAGCAGTTGCAGGAAAAGTGGCTGATAAACTAGGCAAGACTTATGAAGAGTGCAATTTAATAGTAGTTCACCTTGGTGGTGGAGTAAGTATTGGAGCACATCAAAAAGGTAAAGTAATTGATGTAAACAATTGTATTGATGGGGACGGACCAATGTCACCAAATAGAGCAGGAAGTCTACCCGTTGAAAGTGTAATTGAATTATGCTTTAGCGGAAAATATACGGAAAAATCTCTAAAAGCATATGTTAGCTCAGAAGCAGGCTTGTGGGCATATCTAGGAACAAGTGATACCAGAGATGTTCAAAAAATGATAGCAGCAGGAAATAAAGAAGCTGAAACTCTTTATAAAGCGTTTGCATATCAAGTTGCCAAAGGTATTGGAGCTATGACAACAGTATTAAAAGGCAAAGTGGATGCAATTGTTATCACTGGTGGCATTGCATATTCAGATCAATTTGTGGGTATGATTAAAGAAAGAACTTCTTTCCTTGGGAATATAATTGTTATGCCTGGTGAAGAAGAAATGTTAGCTTTGGCTGAAAGTGTTTTACATGTTATGAGCGGAAAAGAAAAAGTAAAAGTTTATAAAGGTTAGTATCTTGATAAAAACACTAGATAGGTGAAATACATGATAATTGTCGGTGGAATGATTGGAATAGGTAAAACTACGTTAGCTAAAATATTGAGTGAAGAATTAGGGAGCAGTTTATACCAAGAAGATGTATTAAGCAACCCCATAGTTTCCTTATTTTATACTGCTACAGAAGAAGAAATTGAACAAAAAAGATATCCTTTTTTATCTCAATTATATTTTTTAGATGCCAAATATATTTCTTTAAAAGAAGCATTAAAAAAAGAAAATAGTGTTGTTGATAGAAGTATATACGAAGATTGGTACTTTGCAAAAAAGAATATGGAACTTGGTCGCATAAATGAGCTTGAAATGAATTTATATGAAACCTTGCTACATAGTCGATTAAAAGATATCAATGAACAGCTAAACAATCAACAAGTTTTAATGGTTTATCTTGAAGCATCTTTTGATACTATAATTGAAAGAATTTTAAAAAGAGGACGAAGTTTTGAAACATCCACCAAACTTATAGATTATTATAAGTTTTTGTGGGAAGGATATGATGATTGGATAAAAAAACACTACGACTCAACACAAATTTTAACTATAAATATGGATAAAATTGATGTTATAGAAAATCCTGAAGATATAAATGTAGTTTTAGATATGATAAAATCGAAACTGGCTTGAAATATCACTATTACTTACTGTAAAATATAAGATAACCCAAGTATACTTATTGTGTATTTGGGTTGTCTTATTATACCGAAAATTTCTAATAATATAATTTAATAGAGGTGCAAAATGATAAAACCAAAAGTATGTATAATTTTTACAGGTGGCACAATTTCTATGACAGTAGACGAAACTGTTGGAGCTGCTATTCCAACTTTATCAGGGGAAAAGATTTTAGCTATGGTTTCAAACATAGACAAGCTGGCAGATATTGAAGTTATAAACTTTAGTGAAATTCCAAGTCCACATATAACCTTTGATATGCTCTTTAATGTGAAAAAGCTTATAATACAAAAATTAGACCAAGATGATATATCTGGTGTTATTGTTACACATGGAACAGATACTCTAGAGGAAAGTGCATATTTTCTGGACTTAACAATAAATCACTATAAACCAGTAATAGTAGTTGGAGCTATGAGAAATAGTTCTGAGTTAGGATATGATGGCTCAAGCAATTTGGCAGCTGCAGTTTGTACAGCTATTTCAAAAAAAGCACAAAACAAAGGTGTTTTAGTAGTGCTGAACAATGTTGTCAATTTAGCTAGTGAAGTAGTTAAAACAAATACACTATCTTTAGACACATTTCAATCTCCATACGGCCCTTTAGGGATTATTGATACAAATGACTTAATTTTATACAGAAACATTGCTTATAGAGAATTTATTGATACTGATAAAATAGAAAGGAATGTTGTATTAATTAAAACTGTAGTTGATATGGATGATAGTTTAATTAGAGCTAGTGTTGAACTTGGGGCAAAAGGCATTATTCTTGAGGCTATGGGTAGAGGAAATTTACCTTTAAAAGTTTTTGAAGGCGTAAAGTATGCACTAAGCAAAGGTGTACTTGTTGTAATTGTATCAAGGTGTAACTCGGGAAGAGTATTTGAGTCTTATGGATACGGAGGAGGAGGAAAAGAGCTTTCAAACCTTGGAGCTATCATGGGTGGAGAAGCAAGAGGGCCAAAAGCAAGAATAAAATTAATGTTAGCTCTAGGCAAAGGAATGACGAAACAACAAATAAAACAGCTGTTTTGAGGTGAGAGATGGAATATAATAAGAAAATTCCACAAGATGCAATTATAATTATTACAATATTAGAAGCTAAGGGGTTTGAAGCATATATAGTCGGAGGATGTGTTCGTGATATTTTAATGGACAGAACTCCGAATGACTGGGATATAACAACTTCAGCTACTCCTGCTCAAGTAAAACAAATATTTAAAAGAACTTATGACACTGGAATTGAGCATGGCACAGTAACCGTTATCATAAGCGAAGAACACTTTGAAGTTACTACATTTAGAACGGAAGATAAATACGAAGACTTTAGACGGCCTGCATCTGTTAGTTTTGTTACAGATATCAACACAGATTTGTCTAGAAGAGATTTCGCAATGAATGCAATTGCATACCACCCAGAAAGAGGATTTATTGACCCATATAACGGAAAAATTGACATTGAACATAAAATGATATCTTCTGTTAGAAATGCAACCGACAGATTTAGTGAAGATGCCTTAAGAATACTACGAGCAGTACGATTTTCTGCTCAACTAGGGTTTTCAATTGATGGACAAACAACTCAAGGGATTGTAGAATGCAAAAGTTTACTATCCTTTATTAGTAAAGAACGAATAAGAGATGAATTTACAAAAATATGTCTATCAAATAATGTTTATCATATTGATAAGCTATATGAACTAGGACTATTGGAATATATCGTTCCTGAATTTGTACCTCTCTATACAACAGAGCAAAACCATCCACATCATATATATAATGTGGCACAACATACTATTGAGGTTATGAAAGGTGTTCCTTCTGATGTAGTTTTGAGATATGCTGCTTTGTTACATGATATTGGAAAATATAAAACTCAGACTGTAGACAAAGAAGGAATTCACCATTTTAAGGGGCATGCATTGGTAAGCGAAAAGATAGCAAAGAAAGTATTGAAGGATTTAAAGTGGGATAATAACACTATAAAAGAAGTGTGTTTACTAGTTAAGTACCATGACTATCATTTGGATCAGGTCATTACTAGTGTTTTAATTAAAAAACTTTTACGTGAATTGAGCGAACCTCTGTTTGATAAACTAGTTATTCTCCATGAAGCAGATGCAAGAGCACAAAATCCTGCTAAGCTTGACAAAAAACTCATGTTAATTAATAAAATAAAGTTTTTAAAAAATGAGATTACCCAAAACAATGAATGTTATACTTTGAAAGACTTAGCTATAAATGGATTGGATATTTTAAACTTAAACATTGTAGATGATAAAAGAAAAATAGGTACACTCCTAGAATATGCTTTGGATTACGTCTTAGAAAACCCAACACAAAATCAACAAGAAATATTAATTGATTATGTAAGTACGAAAGTTCATTAATAAAGAGATTTTGGGTTCGATGATTTAACTTTTTTATTCATGCTAAGGAGAAAAGGCTAAAGGACTTTTCTCCTTATTCAACAACATATTTATCACTTGTGCTAGTTAAAAATGCACATTTATGCATAATTATGCATTTTAGAGTAGTGCCAATTATATTGGATAGAATTCACTAGTGAGAAGAAATATATTAGGGTATTTTGCCAATTGC
>LJDB01000084.1 GCA_001983455.1 Candidatus Epulonipiscium fishelsonii
AAGCTAAAACCTTATTCATCTTTTGGGAAAAGACGAGGAACAATACTTCTTAGAGAACGAATATATACAGGACCATCAATTTTGTCACAGCTTCAACTCTTTGTATTCTACTATAGTACTTAGTGTAACTGCAGCATTTGGATTGTTACCAACCATATATATTTATATCATGTGTATGGCATTTAGTGGTTCATTCTTAGTAAGAGCAGGTTCGTGCTATAGCAATGGGGGATATGGATTGCAAGTAGGATATATATTAAAACGTGGTAGTGTAGTATATGTTGTATTTTTAGCTGACTACTGTAATTTTGGATACTTACTTATAATTTACTGGCCATATTTCTCAACTTCCATGAATACCAATTTACAATAATAAAATTATATCTAAAAGAAAAGACCATCCATAAGTCTATGGTCTTTTTTTTATTTTTATTTATTTGGATTTGGATAAACTTGTCTTAAATATTTATATAACAGACGTTTATCTTCTTTACCAACCAAGATATGCTGTGTTTTCAATAATGCTTGTAGTTGTAGATATTAAAGTTGGGGAGACATGCCAGCATTTAGCGATTTGTTGTGACCACAAAGTGTCTTTTTCAGCATTTTCAATGTGGTTGCATTTGTCTCATCATATTTATTTGTCAATATACGGTTACCAATTTCTTTAAATACTCCACAGTTTGTTTGATTGACTAGTTGAAATAATATCATAAAATACTTTTTGTGGTCAATACCAGCGTTCAACTGCCACACAAAAACTTCACATAAACCCATTAATAATTCCAAATAAGGCATTATTTAATACTTTAATTGTACTGCCCGAAGTAACTTTTCCAGCATGGACTACTTTTGCACAAAATGTGTTAATAAAGCTGGTTAATGCTTCAATACTGCTGCTTTCTCCACCCATAACTAGTGTCCAATTTGCAACCACATAGAAGGTCTTCCTAAAATTCCACCTTCAACAAAAGTCCCAGGAGAATTTGCATAAATAGGAGCGTTCTTCTACATCAGTTTAGGTCCCATAGTACTAGTGTCAGTAACAATATGTTGCAGTTTAATTACTTCAGCTAACTCTTTTGCTATTTTTAGAAATTTTAGGGGGGATGGTAAAGAACAAATAATTTTTTTAGTTTTTTGCTAGTTCAGCCTTAGTTTCAACAACTTCAACATTATTATCTGCACAGAATTTTTATTAAAAGCTTCACTAGTGTCCATTGCTACAACAGTATATCCTGCTTTTCTTACATTCTGTCATTAATCTACCCATAGTGTTCCTACCAATAAGTCTCCAATTGTTTCCATCTTTTTTCTCCTATCTACAATTATTTTATAATTTTAAACAGAATCTATTCTTTACACTTGTGAAGGTTTAAGATCTTCTTCTTTGATATTAAATTTTTGACCAACAGCTTCTTCTATTTTTTCTAGAAGTGCTTGCCAGTCCATTTTATATTTTTCCAAAATATATCTAGTATGGCTCTTCTGCATATGTGTCAGCTAAACCTATTTTAACAAGAGGTTTTCCAATACCGTGTTCAGCCATTTTAAATCAGCAACAGCACTACCAAGTCCACCAGTTGTTAAATGGTTTTCATAAGTAATAACTTTTGATTTAGTTTTTTCAGGCTTCTACTACACGCATATCACTAAATGGTTTTAGTGTACTGATGTGCAGATGTTCCACTTTTAAGCCTTTTGTTTTAAGCACATCTATTAACCTCTTATAGCTTCTTCTGTCATCATTCCAGAAGTCAATACTGTAACATCATCTCCCAGACACAACACGTGCTTTATTAAGCTCAAACTTTTCATCTTTTGGGAAAAGACGAGGAACAATACTTCTTAGAGAACGAATATATACAGGACCATCAATTTTGTAATTAACATCTATAAATCATTCAATATCACAGTTACATCACCAACTTATTTTACAGTCATTGGGAATAGCACGCATTTTAGATTTATCATCAATTGCTTGGTGAGTTGGTTCTCCATTAGTAGTATAATTAGGTAAAAATCCAAATATTTTGACTGGTAAGAGTTAGGATATGCTATAGACATGTGTACATGGTCCAGTGCTTCTTTTTGCAAAGGTTGCAAATGTATATACCATTGGTTTATATCCTTCTCACGTGCCAAGCCTCGCCCAGCTCATCATATTTTGTTCATCTCCATACCCATATTTATAAAACGTTCAGGTATATTTTTTTCAAAAGCTTTTAATTCACAAAATTTTGTTAAGTCACCAGATAACTATTATATATCTTCTGTCTTTTGTGCCCATTCTACAAAGTTTTTTTTATGCACTTTAGTTACAGTTTCTTTTCGACTACCCCTCCCTTTTCTACATTTTCATAAATATTTATATAATCCTGTAAATATCTTCTGGTTTAATAGATAAAGTGTAATACATCTTTTGATTTACAGACTTTAATTGGCATGCCTGTAGTTTCATGTCCGTATAACATAAGATAAAGGTAGGTTTCATTATATTGATGTTGGTCTATTGCATATTTTTTATAGCTTCTGGAGAATTCATTTACGGTAAATATATATCACAGCCAAAGCCATAATATTTTGTTGCAATTGGCTCAATATTCATCATCCTTAGTCAAAACATCAGCCTGCATTCCGTTAACGTCCACAAAAACTATCATTTATTGTCAAGTTTAAAGTGGGCCATAGCTTGATGATTCCCATAAGTGCTTCCTTCCAAGCTCACCATTTGCTATAAACATACAATTTCGCCCGCTATCTTTAGCACGTTTTTACGAGCCATAGAAATTCCACCTGCTTGGCCTAAAGCTTGGCCAAATGAGCCTGAAACAATTTCATAACCAGGAGAATTCATCACCTACTTGTTCCATATAATTGTCAGAGTTATTAAATTGTATTTCATCGTCTGGACTTAATCTACCGTCTACAATAAGCATATGCTGTAAATTCCTATAGCATAAAGAAGCTGAGAATATGTGAATCTATTATTCTGGTGTTTTTTCTCAAAAATATATTCCTCCATTAATATCATTTTCTTTATCTAATAGTGAAGGAGAACCATTGGACCTAATGAAGGTCCTATATTAGCTACATTGATTATTGTTGCTAATATTTCAGCTGATCCACAAACTTGACCAAGATATCCTGCTTTTAAATCGATTACAGTTTTTAATGCCGTTTTTCTAATTTTTAGCAAATTCTAAAATTTTATCATTCCAATCCATAGTGTTTCTCTTTCATAAAAAAATAAAATTTTTTAGTATGTGGACTAACTATAATTTATATCATAAGATTTTAATATTTTAAAATCAAGTTATACAATAGATTGTTATGTATTTTTTTGGTAAATGATTTATACTACTATTAGTTTAATTTAACCAAATGAGTGTGATTACTACACTTAGTATAGTATGTAAAATTATATTAGATTAGATCACATCAAATGGCTAAATGTCTGACCATTGTGTTATATCAAATCTATAATTTTTTTTATGTCATCATCAACAGAGTACTTTAGAAGCATAATTTCCTTTGGAGCCTGTGCATCCTCTTTTGTGATGCATACATATGTTGCGTACTGGTTGACTAGTCAAACTCCAAAAAGGGTATTTTATTATTGCAGGAGTGTTTTGGCCAACACCAAGTTCTAACAGCAATGTCTTTTTATCCAATGTGTAGTTATAATGAATCTCACGTATCTAGCTTTAGCTCATTCCCATCCCCATGGCAACAAAAATTTATCGTCAACTTAAATTCGAGGAGTCATAAAAGCATAGCATTCTGGACAACGAGGCAAAAGTCTTGATGGAATAGCCATACCAACTTGTTCTTCCATCATTTTTTCTATCATATTTTCACTTTTATATGTTTTTTGTGAGCAAGGAAGAATACTGAAATAACCCATTTAATCTCCGTACATAGAAAAGTGTTTATCTTTCAAATCCTGAACGTATAATAAACATCCATCAGCATTAGTTGATTACAAAATAATCTTTTTTTCTAACTAGGTCAAATAGCTTTGTGTATAAATCGGTTGGAATTTCACAAAATCTATTATAATAAATTTTTCTGCTCCAAAATCCCCAAAAAATTCTTCTTCGCTTTCAAAATTGCAAAAACTACCATAATACATATCATTAATATTATATTTTTCTTTAAAATCGGAAAAATATCTATCAAATTTCTCCACCAAACTCTAGTCCCGCTGCGCTGTAGAAAGTCCTGCTCCTGCTCATTACAATTTTATATCTGCAGTATTTATTAAGTATCTAATTTTATCTATATTATCTATACTATCTATTTTTGGTTTCTTTTTAAAAAACATCTCATACTCCTTTTTGAATAATAGCTTTTACTGGAAGCTAAGTTTAACAATCCCCACATTCATCACAACGTGTCATTTATTGAAAATTTTTTGTATCATCTTTGTAAATCGCTTTAAATGAACACTTTAATACATTTTTCACAATTTTTATGCATATATCAGTAATCCTAAACCCTGCAGGTTCATGGAAAAAACCTCCATATGAAAAGAGCTCTTTCTACTTTATTTTCTCTATGTTCCATCTCAAAGTCATAGTCAAATATCTCACCTTTTGCTCTATACAAAACAAAAGCTACCATAGCAGGATATATCTTTCCTGGTCCTATAAAAAATTGGATAACGGGGTTGTGTTTCGATTTAAGTTCTTCTATACACTAACTTCTCGTACATCTCCACTAATTCTAGAAATATCCTGGTTCAAAAAATAAATATTTTCTGCCTACTTCTGTAACTTTAGTATATCTGCATAAAGTCCAAACTGCTACTTTTTTTGTTTTTACTTGTTGCTTATAAAAAGGTTTTTCACAAACAGTAGAAAAATAAATTTCTTCTTTTCATCATATGAAAAAATGTGCAATTTTTGTTTCTCTGGATAATCACCATCTATTGTTGCAAAAGTACATTCCAATTTTGTCAAATGCTCTACATATATTTCTTTAATAGTCATTTTTATCTCCATTCTAAATTTCCCGTTGCAGTAGTAAAAATATATATAAAAAGCTCTAACCATATGTATCCTAAATCTATAACACTGTTTATAGATAAAGAACAAAAATATGCCACAGCCTAAAATAATTATTATACCAAAACTGGAAAATTTAAAAGATGTTTTTTGGGGATTTCGATAAAACAAAACTTTTCTAATTGATCTTTTAATTCTTTTTGAATTGGTCTATTAAAGATTCACTTTGATAGATTTTCTTCTCTGATATAAGCATTTTTAGATATATCTTGTTCCAAGTGTTTTCAGCTTCATTAACAATTATTTAATCTTGCTTTCTGATTATTAGCTTTTGTTAATACTTGTTCTGTTCTATCACGTGTTTCCAAACTTGCATTAGATATATCATCCAGAGTTTCCACTGTTAATGCAACCATTTCCTCGCCTTTTTGTAAGGTATCCAGATTTTTCTCTATATTATTTTATACGTTTCTCAAAATATCAGATGTGTTTTTATTGATAAATCTCTAATTTCTTTCTACAATTCCAAACCCTTTAAACCTTTTTCTCCTGCTTGCAGCCCCTCAATAGCCGTTTAAAGCCAACAAATTTTTGTGGGAAGCAATATTTTCAGTAGACTTTATTATTTCTATTAATTCATGTGTAGTTTTACTTATAGCTTTTATGGCTGTAGTTAAATCATCCTCTATAGATTTGTTTTCTTTAGCCTTATATGCTGTGTTTTCAATCATTTGATAGCTATCATCAATGTCTTCAATAATCCGCATTATATTTTGAGTAGCTATTTTGTTATTTCTTCTCTAAATTTACTTAATATCAACTCTTTGTACAGTCATATATCTGCCAATTTCAGCTGACTTTTAGCTATGTCATTTGCATGAAGATATTTCTGAAGTTGAAGATTTTACTTTTAATATTAATTCTTTTAATGAGGTTGATATTTTTAATAGATAGAAAATTCTATTTCTTTAATCTCCACAATATAATTTTTTGATGGGCTTACAGTGAAATTACCATTTGAAAAAGAACCTAAGATATTAGAAATTTCATATATATATGATGAAATTGTATTAGATACAGTATCTAGTGAAGCCATTAATCTATAAGTTTCTTCTGGTGGTGCAGTATTAATATCAATATCGATAGCAAGATGTCCTTGCTTAATCTTTTAAATTCTCTCTATTACTACATCAATTGGGGCAATATATTACTAGTACAACTCTTATATTACTATAATTAACACCTATCCCCATTTTAATTATTAATGAGCTAATAAGGCATTCTATTAGTATTAAATCAGTCATATAGTGAACATGATAATGCGAGATATAACTTTCCATGAAGACTCAGGAATATTTCTATAAACACTAAATGCGTTCTTCATACATATCATATATCTTTATTATCTCTTATCTTCCTCTTGCTGAAATAACGTTATATTCTGGCTGATAATACTTAACAAAGATACCTTCATTTTTAGTAATATATCAAACTTCTCATCTGGGTGAAGTTTTATTTCATCTTCTATATTTACAACAAAAGTATATATTCCATCTTCCTTAACAAGATTTTCCATTATATCTTGAAAGCCATCAATAGAAATGTCTACTGCTACAACACCTGTTATATTCCCTGCATTTGTTACCTTGTGAGAAATCGTCTACCAGTTCATTTGTATTTATATATCTAAGTATGGATCTGTGATATAACAATCTGATGATGATACTGCCAATGAACCAATCCTTTAATGTTGGATCAAATCCTTCTTCAGTAACCCTCAATCAGTACTGCTAGATTTGTGCCG
>LJDB01000085.1 GCA_001983455.1 Candidatus Epulonipiscium fishelsonii
AAAAGGTAGAGAAGAAGGGATTGCGGATAACAAATTATTTATTGCACAAAAAGGATTGAAAAATGGTCTCGATATAAATGTTATTGCTGCACTTACAGACTTACCAATTGAAAAATTAATTAAGTTAAAAGAAGAACTGTAATCCTGATAAAGAATTAAAACTTTTCCTATATAAAAATAATACTAGTCTGAAACCATAAGTTCGTATTCCAATATTTTTTTTAAGCAGCAGAATTAAATGCTGCTTTTTTAGTGCCCTATTTTCTCATTTTTATAATTAATTGTTATAATTAGGACATAAGTGTGGTATAAATTTGAAATAGAGTGTATAATTAATAATGGGTTAATTTTATAAAAAAAGGAGAGATGATAATGGAAAAAGTATCTTTAGCAAAGCGTATAAAAAAAATATTTAGTGCTATTATTATAGTGGTTTTATTAATTACTGCTATTATTCAAATTGTAACAACCAATGAACAATTAGATAAGGAAGCAGAAACACAATTAACACTTACTTCACAAATAGCAATAGCAGGATTTAATGGATGGCTTGAAAATTATATTACACTATGTAACACGGTAGTGGATGAATTACGAACAAATGAATATCATTTAAACCCAGATAAATTAGCAACACTAGATAAATATTTTGGTCTTCGGATAAAAACTTTTCCAGAAGTATTAAACCTTTATATGGGTACAGAAGAAGGAGTCTTTTATGCACCAACAGGATTGCCAAGCCCAGACTATGACCCACGCCAAAGGGGCTGGTACATAGATGCTGTTAATGCTGGAAAGTTGATTATAACTGATCCATATATAGATGCATCATTTGGAGGACTGACAATAACTATTGCAAAACCTGTCATGGATAATAACAATAAGCTTATAGGTGTTCTAGGACTAGACATTACAATTGACAAGCTTTCAGCAATTATAAATAACTTGTCAAAAGGACATGAAATAATGTTATTTCTACTAAATGGAAATTATGAAGTTATTGTGCATGAATATGAACAATTCAATCCAACCCAAACTTTTGTAGCTTCAATAAATGATATTGGGGACTATGCTTCTCTTGATACAGTTAAAGAAGGAGAAATTACTACTACTAAGGATCATGAAGAAAAAAGTATGGCTTCTTTATATAGTCCTGTGACAAATACAAACTGGATCCTAATGGCAAATTATCCAAATGAACTTAAAACAATGGGAGTAATGGGAGTTGTTGCAATAAGTCTAGTAGTGTGTATAGTTGCTATTTTGGTGAGTTGGCTAATAATTATTAGATTTACAAAAAAATATATTTTCCCAATTGAAGCAGGAGTTAATGCTTTATCTGGGCTTAAACAAGGAGACCTGCAAATAGATACAAGCCATATACCATCAAATAGCTTGGAAATAAGTATTTTAAAAGACAGTATTGAAGCTATATCTAGTATTTTGCATAGCTATATCTATGAAATCACTGATGTATTGAAAGCTTATTCTGAGGGAGATTTTACACAAGTCCCTACAAAAGATTTTATTGGGGAATTTAAATCTATAAAATCATCCTTAATTGATATATCAATTAAATTAAAGAAACTTTTAAAAGATACTTCAAATTCTGCAGATGAAGTAGACCAAGGTGCAACCGAAATTTTAGATTCTGCAAAAACTTTATCTAAATCTAATTTGGGACAGAGCAACCTTCTGGAAGATTTTAAAATAAATACGCAACATATAACAGAAAATATTAAAGGAAGTATGGACCAAATAGATTTAAGTTATGAACTTGGTAAAAAAATGAAATTGAAGGCAGAAGAAGGAAAGGAAATTGCAAACCACACAGTTTTGGCTATGAAAGACATTACAGAATCAACAACTCAAATATCACAAGTTATAACTATAATTGATGATATTGCAAGTCAAACAAATCTGCTTGCTCTTAATGCATCTATTGAATCGGCAAGAGTTGGCGAAGCTGGGAAAGGATTTGCAGTTGTAGCAAACGAAATTAGAGATTTGGCAAGAAGAAGTTCTGAAACCGTAAAGGAAATTCAAGATATAATTCAAACTAATCTTGACAAAGTAACTTTGGGAGAGCAAAAAGTAAATTTGACATCACAGGCCTTAGATGAAATTAAAGAAGCAACTGTTGAAAATGACAATGTTGCTATTAAAGTATTGGAAAATACAAAAATGCAAAGTGCAACTTTAGAAAAGATTACTGACATTGCCAATCTTTTGGAAAAAGGTGTCGGTTTAAACTCAGAAATTTCAGATAAAAATGTGACAATTAGTGAAGATCTATTAACACAAATTGAAACTTTAAAAAACCAGTTAGCTCAATTTAAAGTGGAATAATATATATATAAAAGTGGGCTGAATTTATTGCCCACTTTTTTCATTAAAAGTTTAATGTAACCTTTAACACTTTTTCTGGGTCGCTAATAATTAAATCAAAAGCTTTTTGAACATCCATAAAATTAAATTCCGCTGTTTTTATAGTGCGTGGGTCTAGTGTTCCATTTTCAAAGCTTTCAATTACAGAAGGGAAACATTTATTATTTAATCTTGAGCCAATTAAGTCTAGTTCTTTCTTTGTAATATCTGCCACACTTATTTCTGCGGGAATATTTTTTAGTCCAATTACTCCGACTCTACCTGCTGGAGAGGCTAACTCTATGCTTTGTTTGAATGTAGCAGGAATACACACTGCATCAATAACAACAGGCATTCCTTCTCCATTTGTTAGCTGATTAATTCTCTCTTCCAAATCTTCTTTCCATACTAAAATAGTTTCATCTGCTCCAAGTTCTTTGGCTGTTTGTAATCTTTTAGGCAAAATATCGCTCATTACAACTTTGGCACCTCTACTTTTAGCCACCTGCATAATTGTAATGCCAATAGGTCCGCATCCCATAACAAGTACCTGGTCTTCCCCTGTAATTCTTAAACGGTTATTTATTTGCATTCCTATTGTATAGGGCTCAACTGTACATAACAAGGAACTATCAAAGTCTTTGCTAAACTTATATACATTTTCTTGTGGCACTTTTACATATTCCGCAAATCCACCATCAACATGAACACCCATAGCTTTTAATGTACTACACACATTGCTCCTATTTTGAGAACATGCATAACATTGCCCACAGCTTAACACAGGATCGACAGCTACTTTGTCTCCAATTTTTACGTTGGTTACTCCATCTCCCACTGCTTCAACAATTCCACCAAATTCGTGCCCAATAACTCTTGGATACGTAGCTAGTGAATTTGTACCATTATAAATTTGAACATCAGACCCACAAATTCCACCACTAGTTATTTTTATGATAACATCATTATCACTAGTTATTGTTGGTTTTGGCACATCAACAATTTCTATTTGGAATGGCTTAACAACTTTAATTGCTTTCATTTTACTTCTCCTTTTGGGCAACTATATCCCTAAAATTAAATTAGCAAATCCAACTGTAATTGCTGGTACAAATGTAACTAATCCTAACACTATAAAATTACTTACTAGAAATGGAGTTAACTCACGAATAACGTTTGTCAACTTTTCTTTCCCAATGTTTGCAGCTGCAAACAGGCATACCCCAACTGGTGGTGTACATAATCCTAACACTAGATTTAGTACTGCTATTACTCCAAATTGAATTGGGTCCACTCCAACCGCAGTCACAACTCCTAATAACACTGGAAATAATATTAATATAGCAGCAATTGTTTCCATAAACATACCCACAAATAACAGCAATAAGTTCACTAGAATTAAAATTATATACTTATTATCTGTTATTGACAACATTGTTTGAGCAATTAGCTGAGGAATTTGTTCTTTTGAAAGTATGTACGCAAATATATTTGCAAAGCCAACTAACGCCATAACTGCTGAGCTTGAAACTGCTGTTTGCTTCATAGCTAAAAGTAATGTTTTAATAGTCAACTTTTTGTATATGAAAAAGCCAACGAAAATACCATACATAACTGCTAAAATTGAAGCTTCTGTTGGAGTAACAATTCCCCCAATTATCCCTAGCAATATTATTACAGTCATTAAGATAGCCCATATTGATTCTTTACTTGCTATTAGTATTTCTTTAAAAGTAGCTCTTTTTTCAGCTTTTGGGTAGTTCCTTTTTTTAGAGATTATAACACAAACTAACATCATCCCTAGTCCCATTAAAATCCCAGGCAACATTCCTGCAAGAAACAACTTTGAAACGGAAAGTCCTGATAAAGTTGCAGCCATAATCATAGGCATTGAAGGTGGAATGATTGGTCCAACACAAGATGAGGCAGCGGTAACTGCACAAGAAAAATCAGCATCGTATCCATCATCTTTCATAGCAGGAATTAAAACTCCTCCCACACTTACGGTATCAGCTAGAGCTGTTCCAGATATACCAGCAAACAGCATTGATGATGCTACATTTGCAATAGCCAATCCTCCAGTAATGTGGCCGACACATTTGTTACAAAAATTAATTAGTTTTTCTGTTATACCTCCTAAATTCATAAGGTTTCCTGCTAAAATAAACCCTGGTATACACAGCAATGTAAACACATCTAGCCCAGAGAAAAACCTTTGGGTAAACATAGTAATTGGCATATCTGCTATTATAAAATATGCGAACGAAGATAGTGCCAGACTAAATGCTACGGGAACATTTAACGCCAGTAACACTAGAAAACTGCCAAATAATAATCCTACCATTTTACACGCTCCTTATTCTTGCCCTGTTAAAGTTAAAATGATTTCAAATATATAGCTTACAATCAACAGTGCAAATAGAAGTACCATTGAAAGATATACATATTGCATAGGTATTTGCATTGCAGTTGAAACCATTCTATATTTAATATTTGCAAACGGCCACACTGAGTACACTAAAATATACCCACAAAATCCAAGTATACCAATTTGTATTATTATATTTAAAATCCTATTAAATTTTGGACCGAATTTTGCCACTAGCAAGTCTACACTCACAAATTCTTTTGTTCTAACTGCAACACTACTTCCAAATGCTATCATATATATAAAACTATACCTTGCAAGCTCCTCTGTCCAAGCTGGTGACTTGGGTAAAAATGTTCTACTAATTACTTGTACTAAAACACTCGTAATAAATATCACTAAGCAAAGCATTCCCATAAATGACATTATATTGTTAAACATGTTCACTGCTTTTTTCATGACTTTGCACCTTCTTTCTATACCTCTAGGTATAATATGTGGGAGAATATTGTTCCCCCATACATTAAAATTTAATTAGCTGGATTTGCTGCTTTTATTTTTTCATATAATGCTTGTTGGTTTTCCGTTAGTATTTCTTCAACACCGGCAATAGCTTTTTCAGCAAAAAGTGATTGGTCAACTTCCACAAATTCCATACCATTTGCAATCATTTCATCTCTTAATGAATTTTCTTCAACTAAAAATAACTCATGTTCATAAGCTTGAGCTTCTGCTCCTGCATCCAAAACAACTTGTTTTAGATCTTCAGGTAGTGATTGGAATTTTTGTTCACCCATAGCAATATATACCCAAGAACGTAAGTGTTCAGTTTCAATTATGTAATCTTGAACTTCAAAGAAAGCACCAGACTTAATCATAGCTAGTGGATTTTCTTGACCGTCAATAACGTTATTTTGTAAAGACGTAAATACTTCACCAAAAGCCATTGGAGTTGGTTTTGCTCCCATTGCTTCAAAAGCTGCAACTGTCATAGGAGATTGAGGAGTTCTTATAATAAATCCTTGTAAATCATCGGGAGTATTAATTGGTTCATTTGCAGTAACATTTCTTGGACCTCTTACAAAATACCCTAGAGATCTAAATCCAGTATCTATCATAATGTTTTCGATTTCATCTCCAACTTCACCATCCAAAACAGCCATTAAGTGTTCATTACTAGTGATTGCGTAAGGCATTCCTATAAGCCCTAGTTCTTCAGCATATGTTTGCATTGATTCCGCTGTAAATGTAATATCTATACCAGTGTTTGTTAACATTGCTTGAAGTGCGTCCAGTTCCGTCCCTAGTGAACTATTTGGATATACTACAACATCAATTCTTCCATCAGAATTTGCTTCCACTATTTCTTCAAACTTTAATGCTGCTTTATGCCAAGTATGATTTTCATCTACAATATGTGTTACTACTATTTCGTACTTTTCATCCGAAGCGGTATTTTCAGCTGTACTACCACTACTTGCTTCTTGAGAACACCCCACAAAAATTCCACTTGTTAATAAAGTTGCTAAAAATATCGTCATGTTTTTTTTCATACAATTATTCCCCCTATTTTTTCTAATATGTATATTAAAATTATAGTGTATTAAAACTAGTATGTCAATATATTTGCATATAACTTATTTTGAGCAAGACTATAATGATTTAAAATTAATAATATTAGACATTAAAATTAGTCAATTTTGCTATATGGTTTTTTAAACTACTTCAATTAATATAGTTGTTAATATAACAACCAATATACTACATCTGAATTTTTTACAAACTAAAAAGGAGCGTAAGTTGCTCCTTTCACCACTAGCACAACACATCACTAGTATATTATTCTTTATTCTGTTTCTCCAATTGTTCATATAATTTTAGTTTTTCTTTAAGTTCTTTAACTTTTGTAGAAAGTTCTTTAACTTCGGTAGAAAGTTCTTTATTTTTCAAAATAACTTCTTTATATTCCTGCTCGATTATTTCTCGTTCATACATAGCTTCAATTGCATTCATATTTAAATTCCCCTTTCCTTGTATATTTCCTAACTTCTTTAATTTTATATCCGTTGAAACTATATATATTACGCTTTATTCTGTTTCACCAATTGCTCATATAATTTTAGTTTTTCTTTAAGTTCTTTAACTTCAGTAAAAAGTTCTTTAACTTCGGTAGAAAGCTCTTTATTTTTAGTAACAACTTTTTTGTTTTCGGTAGAAAGCTCTTCAATTTTAGTAACAGCTTTTTTATGTTCGGTAGAAAGCTCTTCAATTTTAGTAACAGCTTTTTTATGTTCAGTAGAAAGCTCTTTATTTTTCAAAATAACTTCTTTGTATTCCTGTTCGATTATTTCTCGTTCATACATAGCTTCAATTGCATTCATACTTAAATTCCCCTTTCCTTGTACTGTGTTTTTAAATGCAGTTCCTAGCTCCTTTAACTCTATATCTGCTGAAAGCACACATTTACTTGGATTTAATAAAAATTCTATAAATTTTCGTGTATGCTTATAGTTTTTACTCAGCTTTTTATAGTTTGACATATATACACTCACAATTTGTAAATGATCGAGTGTGCGTTGAGTTTCCTTTTCTGTCAATTGTTTTGTTACAATTGGAAGACCTTTATATTCAGCGGGAGCAAACTTATTGGTTCCCATCAAGTAAAACCATACACATCTGGCTTTCTTGTTCTCTATATTGTAGATATTTTTTTTATCTTTTTCCTCAGAGCTAGGTGTATACTCTCCAAAGATTCTTCCTATATAAACTATTTCACGGTCAATTTCGTTCTGTCTTCTGGAGTTTTGCATCTCTAGGTTTATTTCCAATATTATTCCACCTAGTTTAGCGGAGCTAAATTCCAACAATCTATCTAAATATATATCTTTGGAGCCTTGATCTTTTCCTCCATATTTACCTTGTACGAGTTCCCCAACATATTCCAAATCGTCTATGTCTAGGAGTTCTCTTATAGCAGGCAAGATAAGCTTCATACTTTTAGTCACAAAATCTTTAAAGAGGCCATCATCTGTGGGGCTTACTCCAAATCCATCACTAATATCTTGTAGCCGTTTAACATGATAACTCTTATCTTTCAATATATCCTTTACCTTAGCTTCATATTTATAGTACTTTGTAGTTTGGGATATAAATTTTAGATATGTTGATGCCAAGGGTTTGGTGCTATCTATACTGACCTTGTTTGCACCCAAGGTTTTTATAGAGTATTTACAGCCTGCTCCCATTATAGTACACAAATCGTCTTTTTTTCTATAAAATTTATTACCGTCAATAGCTAGTGCTTCTAATGTATCTAAAATGTTTTTGGTTGACATTTATATCTCCTAGTATCTTTTTTGTAGAAAGTAATTTCTATAGGATTATTATATCCTGCTAAAAAAATTTTATCAGAAATCAAGATATGTAAAAGCAACCCATACTAGTGTTTGTGAACAGAACTTGAAATGCATCAAGTCCCATTCTTAATAAGCTATTTTACATTTTCTGTTGTATTATCATTTCCTATTCTGTTTCACTAATTGCTCATATAGCTTTATTTTTTCTTTAAGTTTTTTAATTTCTACAGAAAGTTCTTTATGCTTTTCTTTAAGCTTTATATATTTTTCTTTAAGTTTTTCATATTTATACTCAATTATTTCTCGTTCATACATAGATTCAATTGTATTCATACTTAAATTCCCCTTTCCTTGTATATTTCCTAACTTCTTTAATTTTATATCCGTTGAAACTATATATATTACTCTTTATTCTGTTTCACCAATTGCTCATATAATTTTAGTTTTTCTTTAAGTTCTTTAACTTCGGTAGAAAGTTCTTTATTTTTAGTAACAACTTTTTTGTTTTCAGTAGAAAGTTCTTTAATTTTAGTAACAGCTGCTTTATGTTCAGTAGAAAGCTCTTTATTTTTCAAAATAACTTCTTTATATTCCTGTTCGATTATTTCTCGTTCATACATAGCTTCAATTGCATTCATACTTAAATTCCCCTTTCCTTGTACTGTGTTTTTAAATGCAGTTCCTAGCTCCTTTAACTCTATATCTGCTGAAAGCACACATTTACTTGGATTTAACAAAAATTCTATAAATTTTCGTGTATGCTTATAGTTTTTACTCAGCTTTTTATAGTTTGACATATATACACTTATAATTTGTAAATGATCGAGTGTGCGTTGAGTTTCCTTTTCTGTTAATTGTTTTGTCACAATTGGAAGACCTTTATATTCAGCGGGAGCAAACTTATTGGTTCCCATCAAGTAAAACCATACACACCTAGCTTTCTTGTTCTCTATGTTGTAGATATTCTTTTTATCTTTTTCCTCAGAGTTGGGTGTATACTCTCCAAAGATTCTTCCTATATAAACTATTTCACGGTCAATTTCGTTCTGTCTTCTGGAGTTTTGCATCTCTAGGTTTATTTCCAATATTATTCCACCTAGTTTAGCGGAGCTAAATTCCAACAATCTATCTAAATATATATCTTTGGAACCTTGGTCTTTTCCTCCATATTTACCCTGTACGAGTTCCCCAACATATTCCAAATCGTCTATGTCTAGGAGTTCTCTTATAGCAGGTAAGATAAGCTTCATACTTTTAGTCACAAAATCTTTAAAGAGACCATCATCTGTGGGACTTACTCCAAATCCATCACTAATATCTTGTAGCCGTTTAACATGATAAGTCTTATCCTTCAATATATCCTTTACCTTAGCTTCATATTTATAGTACTTTGTAGTTTGGGATATAAACTTTAGATAGTTTGATGCCAAGGGTTTGGTGCTATCTATACTGACCTTATTTGCACTCAAGGTTTTTATAGAGTATTTACAGCCTGCTCCCATTATAGTACACAAATCATCTTTTTTTCTATAAAATTTATTACCATCAATGGCTAGTGCTTCTAATGTATCTAAAATGTTTTTGGTTGACATTTATATCTCCTAGTATCTTTTTTGTAGAAAGCAATTTCTATAGGATTATTATATCCTGCTAAAAAAAATTTTATCAGAAATCAAGATATGTAAAAGCAACCTATATACTAGTGTTTGTGAACGGAACTTGAAATGCATCAAGTCCCGTTCTTAATAAGGTATTTGGATATATGTTTAAAGTATAATATATAAAAAACAATATATCAATATATCTACATATAATTTATTACATTCCTATCATATCAAAAATTTCAAATGATATAATTAAGTCATAGTCATCTTTTGGGTTCTCAAATTTTATAAGAACAGATTTTTTAGTTTGACTATAATACCAGCCTTCGGTTGCTTGTTCAAATTTTTTGCGATTTAGAAAATGTGTAATCTTTTTGTCATTAAGATTAATCCAGTATGGAGATTTTTCTTTTGCAATTATTTCGATCATTACATCATTAATGGTGTCCTCATATTCGCCTTCACGTTTAATAGAAATTTGAGTGCGTTCTCCTGCTGATACATTAATGTTTGTTTTACAAAACACACCTTTTTCAAAGTTATTTGTAAATCCGTCATCATTATAGAAAATATACGTCTGAACATCTTTAGGTGCTACAATTAAGTGAAGCTTTGTAATTTTATCTTTTTCCATATTCATGATTTGATTTCCAGCCATAGGAATAATTGCTCCATCACGGATAAACATGGGTATAGTATCTATTGCTACGGGGATTTCAATTTCTTGTCCACCTTCATAGCACTCGAATTTATCAAAACTGTACCATTTACATCCTTTTGGTAAATATACTTTCCAATTTTTAGCACCTTTTTCAATTACATTTGCTAGTAATATATTTTTACCAAACATATATTCAAAACTTTCATTCCAACAATGTTTATCATCTTGGAACTCATATACTAATGCACGCATAATTGGAGAACCTGTTTTATGAGCTTCATAAAGTGCGGAATATAAATATGGCAACATACGATATCTAAACAAAATAGCATCTCGAATATATTTGGTTGAATTATGATACATCCAGGGTTCGGTTACGGTATTATCTGTATTTGTAGAATGAATTGAAAAGCGTGGCTGAAAAATTCCTTGTTGAACCCAACGTACAAAAAGTTCTTCTTCAGGAGCTCTTCCTGAAAAACCTCCAATATCTGATCCTTCTTCAGGACACCCTGACAGACCCATTCCCAAAATTGTTGGTATATTATATTTTAAAGATTTCCAAGATGTGAAATTATCACCACACCATGTTTGAGCATATTTTTGAATACCTGCACTACCACTTCTACACACAACGTATGGACGTATATCAGGGTTATTTTCCTTAACAGCTTCAACGGCCATTTTACACATAAGTGTTGACATTATAGGTTTTAACTGACCAATAGTTCCTTTTTTTCCATCAAAATCACAAACTGCATCTAAATCCATCAAGCTATCATATTCACAGTTATCATTCCAAATAGAGTTTGTGCCTGTTTTAATAACATTTTCTGTTAAGTATTCTTTCCAAGATTTACGAGCTTGTGGTTTTGTGAAGTCCCAAAATGCACCTTCTCCACCCCACCATTTTCCAACAGCATATTCTTCAGGATTTTCACTATCTTTTACCCATACATCTTTTTTAGTAAACTCGTCAAACCATGGGTGCATTGTTAAAATCCCAGGCTTTACATTCGGAACACATTGAGCTCCTTTTTCGTTCATGACATGGAAAAATTCTTTTGGGTCTTTAAATCTTGTTGTATTCCAAGTAAATACACAACGTTTTGTCTCATAGCTTGTATATCCTGAAGATAAGTGAAACCCATCAATAGGAAAGCCTTCTTCTTTGATTGTATCTATAAATTCAAGAACTGCATCATCACAATCCTTTTCTAGTTCTGGATAAAACATTGATGAACCTTGATACCCTAGTCCACGTTTTGGTATTAAAACAGGTCTGCCTGTTAGTCTAGTATAATTATTTATAATATTTTTTATTTCTGGCCCAACAATTAAAAATAAATCTATATCTCCACCATCTGCCTGCCAAGTTGAATAATATGGCCAATAATTACTTTTTTCACACCCCATGTTAAAAGCACACTCATAGAAGTTGTGATAAAATAGCCCCACAGCTTTTCTGCTAGTGGCATTTAACTTAATATAAAATGGTATATGTTTATATAATGAATCAATATCAACTGGGTCATATCCCATTGCATCCTTTGCTGATAGACGCATATACTTTTGAGCCTTATTAAGACTGCCACCTTTTTCCCCAAAACCATAGAAGCAATCTTCCATATTTATTTTTGTATAGTGGTTAATTCTATTGTTTGCATCTAATGTATATGGATTTCCAGCTATATCTGAATATAAAATATTCTGATCATTATCATATAAGATAATATTAATAGGATTTTTACATATAACTAGTCGAGCTTTTTTAGTGCTAAAAATTACTTGAGTATCATTCTCTTCATATTCAGGTATTGTTGGTTCAATACGAGTTCTTTCATCTCTAAATAATTCGTCTAATCTATCTCCCCAAGCAGTTAGAGATAACACATATGACTCTTCTGCAAATTCTTTATCAAAAGATGCACGTATACGAATTATTTCGTCTGTTAAAAAATATATCTTTATATCAGCACAATTTGTATGCACTATATAATTACTTCCTTGCCTCTGTACACCCAAAACTTTTTTACATATCTTCACTAGAAAATCCTCCATTTCAAATATATTATTCAATTAAATTGTACCCTAAGCACAAATTTCTTTCAAGCACTTATATCCCTATTTTAAACATACATTATTCTCAACTATACATAAAAGGGAGTACATATTTTACTATGCACTCCCTTTTAACTAAATTATTTCCAAATTTACATAGTCGGTATAAGCCCTAATAAATATGGTACAATCAATGAAATTTGTGGAATATATGTTACTAGCAGAAGAGCACATACCATTGCTCCAAAAATAGGTACAATATATCTCGTTACTCCCTCAATAGTTACTCCACCAACACGACATCCAACAAATAGGCACGACCCAACTGGAGGAGTCACTGAACCAATGCCTAGATTTAGAATTAACATAATTCCAAAATGTACTGGACTCATGCCAATGCTTGTAACAATTGGTAAAAATATTGGTGTGAAAATCAGCACTGCTGGAGTTAAGTCTAAAAACATTCCCATTACAAGAAGGAAAAGATTCATAATAAGCAATATTACATACTTGTTATCAGAAACGCTCATTAAAGCTTCACTAATAACAGCTGGAATACCAGAGTATGACATAACATATGACATAATAGTTGAAGCTGAAATTAAAAATAGAATTGTTGCCGAGCTTACCATAGTGTCCGCTAACATGGTATATAAATCTTTAAGTTTTAGTTCACGGTAAATAAATGCTAACACTGCACAATATAGTACACAAACAACGCCTGCTTCTGTGGCTGTAAACCATCCTTTTAATATCCCAACCATAACTAAAATAACAGCAAATAATGAAGGAGTTGCATCCCACAAAATTTTTAAAGCAGAATCTTCTTCTTTTATAGTAGATGCTGTATATCCTTTTTTCTTAGCTATAAAAATAGCAACACCCATTACGCATAGGCCAAGCAAAAGTCCAGGTAAATATCCTGCCATAAATAAAGCAGCCACAGAAACTCCACCTGCTGTAATGGAATATAAGATAAGCGGGCCAGATGGAGGAATAATAATTCCTGTTGGAGCGGAACAAATGTTTACAGCTGATGAATAGTTGGGGTCATAGCCTTCTTTTTTCTCAAGAGGGCCCATGATACTTCCCATTGCCGAAGTAGCAGCAACAGATGAACCAGAGATTGCCCCAAAAAACATATTTGCTAGTACATTTGTGGAAGCTAAATATCCAGGTATCCAGCCAACAAAAAGTCTTGCTAGTCTTACCAAACGTTGGGCAATTCCACCTTTATTCATAATGTTGCCAGCCAGCATAAACATAGGTAAAGCTAGAAGTGAAAAGGAATCTATTCCAGAAAAAGCTCTTTGAGCAGCTGTAATTGCAAATACATCTGGCGGAAAGCTAAATAAGGCTGTTACTATTGATGCAAGCCCAATTCCTACTGAAATTGGAACACCTAAAAACAACATAACAAAAAATACTCCAAATAAAACTAAAGTTGCTTCTAATACCACTATTGTTTGCCTCCTTGCTCTTTAAATTTACTAATATATTTCATGCCACGTGCTAATATAATAAATATGCCTGAAATTGGCAAAACGGAATATAAAAATGTAAATGGTAATTGCAATACAGGTGAGGCATTAGTGCTGTTTATAGCCATTCTTCCTCCACCATATACAAATGTGAATAATATAAAAAACATAATTGCAATTTCGATAAATATTTTGTTGGCTACACTTACTTTACCAGTCATTTTATTTTTAAATAAATCTAAAGATAAATGTTGCTCTGTATAAAAACAATAAGCCGAACCTATCATGCTTGCCCAAATAAGCATATATCTCATAAACTCTTCTGTTACAGTAGATGGATCATTTAATACCCATCTTGTAAATATCTGCCAAAATCCTCCTGCAACTAGTGACAACATACTTATGGCCATGATTGCACGCATAACATCATCTATAATTTTATCTATCTTTTTCATATTTCCCCTCCTTTTTATAGTTAGGTCAGCGGGCGAACATCGTTCGCCTGTACCCATGTATAAATCTATTGTGCTTCTGCTTGAATTCTTTCAACAATTGCATATACTTCTGGATTGTTTGCTTTTAAATCTTCATAAATTGGTTGAACTGCTGCTTGAAATGCTGGTATATCAACGTCTTTTACAAACTCCACACCAAAATCATTTACAGCCATCTCAAGCACTTCATCTTCAAATGCTTTCCAAGCTACTTTATAATCCTCACTAGTTTGTTTTCCAGCTTCTTTCAAAGCAGCTTGTTGTTCAGCAGACATTTCATTCCAAACTTTTGAAGAAAAAACTACAACATCTGGTATACGTGTGTGTTCATCAAACGAATAAATTTTTGCCACTTCACCATGGTCACGTAGTGCAGTTATGTTATTTTCAGCTCCATCAACAACGCCTTGTTGCAATCCAGTGTAAATTTCACTGTATCCCATAACAGTTGCAGAACCTCCAAGAGCTGTCATCATATCAATAGACATTTGATTATCTAAAGTACGAATTTTTAGACCTTTTAAATCTTCAGGTGTACGAATTGCTGTATCAGCAGTGTAGAAAGAACGTGCACCAGAGTCTAGCCAAGTTATACCAATAAACCCATCTTCTGCAGTTGCTTCAAAAATCTCTTGTGTAATAGGACCATCCATTACTTTATAATAGTGTTCTTGGTTATTAAACACATATGGTACGGAATAAGCATCATATAAATCACTAAAGTTGCTTAGAATTGCAGCAGGAACTTTAGCAAAGTCTAGTGCCCCATTTTGAATTTGTGAAATCATATCTGTTTCACTACCAAGTGTGCCATTTGGTATTATTGTTATTTTTACACTTCCATTTGTTCTTGTCTCAACATCTTCAGCAAATGCTAACATTCCAGTATGTACGGCATGATCTTCTGCCATGTTATGTCCTAGTTTTAAATTAAATATTTTTTCTCCATTCTCATTTGTTTCTGCCTCAGCTCCTCCACATCCCCCTAGTGATAATGCCATTGTTGAAAATAAAATTCCTGCTAATATACGTTTGAATTTCAAAATTTTTACCTCCTAAATTTTTAAATACTATAAAATCAACTAAATTTATTTGTGGTATATATATATATTCTAATATAATAAAATCTAGATGTCAATTATTTTATATAAATACTTTAGCCTTTTGTTCTTTATAAAGCCAAAGTCAAACATTTTAAATTTTAGGAATGAAAAAATACCCATGACTAAAGTCACAGGTGTTCTTATAAATTTATATCTAGTATATTATTCTTTATTCTGTTTCACCAATTGCTCATATAATTTTAGTTTTTCTTTAAGTTCTTTAACTTCGGTAGAAAGTTCTTTATTTTTAGTAACAACTTTTTTGTTTTCAGTAGAAAGTTCTTTAATTTTAGTAACAGCTGCTTTATGTTCAGTAGAAAGCTCTTTATTTTTCAAAATAACTTCTTTATATTCCTGTTCGATTATTTCTCGTTCATACATAGCTTCAATTGCATTCATACTTAAATTCCCCTTTCCTTGTACTGTGTTTTTAAATGCAGTTCCTAGCTCCTTTAATTCTATATCTGTGGAAAGCACACATTTACTTGGATTTAATAAAAATTCTACAAATTTTCGTGTATGCTTATAGTTTTTATTTAGCTTTTTATAGTTTGACATATATACACTTACAATTTGTAAATGATCGAGTGTGCGTTGAGTTTCCTTTTCTGTCAATTGTTTTGTTACAATTGGAAGGCCTTTATATTCAGTGGGAGCAAACTTATTGGTTCCCATCAAGTAAAACCATACACACCTAGCTTTCTTATTCTCTATGTTGTAGATATTCTTTTTATCTTTTTCCTCAGAGTTAGGTGTATACTCTCCAAAGATTCTTCCTATATAAACTATTTCACGGTCAATTTCGTTCTGTCTTCTGGAGTTTTGCATCTCTAGGTTTATTTCCAATATTATTCCACCTAGTTTAGCGGAGCTAAATTCCAACAATCTATCTAAATATATATCTTTGGA
>LJDB01000086.1 GCA_001983455.1 Candidatus Epulonipiscium fishelsonii
AAGTATATACCTATATCGAACAAAATACAATTGGCAAAATACCCTAGTATATTTCTTCTCACTAGTGAATTACATCCTATATAATTGATATTACTCCAAAATGCATAATTATGCATGAATGTGCATTTTATATACACGATTAATTCTAATGGTTGCCTGCAATATTACATTGCCATTTATATTGAAGTACTAAAATGTTTAACTAGCACAAATGGTTAAATTATATATTATGATTTTTTTGTCGACAACCCAAATATATATCAAGAACTCATGTTACAAGTCTTTTGCTCATAACATGAGTGCTATTATACTAGTTCAATATTATATTTTTCAAACCAATAATCTAGTTGTATAAGCCAAGCAATTAGTTGCGGTTTACTCATTAATTGTCCGAACCACGTTACATTATCGCATTGGATAAGTTCGTCTATTTCTGTTGGGTTGATTAATTGGCTCAAAAGGGACGCTTTATTTTGTAAAGCTGTTTGTAATATTTCAATAACGCATTTTTCGTACTGAGGATTATGTGTTTTTGGATAAGGACTTTTTTTGCGATGTAAAATTAGGTCTGGCAAATAGTCAGCCATTGCATTTCTTAGTAAAGCTTTTTCAACATTTCCTTCAAATTTAATTTCCCAAGGAACATTATATACATATTCTAAAATTCTATGGTCTGCAAAAGGAACACGAACTTCAAGACCACTAGCCATACTCATCCTATCTTTTCTGTCAAGAAGAGAAGTCATAAAATAGTTTGTAGAAAGCCAAGTGCCAATTCGGCTTTGACGCATTGATTTTGTATCAGTATCTAATACAGGACATTCTTTCAAGCTTTTCAAATATATTTCTTGCATAAAGTCAAATCCTGCTTTTGGTTTTATCATATCTTCATTAAATAAACTAGGGCGTTTATGCGGGGCATGTATCCAAGGGAAAAATCCTTTTGAAAGCATTTCTTCACGATAAAACCAAGGATACCCTCCAAAAATTTCGTCTGCACATTCTCCAGAAAGTGATACCGTATGAGCTTTCTTAACTTCTCTACAATAATACAATAAAGACGAATCGATATCTGCCATTCCTGGAACATCTTTAAAATAAGTAGCGTCTGTTAAATAATTTACAATATGATTTGTTGTAGCTGTTAGTATAGTGTGATTTGTGCCTAAGTATTTTGCAAGATACACTGCAAATTCATCATCCTTTTGTGGCTGAAACAGTGTATTGTGGAAGTTATCTTTATTGCCTTCATATTCAAAAGAATATGTATTTAATACTTGGTTATTTTCTTTATAGTGTCTGGATGCAACAGAGCTTATAATTGATGAGTCAATTCCACCAGAAAGAAATGTAGCTAGTGGTGCATCTGAAACTAGTTGGCGTTTTATAGCATCTGTTAATAAATATTTTGTTGTTTCAATTGCTTCTTCTCTATTTCCAACAAATTCTTTTGCTTCCAATTTCCAATATGGCTCTAAAGTTAGTGAGTTTTCTTTAAAATATCCATGATATGCTGGCTTTACTTCATAAATATCTTTAAATACACTGGTTCCAGCAATTTTATTTGGAGCTAAATATAATAATTGCCACATTCCTTCTTTGTCAATCTTTGGACTTACTTGTGGATGTTTTAATAAAGATTTTATTTCTGAACCAAATAAAAAAGTAGTATTAACTTTTGAAAAAAATAGTGGTTTAATACCAAATCTGTCTCTTGCAATATAAACTTTACTTTCAAATTCATCATATATTACAAAACCAAAAATACCATTCAACTTGCTGGCACAATTATCTTTATATACAATATAAGTATATAAAACCACTTCTGTATCGCAATGTGTTTCAAAATTTATTCCCTTACTTTCAAGTTCTTTTCTTAACTCAGGTGTATTATAGATTTCCCCGTTATATACTATTGTATAAGACTTGCCACCTACGGTACGTGTCATAGGCTGCAACCCTCTTTCAATATCCATAATGGCAAGTCTATTGTGTTGGAGTGCAACTTCATTGTTTACAAATATACCTTGTTGGTCGGGCCCTCTGTGAATTAAAGTAGCTCCCATTTCTTTTGCTATATTTGCATTTACTGCTAATTTATTTTTAAAATCAACAATACCACATATTGAACACATATTTTCACCTCTATAAACATATTTCTACTTTAATATATGTAGAAATTAGTCGTAAGGCATTTTGTCCTTAATGTTAATCGTGTAGACATATATTAAAATGCCAAGTTTTTTTGTAATTATTTTATTATTTGAAAAATACCGTCTTGAATAATATATTGAGTATGCTATAATAGGTTTAACCGTTGAAAACGGATTTAGCAAATTTAGGAGGAATATTTAATGCGTTTTACATTACCAAGAGATTTATACTACGGAAAAGATTCTATTGATATTTTAAAAACGATTAAAGGAAAAAAAGCCATTGTTGTTGTTGGTGGAGGCTCAATGAAAAGATTTGGGTTCCTTGACAAAGTGGTAAACAACCTTAAAGAAGCAGGAATGGAAGTTGAATTATTTGAAAATGTAGAGCCTGACCCATCTGTTGAAACAGTAATGAAGGGTGCAGAAGCTATGAGAAAATTTCAACCAGATTGGATTGTTTCAATTGGTGGAGGTTCTCCAATTGATGCAGCAAAAGCTATGTGGATTTTTTATGAATACCCAGACTTTACGTTTGAGCAAGCTATCATACCTTTTGGTTTACCTGAATTAAGACAAAAAGCTAAATTTATTGCAATCCCTTCAACATCTGGAACAGCAACAGAGGTTACAGCTTTTTCTGTAATTACAGATTACGAAAAAGGAATAAAATATCCTCTTGCAGATTTTAATATCACTCCAGACATCGCTATTGTAGATCCAGCACTAGCAGAAACTATGCCTAAAACATTAACTGCTTATACAGGAATGGATGCTTTAACACATGCAATTGAAGCTTATGTATCAACAGCAAATTCTCCATTTACTGATCCACTAGCGTTAAAAGCTATTAAAATGGTATTTGACAACATTGAAGCTTCTTATAATGAAGATATGAAAGCAAGAGAAAACATGCATTATGCACAATGTCTAGCAGGTATGGCATTTTCAAATGCATTACTTGGAATAGTCCATTCTATGGCACACAAAACTGGAGCAGTATTCTCAGGTGGACACATTCCACATGGTTGTGCAAACGCAATGTATTTACCATTTGTAATTAAATACAATGCAAAAGAGGCACCTGAAAGATACGCTGAAATTGCTAAAAGTGTAGGCATAACTGGAAAATCAGATAAAGAATTAATTGAAAAACTATGTGCAAAAATTGATGAATGTAATATAAAATTAAATATTCCTAGAACAATAAAAGAATTTGGAATCGATGAAAAAGAATTTTTAGAAAAGCTTGCAGAGATAGCAATAAATGCAATTGCTGACGCTTGTACAGGTTCAAACCCAAGAAGCATCACTCCAGAACAAATGGAAGAATTATTTAAAGCTTGCTATTATGGAACAGAAGTGAATAATTAAAATATAGTTAAATATTGATGAGAAGGCGAGGTTCGCTCGTCTTTTTATATATTATTAAGGAGTGAAATAGGTGTATAAAATTGTAGATAAGAAAAAATTAAATAGTACAGTGGAAAAAATGATAATTCATGCCCCTCATGTTTCTACAAAGTGTGAACCAGGACAATTTATTATTTTGTGTGCTAACGAAAATAGTGAACGTATTCCTTTAACTATTCAAGATTATGATAGAGAAAAAGGAACTGTATCAATTATATATCAAGTTGTAGGATATTCAACTCAAGAACTTTCAAAAAAAGAAGCTGGAGATAGTGTGGCACACTTTGCAGGTCCTCTTGGAGTAGAAAGTAATATTCACAAGAAAAAAAGAGTTTTGGGAATTGGAGGAGGAGTTGGGGCTGCTCCACTGTATCCTCAGATTAAAAAGTTTAAAGAGCTAGGTGTAGAATGTGACGTAATTTTAGGTGGTCGTTCAGAAGAATTTGTAATTCTTGAAGAAGAATTCAAAGGAATTTCAGACAATGTATATTGTGCAACTAATGATGGCTCAAAAGGAACACAAGGATTTGTTACAGATATTTTAAAAAAATTACTTGAAAAAGGAAATGTTTATGACGAAGTTATTGCAATTGGCCCATTAATTATGATGAAAGCAGTTGTTGATGTAACAAAACCTCTTAATATAAAAACAATGGTTTCATTAAATCCTATTATGATTGATGGTACGGGTATGTGCGGTTGTTGCCGAGTAACAGTAGATGGAAAAACTAAGTTTGCCTGCATAGATGGACCAGACTTTGATGGATATGGTGTAGATTTTGATGAAGCTATGAAACGTCAAACTATGTATAAGAAGGAAGAAAGTCATATTTGTAATTTAACAGGGGAGGTACGTAAGTAATGAATAATAGTTTAACAAAAGTTCCAATGCCTGAACAAGAACCAGATGTTAGAAACAAAAATTTTAATGAAGTAACTCTAGGATATACAAAAGAAATGGCTATGGAAGAAGCTGAGCGTTGCTTAAACTGCAAACAACAATTTTGTGTAGCTGGATGTCCTGTAAATGTACCAATTCCTGAATTTATACAAGAAGTAAAACAAGGTAACTTTGATGGTGCCTATGATATAATTACTAGTGAAAATGCTCTTCCTGCTATATGCGGACGTGTTTGCCCACAAGAAAATCAATGTGAAGGCAAGTGTATTCGTGCTAAAAAAGGTGAATCTGTAGCGATTGGACGATTGGAAAGATTTGTAGCAGATTATAAAATGCAAAAAAACGATAGTAAAGTTGAAAAACCACTAGCAAGACCTCAAAAAGTTGCAGTAATTGGTTCTGGTCCTGCTGGAATAACTTGTGCAGGAGAACTTGCCAAAAAAGGTTATCAAGTTACTATGTTTGAAGCCCTTCATAAATTAGGTGGAGTTCTAGTTTATGGTATACCAGAATTTAGATTACCAAAAGCACTAGTGGAAAAAGAACTTCAAAAGGTAATTAACCTTGGAGTTAAAATTGAAAAGAATGTTATTGTTGGTCGTAGTGTTACTATTGACGAATTAAAAGCACAAGGATATGAAGCTATATTTGTTGGAAGTGGTGCAGGTCTGCCAAGGTTTATGCGAGTTAATGGTGAAAATCTAAATGGAGTTTTTGCTGCAAATGAATTTTTAACACGTGTAAATTTAATGAAAGCGTACAATTTCCCAGACAGTCCAACTCCTGTATTTGTTGGGGATAAAGTTGCAGTTGTAGGTGGCGGAAATGTTGCAATGGATGCTGCAAGAACAGCTAAAAGATTGGGAGCTAAAGAAGTTTATATTATTTATAGACGTGGTGAAAATGAGTTACCTGCAAGAATAGAAGAAGTTCATCATGCAAAAGAAGAAGGAATTATCTTTAAATTGTTATGTAATCCTGTAGAAATTATAGGTAAAGATGGATGGGTTACAGGAATTAAATGTGTAGAAATGGAACTTGGAGAACCAGATGCTTCTGGAAGAAGAAGTCCAGTTGAGAAAAAAGATAGTATTTTTGAGATTGAAATGTCAACAGTAATTGTTGCAATTGGCCAAAGCCCTAATCCATTAATTAGGATGACTACTCCAAACTTGGAAACTCAAAAATGGGGTGGAATTATTGTAAATGAAGAAACAATGGCTACTAGTAAAGAAGGCGTTTATGCTGGTGGTGACGTTGTAACAGGTGCAGCAACAGTAATTCTTGCTATGGGAGCTGGAAAACAAGCAGCCAATGCAATTCACAAACAATTCGGAAATTTGGATAATTAAAGCAGAAAACTTTTAGTATAAAAAGAAAGAATTTGCTCATACTAATTTTATAACTTTTATAAAAAAGGAGCAATTAATATGAAAAGAGCATTGATATTAGCTTTAGGTCTTATAGGTGCTATGTCTTTCGTAGGTTGTGCTGCTGGGTATGATTCAACAACGGATGGGTACGGAGTAGACTATTACGATGGTTATGGTGATGAATATTATGAAACTTATAATGGATATACAAATGGATATGGAGTAGATGGAGTTTATACTGGACCAGGCGTAGGAAATGGTACTGGATTAAACTATTAAGTTTAGTTTATAACAACTGCTCAAGCCTAAGAAGACGTAAACAAATTAAATTTTAGGTCATATCTTGTAAATTAAACGTATTATTTTTGTAAAAAAAAGTTATTTTGATAAACTAATTGAAAAGCTTTTTTGTGTGTAGTATGTTTAATAAGTTTAAATTTGTTGGAATTAATTTCAACAAGTCTTAAACTTCCATTAAAAGATATTGCATTTTCGATAGAGCAATATCTTTTTTTATTCTACTTATCAAGACTAATTACAAATTATTCCGATATAAGAAGTTCACGCTTTGTCGTGAACTTCTTATATTATCAAATATTACTTTGAAAATTCGTTGGTAATATTGGTGTGGTAGTTAAATCTTGTGTTAATTTCAGATTCGACACGATTAATAAATTCATTCAAAGGGAAACTTCCTTCTTCACCTTTTTGTCTACTTCTTACTGAAACAGTATTTGTTTCCTGCTCTTCAAGCCCTACTACAACTATATAAGGAACTCTTTCCATACGTGCCTCACGTATTTTATACCCGATTTTCTCAGTCCTATAATCAATTTCTGCTCTTATTCCTTTTTCATTAAGCTGGTCTGCCACATTGTTTGCATACTCTGCATATTTATCAGAAATAGGTAAAACTTTTACAGCAACAGGAGCAAGCCATGTTGGAAAAGCACCTGCAAAGTGTTCTGTAATAATACCAATAAACCTTTCAATACTACCAAAAACAACACGGTGAATCATAACTGGTCTATGTTTTTCTCCATCCGAACCAATGTATTCAAGCTCAAAACGCTCTGGAAGTTGAAAGTCTAGTTGAATTGTTCCACACTGCCAAGTACGTCCCAGGCTGTCTTCAAGTTTAAAATCAATTTTAGGTCCATAGAATGCACCGTCACCCTCATTAATTTTATAGTCATAGCCTAGTTCTGTCATTGCATCAATAAGGGATTGCGTAGCTGTTTCCCAAACTGATTCTTCTCCAATGCTATCTTCTGGTTTAGTAGAAATTTCAACTCTATATTTAAATCCAAAGGCGTTATAAACTTCATCAATCAACTTCATAATATTTTCTATTTCAGCTTTAATTTGGTTTGGCAACATAAAAATATGTGCATCATCTTGAGTAAAGTTTCGTACACGCATCAATCCATGTAATGCACCAGAAAGTTCATGCCTATGAACAAGTCCTAACTCACCCATTCTAAGAGGTAAATCTTTGTAGGAATGAAGTTTTGATTTATATACTAGCATACATCCAGGACAATTCATGGGTTTTACTGCAAAATCCATTTCGTCAATTATAGTAGTGTACATATTTTCACGATAATGCTCCCAATGTCCACTTGTCAACCACAATTCTTTATTTAAAATAATAGGAGTAGAAATTTCTTTGTATCCTGCTTTTTGGTGTAATTCTCTCCAATACTCAATAAGATTGTTCTTTAGTAACATTCCTTTTGGTAAAAAGAACGGGAAGCCAGGGCCTTCATCCATAATAACAAATAACTCTAGTTCTTTACCTAATTTTCTATGATCTCGTTTTTTAGCTTCTTCAATTCTCTCCAAATAAGCTTTTAAATCTGCTTTTTTAGAAAATGCTGTGCCATAAATCCTACATAGCATTTTATTTTTTTCACTACCTTTCCAATATGCTCCGGCAGTTGAAAGAAGTTTGAATGCTTCAAAAGCTTTTGTATTTAGCAAATGAGGGCCCGCACATAAATCTACAAAATCACCTTGTTTATAAAATCTAATTATTTCACCTTCAGGTAAATCATTGATTAATTCTATTTTATAAGGCTCATCAGCCATTAATTTTAAAGCTTCTTCTTTCGATAAAGTAAATGTTTCTATGTCATATTTAGCTTTGACAATTTTTTTCATTTCATCTTCAATGTTTGCTAAATCTTCTTCTGTGAAATGCTTATCTATATCAAAGTCATAGTAAAATCCTGTTTGAATTGCAGGGCCGATTGCAAGCTTTACATCTGGATATAGATTTTTTACAGCTTGAGCCAAAATATGGGCTCCAGTATGTCTAAACGCCCATTTTCCACCATCATCTTCAAAAGTTAAAATTTCAAGATTACAATCATCATTTAAAGGAATTCTTAAGTCCACTAATTCTCCATCGATTTTTCCAGCACATGCCACACGAGCAAGTCCACTACTTAGGTTTTGAGCAACTTCTAAAACACTAGTCCCCTTGTCGTACTCTTTTTTTGTTCCATCTTTAAGAATAATATTAACCATAAAATTTAGTAAGAATTCTTCCTCACTATCCTCTCTTTCTCTATTAATATAAGACAAGAACCCCCTTGACTTTAATCATGTGAGTTCTTGCCCATAAACATGCCTTCTGCATTGTCTTTTAAGTGTATCTTTTACTTACAGCAGTTAAGTAAAATTATAACCAAAATTTATATCTGTTATACAAAATAGCCTAAAATTAAGGTGTATTTTAATTATAGGTCTTTTCTAAAACAAACACTACAATCAAAGCAATATCCAATTTGATTTTCAAAAATTTCTTCTAATGTAATCACAAAGCTTTGATTTTTATAAAGATTTTTATCATGTAAAAGAATAGTTTTTGGAGAGAGATTAATCAATAAATTCATAATCAAATCTTCTTCCAAAAGAATTTCTTCATCAAATTCTTTAATTCGTTCATAAATATCTAATTTTTCTTGTTCTTCATTATAAAGTTCTATAGTGTTAGCTGTGAATATCATATGAATAAAATCTTCTCTAAGTTCTTGAGAAAAGTGTATTTCTCTTAAAAAATATAGCCATTGCAAATAATTACTATTCATATCATAATCATAAATAGTTTGTTCTAAAATATCTCCTAAAATCAATTTATATTTTTGTATTCTAAATTTAATCCAACCATCAATATCTAAATAAAAATTTTCTTCTAGAAATTCAAAAATAGGCAAATATAATAAATAGTGAGATACATATGATGCACCTTCAGTTTTTTTTATACAAGCACTTTCAAGAAAAATCACTTTTATTTTTTCTTTTTCTTCAGAAGTTAATTCGTAGTGATTTGCTAAATATTTTGTTGTAAAACTATTTCCTACTTTTTCTTGGATAACATCACAAACTATTTCAACTAGGGTTTTTAGCGAAATGTTTTCTTCTAAAATATAGTTATATCTATTATCAACTTTTTTAACTATAACATCAATATTATTTTTCTCTAGATTTTTCTTAAGTTCATTAAAGCAGTTAATTGTTGTCAATGTATATTTACCCATGGTCCTCACCTCTATACAGCTGTTACTAATCAATATATGACAATAGCTTTTCCAACTTACATTGTCAGAGTACTTTTTAAAAAATAAACTTATTAAATTTTTATTATAAAATGTAAAAACATATTTATAATAATGTAAAACCTTATTATAAGGAAATATATAATGTACTTATAAACTTCGTTCCTGTACAACCATATAATAATCAAATTTAATTACTGCTATTTCAAAGTACTATTACTATACATAAGTTTTAAAAGGTAGCTATACGATTTGTGCTATTAAATCTTTGAAATAAATATGATAATTTATGTCTTAAATTGAATATTCTAAAAAATATGTATAATTATTTATATGTTGTTAATATAGCGTAATATGTTTTTATTATAATTTTTACTATATACCAAGATTTAAGTAATAATTTCAGTGGCACAGGAGTAGCATAAGTTTTTTTTCTTACTATGAAACTAGTAGTATTTATATATTTTAAGGCGTTTTTGATGATATTTTATCTCATTAAGAATTTCCACATAATATAGATTAATAGCAAGTACAATATATACAAACCCGTAGAGATTGTTAGCCAAATAACATTTATAGTATACTCATTTTCTGAAACAAATAATCAATTTAAAGATAAATTTTTGGCTAAAAAAGAAATTTACAAAATAAAAGTTAAACATGTTAAATAAATGAAAAAAATTTTTTTGTACATAATAACAGTAATTTATAAAAAAGACTTGTTAAATTCTGAAAAAACTAGTATAATAAATATGAAGATTTAAATTTTTCAACATACAAATATTTCAATGGAGGGATTAAATGAGTACTTTGCAAAAATTAACTGAATTGGAAGCAAAAAGATTAGTTATTCAACAAGCATCAAAACCTATTGGACAAAACAAAAGTCCAAGAGACCGAGTAAATGCTTTATTGGATGATAATAGTTTTGTAGAAATTGGAGCGTTTATTAAAAGTAGAAGTACAGCATTTAACATGGAAAATCAAGACACTTTTACAGATGCCGTAATTTGCGGATATGGAACAATAAAGGGTCAACTTGTCTATGTTTACAGCCAAGACGAAACTGTAATGAACGGTACAATTGGTGAAATGCATGCAACAAAAATTATTAAAGCTTATGATGAGGCGATGAAAATAGGGGCACCTATTATAGGATTTTTAAGCACATCAGGAGCACGTATTCAAGAAGGTTTGGACGTATTAGATTGTTATGGAAAAATTTATATGAAAGCAACTAAAGCACAAGGCGTTATTCCACAAATTGCAATTATAAGTGGTAAATGTCAAGGTGGAGTTGCTGTATTTGCTGGAATTGCGGACTTTGTATATCTATACAAAGACAAAGCAGAAATGTTTTTAAACAGTCCTAATACAATTGATAAAAATATAACAGTAAAAGACATTGCTAATGCAGATGTTCACACTAAAAAAACAGGAATTGCTCAATATAGTGGAAACGAAGGAGAAGTTATTGAACATGTAAGAAACCTAGTTCCTTATTTACCATCTTCTTCTAAATCAAAAGCTCCTGGATATTACTGTGAAGATGATCTTAACAGAGTATCACCAGAATTAAATGAAATAGATTTTGAAAATGTAGACGTACCTTCAATTGTAAAAGCAATTGCTGATGGTGGGGAGTATCTTGAAATTGCTCCAAACTTCGGAACAACAATTACAGAAGGATTCATTAGACTAGATGGATTTTCAATTGGAGTTGTAGCTAATAAAGAAGTAGGATTAGACTATGATTCAATGAAAAAAGGAACAAAATTTGTTAATTTCTGTAACAGTTTTGGAATACCAGTTTTAACATTAACTAATGTTGAACATTTCAAATCAACAGTTCAAACTGAACAAAACGGAATAATACAAGTAACTAGTGAATTTGTAGAAGCTTTTGCAAAAGCGAATGTTCCAAAAGTTAATGTAATCTTAAACAATGCATACGGAAATGCTTATGTAGCTATGAACAGCAAACATATTGGTGCAGACGTAGTTTATGCATGGCCAACTGCAAACATTAGTGTAATGCCTACACAAAGTGCAATCAACATTATGTATGATAAAGAACTTAAAGATGGTACATTATATGGAGATGAATACACAAAAGTTGCTGAAGAGTATGAAGCACAAAATAGCGAAGCATATGCAGCGGCAGCAAGAGGATATATTGATGATATTATTGAACCAGCAGCAACAAGAAAACGTGTATTAGCAGCGTTTGAAATGCTTGATGGTAAAATTAATTAATACACCTTAAAAAATCTGATCATGAAAGGTGGTTTAGAATGAGTAATTTTCTTGGAGGATTAAATACCTTTGCTATTGGAGTTATAATGGTATTTGTGGCACTTATGTTACTTATTGCTTTAATTGAACTAGTAAGTAAGCTTGTGACAAAACTTGAACAAAAAAATGCTCCAGCTCCAACACCAGCGCCAGCAGTTGCTCAACCAACTGCAATTGAACCAGTGGAAGAAGCAATGGTTGACGATTTAGAATTGGTAGCAGTTATTGTTGCAACAATAGCAGCATCATTAGGAACAACGACTGATAAATTGCAAGTTCGTTCATTAAGACGTGTTGAAAGACATAGATAATTTAAATATTACAGGAGGATTTATATATGAGAAAATTTCAAGTAGTAGTTAATGGAAACAGTTATGAAGTAGATGTTGAAGAAATTGGAGCAGGCCAATCAGTAGCACCAGTTATAGCTAGTGCACCAAAAAAAGCAATTGCAGCACCAGCGGCACCAGCACCAAAAGCACCAGCAGCAGCTGTTGCAGGAACTAAAGTTGTGGCTCCAATGCCAGGAAAAATTGTTGATATTAAAGTAACACAAGGGCAAGCAGTTAAAGAAGGAGATTTGGTTGCTGTTCTTGAAGCTATGAAAATGGAAAATGAAATTTTTGCATCTGCATCAGGAAAAGTAGCAGCTATTGTTGCTCAAAAAGGTGCTGCAGTTGAAGCAAACGATGTAATTATAACAATTGCTTAATTAGATAAAGATAAAAAAGCTTATGTTATTTTTCCATTATCATGATAGAGAAAAAACTCTATAAGGGGAGGGCGAGGATATATATGTTTATACAATCCATCACACAATTTATTGCAGACTCAGGATTGGCACAGCTTAACTTTGGTTATTTATTAATGATTTTAATTGCTTGTGTGCTATTATATTTAGGGATTGCTAAAGGTTTTGAACCATTACTACTTATTCCAATTGCATTTGGTATGTTGATGGTAAACTTACCAGCAGTAGGCATTACAAATCCAGAAATGATGAATGAAGTTACTGGGAAAATGGAACCGGGGGGACTATTATACTACATAGGAAAAGGTAAAGATTTAGGTATCTATCCACCATTAGTGTTCATAGGCGTTGGAGCAATGACAGACTTCGGTCCACTTATTGCTAACCCAAAAAGTTTATTACTTGGAGCAGCAGCTCAAATTGGTATTTTCGTTGCATTTTTAGGAGCATTATTATTAGGATTTACTCCTGAGCAAGCATCAGCTATTGGTATTATCGGAGGGGCAGACGGTCCAACTTCTATATTTGTTGCGACAAAACTAGCTCCAGATTTACTAGGGGCAATTGCAGTTTCAGCATATTCATATATGGCGTTGGTACCAGTTATCCAACCACCAATTATGAAAATGTTTACAACACCTGAAACACGTAAAATTAAAATGGAACAATTAAGACCTGTTTCATCAACAGAAAAAATTGTATTCCCAATTGTTGTAACAATTTCAGTTTCTTTATTGTTACCTTCAGCAGGGACTTTGGTGGGAATGCTTATGTTTGGTAACCTATTAAAAGAAGTAGCAGCAACTAACCGTCTTGCAGACGTTGCAAGTAATGCTATGATGTCAACCATCACGATTTTATTAGGACTAAGCGTAGGGGCTTCTACTAGTGCAGAAAAATTCTTATCAATGCAAACTTTAGGAATTTTAGCATTAGGCTTATTTGCATTTATTATTGGTACAACAACAGGAGTACTATTTGGAAATATCATGTGCAAAATGAGTGGTGGAAAAGTAAATCCATTAATTGGAGCAGCAGGAGTTTCAGCTGTACCAATGGCAGCACGTGTTGTACAAAAAGTAGGGCAAAAAGAAAACCCAAGCAACTTCTTATTAATGCATGCAATGGGACCAAACGTAGCAGGAGTTATTGGTTCAGCAATAGCAGCAGGAGTTGTACTTTCAATTTATGCACATTAATATATGTTAGCACAAACTATTAATATATAGAGTGTTGACTTTAGTAATAAGAAATTTTACAAATATTAATAAGTAGAAACGGCTATCAGTCTTTTCTACTTATCATGAATAAAAGGGAGGCATATTAATAATGGCAAAATCAGAAACAAAACCAGCACCAGCACAAACATTAAAACCCGTGCCAAAACCAGTTAAAATTATGGATACTACACTACGTGACTCACACCAATCTTTGATTGCAACACGTATGACTACGGAGGAAATGTTACCAATCTTAAGCAAAATGGATGATGCAGGTTTTTATGCAATGGAAGTATGGGGCGGGGCAACATTTGATGCATGTCTACGTTTCCTTAAAGAAGATCCATGGGAAAGACTAAGAAAAATTAGACAAGGTGCTCCAAAAACAAAACTACAAATGCTTTTTAGAGGACAAAATATCCTTGGATATCGCCACTATGCTGATGACGTTGTTGACTACTTTGTTCAAAAAAGTATCGCAAACGGTATTGATGTAATCCGTATATTTGATGCACTTAATGATATTAGAAATCTTGAAAGAGCAGTTAAAGCAGCTAACAAAGAACAAGGGCATGCTCAAATTGCTATTTCTTATACAATAAGTGAAGTTCACACTCTTGAATATTATATGAAACTTGCTAAAAACATTGAAGCTCTTGGAGCAAGCTCAATTTGTGTTAAAGACATGGCTGGGTTGCTAGTTCCTTATGAAGCTGAAAAATTAATTGGTGCTCTTAAAAAAGCAGTTAAAATTCCAATTCAATTACACAACCACTACACAAGTGGTATTGCTGCTATGACTTACTTAAAAGCTGTTGAAGCAGGATGCGATATTATCGATACTGCAATGTCTCCATTTGCTATGGGTACATCTCAACCAGCAACAGAAGTTCTAGTAAAAACTTTCCAAGGCACAGGGTATGACACAGGAATTAACCTAGACATTCTTAGTGAAATTGCTGAATACTTTAGACCAATGAGAGAAAAAGCAATTGCAAGTGGATTAATGAACACAAAAATGCTTGGAGTGGATATCAACACTCTTCGTTATCAAGTTCCTGGAGGAATGTTATCAAACCTTGTTTCTCAACTTAAACAACAAGGTGCAGAAGATAAATTCTATGATGTTCTTCAAGAAATTCCACGTGTTAGAGCTGACTTTGGATTTATTCCACTAGTTACACCAACTAGCCAAATTGTTGGTAACCAAGCAGTGCTTAATGTACTTGCTGGTGAAAGATATAAAATGGTTTCAAAAGAAGCTAAAGGTATTGTAAAAGGTGAATATGGAAAAACTATGTTGCCTATTTCTGATGAAATTGTTCAAAAAGTAATTGGAAATGACTCACGTATTTCATGCCGTCCTGCTGATTTGATTGAGCCAGAATTAGAAAAACTTAAAAAAGAAGTTTCAAGATATTCTCAACAAGAAGAAGACGTGTTATCATATGCGTTGTTCCCACAAGTTGCTACAGACTTCTTTGAATATAGAGAAGCTCAACAAACAAAAGTTGACCCAGCTTCATCAGACAAAGAAAATAAAGCTTACCCAGTGTAAGAAAAAAAACCGTATGTTCTTGTTGAACGTACGGTTTTTTATTGTATAATGAAAACCCCAGGCTAGGCCTGGGGTTCAAAAAAGCTTATAGCTTTAAGTATATTATGTAAGCCTCCGAGGGAATAATTTTAATGGT